>JAWXBX010000403.1:0-3771 GCA_034440415.1 Gemmatimonadota bacterium | reverse complement strand
GAGCGGCACACCGGCGTCACCCGCCAGCGATTCGCAATTCGTCCAGGGCATCGGGCCGCTCGCCGCCATCTCGCTGGTGGTGGGCACCATGATCGGGTCCGGCATCTTCATCGTGTCCGCCGATATCGGGCGCCAGGTCAACGAGTGGGGGCCCGGTGCCCTGATGCTCATCTGGCTGGTGACCGGGCTGATGACCGTCACCGGTGCGCTGGCTTACGCCGAGCTTGCCGCCATGATGCCCGCGGCCGGCGGGCAGTACGTCTTCCTCCGCGATGGTCTCTCCCCCCTGCTTGGCTTCCTCTTCGGCTGGACCCTGTTCACCGTCATCCAGACGGGCACCATCGCTGCCGTGGCGGTCGCGTTCGGCAAATTCATCAGTGTGCTGCTCCCGGGGATCACGCCGGACGTCTTTCTCTCCTTCGGTCACCTGTCGATGCCCGGTGGCACCATCGAGCTGGGGCTCTCATGGCAACGGCTTGTCGCGCTGAGTGTCGTGCTCGGCCTGACCCTGCTGAATGTGCGTGGCGTGGCGCTGGGGGCGCGGGTCCAGACGGTGTTCGCGATCGCCAAGGTGGGGGCCCTCGCGGCCCTCATCACGCTGGGGCTCACCCTCTTCCGGCAGCCGGAGGTGGCGGCGGCGAATGCCGCGGGTTTCTGGGGCACGGGGAGCTGGAGCCTGGCCCTGATCCCGATCTTCGGTGCCGCGATGGTCGGCAGTCTCTTCTCCGCCGACGCGTGGAACAACGTCACCTTCGCCGCCGCCGAGGTGCGGGATCCGAAGCGCAATCTGCCGCTCGCGCTCGGCGTCGGCACCGGCGTAGTGTGCCTGCTCTACCTGCTGGCCAATCTGGCCTACCTGCAGGTCCTGCCCTTCGGCGGTGACGCGCAGGGAGCCGATGCGCTCGCGCGGGGGCTGCAGCACGCGGCACAGGACCGGGTGGGCGTGGCGGCGGCCGAGGTGATGTTCGGGCCGGCGGGGGCCGTGCTGATGGCTGTCGCCGTCATGCTCTCCACCTTCGGCTGCGTGAACGGGCTGGTGCTCGCCGGTCCCAGGGTCTATTACGCGATGGCACAGGACGGACTCTTCTTCCGTCAGGCGGGCACACTCCACCCGACCTTTCGGACCCCGGTGTTCGGGCTGGTGACGCAGGCGGTATGGGCGATGGTGCTGTGCCTGAGCGGGACCTACGGCAACCTGCTCGACTACGTGATCTTCGCCTCGCTGCTGTTCTACTTCTTCACCACTCTGGCGCTGTTCCGGCTCCGGGCCACCCAGCCCGACCGGCCACGCCCGGTGCGCGCTTTCGGCTACCCGTGGTTGCCGGCGCTGTACATGATCTCCGTGCTTGGTCTCATGGCGATCCTGCTGGTGAAGAAGCCGCTCTACACCTGGCCCGGCCTCGGCATCGTCGCGCTGGGGTGGCCGGTGTACCTGATCTGGAAACGGGCCCGCCCGACCTGAGCTCCTCCGGCCCCCAAAGGCCCGGGCGCCCGGAGCTGCTGCTTCTCACTCCGAGGCGCCACAACAACCCAGCCGGGCTGGGGCATGCTTACGGCGCCGCGGATGGTCTGTCACCTGTCGGACCAGCTCCGCGTCGCGCTGGGCGACCTGCCCTCGCGGCCACGCGGGTCCTTGCTGACACGCACGCTGGTCCGATGGGTGGTCATCCACACCGGGCTGCAGGCACCGCCGGGCAAGGTGCCGACCGTGCCCGAGATGCTCACCACCGCCCCGGGCGACTGGGCGGCGGACCTGGCGGAGTGTGAGTCGCTGGTGGAACGGGCCGAGTGGGGCATTCTGGCTCGATCATCACCTGCGGCAGTTCGGCAGGTAGGGCCCGGCAGCTGGTGCCGCTGGGCCCCCGCCCGCTTGCGTTGCCCCGTGTCCGCGCCGTAGACTTAGAGATGGAACTCCCCATTCACAACGGAACGTCCCTCGCATGAGCCCCATCCGCCCCGGACTGGCGCTCACATTCGATGACGTCCTGCTGGTCCCGCGCTATTCGTCGGTCCATCCGCGGCAGGTTTCGGTCGCCAGCCGCCTCACTCGCCAGATTCCGCTCCCCATCCCGCTGGTCGCCGCGGCGATGGACACCGTCACCGAAGCGGCGATGGCCATCGCGATGGCGCGGGCCGGCGGCATCGGGGTGCTGCACAAGAACATGTCGGTCGAGCGGCAGGCGCAGGAGGTTGACCGGGTCAAGCGCAGTGAGAGCGGGATGATCATGAACCCGATCACACTCACCCCCGACCGGCCGCTCCGCGAAGCGGCGGCGGCGATGGCGCGCTTCCGGATCTCGGGTGTGCCGATCGTCGACGGCGCCGGCCTGCTGGTCGGCATCATCACCAATCGCGACCTGCAGTTCGAGCGCAACCTCGAGCAGCGGATCCAGGAGGTGATGACCAAGGAGCGGCTCATCACCGCCCCGGTGGGCACCGGCCTCGATGAGGCGGAGCGGATCCTGGCCCGGCACCGGATCGAGAAGCTGCCGGTGGTCGATGCGCAGGGCGTGCTGAAGGGCCTGATCACCGTCAAGGACATTTTCAAGCGGCGGCAGTTTCCCGACGCGAACAAGGATCAGCATGGCCGGCTGCGGGTCGCGGCCGCGGTCGGGGGCACCGCCCAGGCGCGGGAGCGCGCCCGGGCGCTGATCGATGCCGGCGCCGACGCGCTGGTGATCGATTCGGCCCACGGCCACAGTGAGGGCGTGTTGCAGACGGTCGAGATGCTGCGGCAGGCCTTTCCCGAGGTCCAGCTGATCGCCGGCAATGTCGCCACCGAGAGTGGCGCCCGCGAACTGGTGCGCCGCGGCGTCGACGCCGTGAAGGTCGGTGTGGGTCCGGGCAGCATCTGCACCACCCGTGTCGTCACTGGGGTGGGCGTTCCGCAGATCACGGCGATCATCGATGCCGTGCGTGGCGCCGGCGACGTGCCGGTCATCGCCGACGGCGGCGTCAAGTATTCGGGCGATATCGTGAAGGCGCTCGCCGCCGGCGCCAGCAGCGTGATGATCGGGTCCATGCTCGCCGGCACCGACGAGAGTCCCGGCGAATCGGTCCTCGCCGAGGGCCGCCGCTTCAAGACCATCCGCGGCATGGGGAGCCTCGCGGCCATGCAGGACGGCTCCGCCGACCGGTATTTCCAGGAAGGCGAACTCTCCAGCAGCAAGATGGTGCCCGAGGGAATCGAGGGCCGCGTGCCGTACAAGGGCCCCGTCGGCGACGTGCTGTTCCAGATGGTGGGCGGGTTGCGGAGCGGCATGGGCTATTGTGGCGCCGGCACGATCGACGCGCTGCGACTCGAGGTGGAGATGGTGCAGATCTCCAGCGCCGGCCTGCGTGAATCCCATCCGCACGACGTGACGATCACGCGGGAAGCGCCGAACTACAATTTGTAGCTGTCAGCCGACAGCCGTCAGAGGCTGATAGCTGAAGGCTGAAGGCTGAAGGCTGAAGGCTGAAGGCTGACAGCTTACGGCTGATAGCTGATGGCTGACGGCCCCCGACCAGGTGCCGATGGCAGCCCTGCTTCTACCACCACACTTCGAGTCCCCTTGCCCGAATCCCCTCCCCGTGAACAGTGGGGCTCCCGCATCGGCCTGATACTCGCCATGGCCGGCAACGCCGTGGGGTTAGGCAATTTTCTCCGCTTCCCGCGCCAGGTGGTCGAGAACGGCGGCGGGACATTCATGATCCCGTACTTCATCGCCTTCCTGCTGGTCGGGATCCCGCTGATGTGGATCGAGTGGGGCGTGGGGCGCTATGGGGGGG
>JAWXBX010000402.1:0-7773 GCA_034440415.1 Gemmatimonadota bacterium | reverse complement strand
CCTGCCACCTGCCACCCTCAGATATTGTACTCCAGCAACACTTCATCCGCCGCCCTCGCCCGCTCAATCGTTCCACCATGCGTCACCACCGACCCCGGTGGCACGCTATGGGTCAGCCAGACGTTGCCGCCGATCACGCTGCCCGCCCCGATGACGGTTTCGCCGCCGAGGATGGTGGCGTTGGCGTAGATCACGACATCATCCTCGATGGTCGGGTGGCGTTTCTGCCGGGCGAGGTCCTTGCGCACACTGAGCGCGCCGAGGGTGACGCCCTGGTAGAGCCGCACCCGGTCGCCGATGACGGAAGTCTCGCCAATCACGATGCCGGTCCCATGGTCGATCGCCAGCGACCGCCCGATCTGCGCGCCGGGATGGATGTCGATCCCGGTCTGCCGGTGGGCATACTCGGTGACCAGCCGGGGGAGGAGATTGACGCCGAGCTGGGTGAGGCCGTGGGCGATCCGGTAGCAGGCAAGGGCGAGGAATCCCGGATAAGCGAGCAGAACCTCGTCGACACTCTTCGCCGCCGGATCGGCCTCGCAGGTCGCGCGGGCATCGAGCAGCAGCTCGCGATGCAGTTCCGGCAGGTCGGCGGCGAACGCGGCGCTGATCAGCGTCGCATGCTCGGGAGGGATTCCCTGGGCCAGGAGAAAGCCGTCGAGCTGGCCCCGCAGGCGCTCCAGCTCCGCCCGGACTTCACCCGTCGCCCCGCCTTCCGAGGCGGCAAAATGAGGAAAGAGCAGCGCAAGGGCCGCATGGGTAAAATCCTCGGCCAGGCGGTGGGCCTGGACCGGCAGGGCGTAGCCCGCGCGGGCACGCGAGACCTGATGGATGAAATCATCGAGCGAGGAGGACATGGCCGGAACCTAATCCGAAACCGGCCGTCGGGGAGACGCCCCAGGCCCCTCCAGCAGGGCCCGGTTGGGGCTCCCGCATGCCCCATCCCCGGTCACCCTAGCGCCCGCCCGCGGCAGGGTGAAGATTTTCCGGCGGAACCAAAGGCGGCCGCGAGACGTTGTTCCCTGATTCCCCGGCCGAGATGAAGGGGCGCCATGACCGCGATGCAGAACCCCCAGCAGCGGGATGCCGGCACGGAAACCGACTATGCCCGGCGCGAGCTCGGCACGCCTTACCCGGCGTTCCCGGAACGACTGCCCCATGAGGTCCTGACCGCCGGGCGCTATGTCGTCCGCTTTGCCCAGACGGTCGAGGATCTGGATGCCATCGAGCGACTTCGGTTCCAGGTCTTCAATCTGGAACTGGGCGAGGGGCTGGACAGCGCGTTTGCCAGCGGGCGGGACCACGACGACCTGGACCCGCACTTTCATCACCTCCTGATCAGCTGCGAGACGACGGGCGAAGTAGTCGGCACCTACCGGCTGCAAACCTCCGAGATGGCCGCCGCCGGCGCCGGCTTCTACTCGGCGGCCGAATTCGATCTCGGCGGGCTGCCGGAGGAGTTTGTGCGCCAGGCGGTGGAGGTCGGCCGGGCCTGCGTGGCCAAGGGGCATCGCAACGGCCGGGTGCTCAATCTGCTGTGGCGCGGGCTGGCGCTCTACCTGGTACACAACGAGAAGCGCCATCTCTTTGGCTGCTGTTCGCTGACGTCGCAGGACGAGGCGCTGGGACTGGCCACGATGCAGCATCTCATGCGGGCCGGCCACGTGCATCCCACGCTGCTCGCCCCGCCGCTCCCCGCGCTGAGCTGCGGTGGGGCGGATCCCGCCGCCGTGGTGGCGTGTGAGGTCAGCATTCCGCCACTGTTCGCCAGCTATCTCTCGCTCGGCGCCAAGGTGTTCGGACCGCCGGCAATCGACCGGCAGTTCAAGACGATCGACTTTCTCGTGGCCCTGGATATCGCCGCCCTTGACGACCACAGTTATCGCTTCTTCTTCCGCTGAAACACCGGCGGTCGGTCTGCGGGCGGTCGTTCGCCTGATGGGGCTCGCGCTCTGGCTTCTGCTGACGATGGGCGCCGTGCTGGCGATCCAGGTCGCCCTGGTCTGGTGGCCCGATGGGCGACGCGTCTGCCGGCGCAACATCGTCCGATGCAGCGCCCACGGCATCCTCTGGCTCCTCGGAGTCCACACCCTGGTCGAGGGTGCGGCGCCCTCACGCCCCTTTCTGCTGGTGTCGAATCATCTCGGCTACCTCGATATCGTGATCTATGCCGCGAAGTTGCCGACCCGGTTTGTCGCCAAGCAGGAGGTGCGCCGCTGGCCGGTCTTCGGCTTCCTGGCGTGGGCCCTGGACACCATCTTCATCGACCGCACAGCGCGGCGCGACACCGTGCGGGTGCTGGACCAGGTTGCCACCGCCCTCGCCGCGGGTGATGGCGTCACGATCTTTGCCGAAGCGACGAGTACCGCGGGCCAGACGGTGCTGCCTTTTCGTCCGGCCCTGCTGGAGTGGGCGGCGACGACCGGCTCGCCGGTGCACTATGCAAGCGTGAGCTACCGGACGCCGTCCGGGTCAGTACCGGCCCACCTCTCGGTGTGCTGGTGGGGCGACATGACGTTCGGACGTCATCTCGTCGGGCTGGCGCAGCTCCCCCGGATCGACGCGACACTGCGGCTGGGCGCGGAACCGATCGCCGACCCCGATCGTAAGCAGCTGGCGGCGCGCCTGCACCAAGCGGTGTCCGCCCAGTTCATACCCGTTGTCATGGAGTGAGGATGCCCGAGCGCATGGAAGCTGTAGAGGGCAACATGATCGTCCTGGACCAGGCGGTCGCGACCCTGCGACTGCTGGACGATGTCACCTACGCCAGCGGCGGTGCCCCGCCCGGTGTCTCGGCGGTCGGGGTTCACTTCCGTCATGTCTTCGATCATTACCACGCCTTCTTCATCGGGCTGGCCGCCGGCGAGATCGATTACGACGCGCGCGCCCGGCAGGTCCCGCTGGAAACCGATCGGGCCCTCGCCTTGGCGACCGCCCTCGGCTTCCTGACGGATCTCGATCGGCTCCCCGCCAGTCTCGGTGCGCGCCAGATCCGGGTGTCGGTGCGGAGCGTTGCGGGACCGGCGGAGGAACCGGACTGGAGTGACTCCACGGTCAAGCGAGAGCTGCAGTTTCTGGTCAGTCACACCGTGCATCACTACGCGCTCATGAAGGAGCTGCTCCGGCGGGTTGGCGTCGAGGTCGGCGACAGTTTCGGTGTCGCCCCCTCCACCCTGGCCGCACTCCGCCGTGATGCGGCATGTGCACGGTAAGCTGGCTCCGCACGCCGGGCGGCTACTCCCTCTGCTGCAACCGTGACGAACGATTCACCCGCGCTCCGGCGCTGCCGCCGGCGGTCCGGGAACAGCGCGGCGTACCGTACCTCGCTCCGCTCGATGGGGACTTCGGCGGCAGCTGGCTCGCCGTCAACGCCTTCGGCCTCACCCTCTCCCTGCTCAACCGCTACCGGGTGGAGGGCTACGTCGCACCGGCGGCACCGCTGAGCCGGGGACTGCTGCTGCTCGATCTCATCGTCTCGCCAGCGGCGGCCGACGCCCGCTCCACACTCACGCGCACCGACCTCCATCAGGTCCAGCCGTTCACGCTGATCATCGTGGCGCCGGACAGCGACGCGCACCTGGCGCGCTGGGACGGCGAGCAGCTCGCGTTTTCCTCGAGCAATGCATCCGGCCTGCTCGCGACCAGCTCCGCGGTGAGTGAGCCGGAGGTCGCCGAGTCCCGCATCGCACGATTCTCCTCACTCGCGCCCGTGACGCTCGAGGGCCTCGAGGCGCTCCATCGCAGTCACCTGCCGGAACGTGGCCGGCTCTCCATCTGCATGCACCGGACAGACGCCGAGACCCAGAGCTACAGCCGGGTCAGCGTGACGTCCCGGCAGGTGACGCTAGCGCACACCGGAGCATCCCCCTGCCGTGAGGTCCCCCCAGTCTCGCTGAACATCCCCCGCCGGATCGCGACCATCGAGCCAGTCCGTTGAGTACACCGAAGGCGGGACCGCCGGCGCCACGCCGACGCCGCTGGTTGCTGTGGGGCTACCTCACGGCACTGCTGGCCTCGCATCTGTTGCGCTGGATGCACCCGTATGACAGCGCACCGCGAGCGGATGAGCGGGCGATCTCGCTCCGGGCCGTGGCGCACAGCCGGGAGCTGCCGCGTCCGATCCGGCTGGCGTGGATCGACCATCCCACCGATTTCGCCGACGCCGCGCGCCCGCCGGTCCTGCTGGTCCACGGCAGTCCGGGGGACAACGACGAGGTCGCCGCACTGGCGGAGCGTCTCTCGGCTCGTCACCGGACACTCGCCCCCGACCTGCCCGGTTTCGGCGGCTCGAGCCGCGACGTGCCCGACTTTTCGGTCGCGGCGCACGCGCGCTACCTGCTCCAGCTGCTCGACAGCCTGCACATCGCCCAGGTCCACCTGGTAGGCTTCAGCATGGGGGGCGGCGTCGTCCTCCAGCTGCAGCAGCTGGCGCCTGCGCGGGTGCGCTCGATCACGATGCTCTCGGCGATCGGCGCCCAGGAGTATGAGCTGCTGGGCGACTACCACCTGAATCATGGGATCCACGGACTCCAGCTGGCGGGCCTCTGGCTGCTGCGGGAGGCGGTGCCGCATTTCGGCTGGATGGACGACGCGGTGCTCTCGGTCGCCTACGCCCGCAATTTCTTCGACACCGACCAGCGACCGCTGCGGGGCATCCTCGAGCGGTACGCCGGGCCGATGCTGATCCTGCAGGGTGAGCATGATCCGCTCGTGGCGCCGGCGGTCGCGCGCGAGCATGCGCGGCTTGTGCCCCAGGCCGAGCTGCAGATGGACCAGGGCGACCATTTCACCGCGTTCATGCGGCCGGACGCCGTAGCGGCGGCGATCACGGTGTTCCTCGACCGGGTCGACGCAGGCACTGCGCCGGTGCGGGCAACGGCGGACCCGGCCCGTATCGCCCGGGCCGCCGAGCCGTTCGATCCCCGCACCATTCCGAAGATCGAGGGCATCGCACTCGTGGTCGTCATGCTGCTGCTGGCGCTGGCGACGCTGGTAAGCGAGGACCTGACCTGCATCGCGACCGGGCTGATGATCGCTCGCGGAACGCTGGGCTTTCTCCCGGGCACGATCGCCTGCTTCGTCGGCATCTTCGGCGGCGACATGCTCGTCTTTCTGGCCGGCCGAAGCTTTGGACGAGCGGTGCTGGAGCGGGCGCCGGTCCGCTGGTTCCTGTCGCCCGACGCCGTCACCTGGGGCTCGCAATGGGTGACGCGGAAAGGCGCGGCACTGGTCTTCGTCACCCGCCTGCTCCCCGGAACCCGCCTGCCCACCTATTTCGCGGCCGGGATGCTCCGCACCAGCTTCAGAAAGTTCGCCGCCTATTTCTTCGCGGCCTGCGTGGTGTGGACCCCGTTCCTTGTCGGCATCTCGGCCGCCTTCGGGGAAGTCGTGCAGCGCATCCTCGGCGCCTTCACGCGGCATGCTACGCTCTACCTCAGCATCACCGGGCTGGTGCTGTTCCTGCTGCTGAAGCTGTTCATTCCCCTCACGACCTGGCGGGGTCGGCGCCTGCTGCTCTCCCGCTGGCGCCGCCTCAGCCGATGGGAGTTCTGGCCCCGCTGGCTGTTCTATCCGCCCGTGGTGCTGTACATCCTCTGGCTCGGGCTCAAGCACCGGAGTGTCACGCTGTTCACGGCGGTGAATCCCGCCATTCCCGGCGGCGGCTTTGTCGGTGAGTCGAAGGCGCAGATCCTGGCCGGACTGTCGGGAAGCCCGGACCGGGTGGCGCCGTGGGAGCTGATCCCGGCCGCACTCGCGCCAGCGGAGCGACTCAGGCGGGCGCTCACCTTCCGCTCGCTACGCGCGCCGGAGTGGCCGCTGGTACTGAAGCCGGATATCGGGGAGCGGGGATCCGGCGTCTCGCTCTGCCAGTCCGAGACGGAGGTCGAGCGGTACCTCGAACGGGCGGCGGGTGACACGATCGTGCAGTCGTACGCACCGGGCGCGGAATTCGGGGTGTTCTACCTGCGGCGTCCGGGGGCGGCCCGAGGGGAGATCTTCTCGATCACCGACAAGCGATTCCTCTCCCTCACCGGCGACGGAACCCGGACGCTCGAGGAGCTGATCCTCGCCGACGACCGTGCGGTCTGCATGGCGCCGTTCCACCTCAGGCAGCACACCAGCCGGCTCGGCTGGATCCCCGAGGCGGGGGAGACCATCCCGCTGGTGAAGCTGGGAACTCATTGCCTCGGTGCGACGTTTCTGGATGGCGGCTGGGTTCGTACGCCAGAGCTCGAGGCGGCAATCGACCAGCTCAGCCAGGGATTCCGTGGGTTCTGGTTCGGCCGATACGATATCCGGACGATGGATATCACCGCCTTCCAGGCGGGCAGGGACTTCCGGGTGGTCGAACTGAACGGCGCCACCGCCGAAGCCACCAGCATTTACGACCCGGCCAACACCCTGAGTTCGGCGTACCGGACGTTGCGCCAGCAGTGGCGGCTCTGTTTCGAGATCGCGGCGGCGAATGTCGCCCGCGGCGCGGTCCCCACGCCGCTCCGGGAATTGTGGCGGCTCGTTCGTCGGCACCGCGACGCGATCCGCTCTCACTAACTGATGGTCAGACAGGGCCTGACCGCGAGAGGACGACCCATGCTGGCACAGACCGAGGCAGGGATGCTCACCAGGAACGCAGCCATCATGAGCTGGATCTGCCAGCTCGTCGCAGCCGCGATCCTGTTGCAGACCCTCTACTTCAAGTTCACCGGCGCGCCCGAGTCGGTCTACATCTTCACGACGCTGGGGCTCGAGCCGTGGGGCCGCATCGGCTCCGGGGTGGTCGAGCTGATCGCCGCGATCCTGCTGTTGATTCCCGCCACCGCCGGCTTCGGCGCGGTCCTGGCGCTCGGGGTGATCAGCGGCGCGATCATGTCGCACCTGACCAAGCTGGGCATCGAGGTGCAGGGCGATGGCGGGTTGCTCTTCGGACTGGCGATCACGGTCTTTGTGACGTCGCTGATCGTAGGATGGCTCAGGCGGGAGACGATTCCGGTGGTGCGGAATTTTTTCTGAGGTGGCAGCGAGCAGGTGGCAGCTTTCAGGGAGGGCTGGCGTCAGGGCCCTTGCTGCTGACTGCCGGCTGCCACCTGCCACCTAATCCGGCACCCAGAACCCCTCCGCACAGCACCGCCGCACGAACCCCTCGCCCGAGGGGGTGAACGGCCGACGCCAGCCGAACGACGCCACCGGCTGATCCACCTGCCCCGCGGCCACTTCGAGCAGCCGGTGGGCCAGTCCGCGGGCCTGCGCGGTCGAGTGGATCCAGATGATCTCCACGGTCCACGACGTCATCCGTGCAACGCCGGTGCCGGGCCGGCGCTCCGCATCCCAGTCATCCCATGACCACCAGGCCCAGCGGGGCCGAGGCCGCAGGACGGCGAGTCCAACGGCGAGCCCTCGTTCGCGCACCAGGAAGACGCGCGTCTCCGCCTCACGATCGGCGATGCTGAAGGCCGGCGTGTGAAACGGCGTATCCCGCATGGCGCGACCAGCCACCTGATCGGCCAGTCCCCGCTCCGCCTCGGAGGAACTGTTCGTGATCAGCAGCACCTCGATTCCATTCCACCGGGCAACCACCGATTCCCCCGGGAGGGCGGGCAGCGGGATGGCATCGAGTTGGCTGGTCGGGGCGTCGGGCACGGCAGCTCTACCTGAAAGGAAGGACGGGGGAATACTATAGGGAGGACGAGGGAGTAGGGAGTAGGCGGTGGGCGGTAGCAAGTGGCTGATGGCTGATGGCTGACAGCTGACGGCTGACTTCCACCACCCCCCGGT
>JAWXBX010000401.1:0-2517 GCA_034440415.1 Gemmatimonadota bacterium | reverse complement strand
GCAATGTTGTCGCCGACCAGCTGCGCGACGAGCTGGCCCAGCTGACCGGCAAGGAAGCCGCGATCAACGTCGAGGAGATCAAGCGCCCCGAGACGTCCGCGCAGCTGGTCGGCGACAACATTGCCCACCAGCTGGTGCAACGAGTCTCGTTCCGCCGTGCCATGAAGCGGGCGGTCCAGAGTGCCATGCGGATGGGCGCCCAGGGGATCAAGGTGCGTGCCTCGGGCCGCCTCGGCGGCGCCGAAATCGCGCGGACCGAGGGGTACCACGAGGGCCGGGTGCCGCTGCACACCCTGCGGGCCGATATTGACTATGCCACGTCCACGGCCAAGACGACCTACGGGACGATCGGGATCAAGGTCTGGATCTTCAAGGGTGAGGTGGTCGAGGACGTGACCGGCCGCACTTACAGCACGGGAGCCTGAGCCATGCTGGCACCCAAGCGGATCAAGTACCGCAAGACCTTCAAGGGGCGCACCAACGGGATCGCCACGCGGGGCAACACGATTGCCTTTGGCGAGTACGGGTTGATGTGCCTGGAGCCGGGCTGGATCACCAGCCGGCAGATCGAGGCGGCCCGGGTTGCCATGACCCGCGCCATGAAGCGCGGCGGCAAGGTCTGGATCCGGATCTTCCCGGACAAGCCGGTCACCAAGAAGCCGGCTGAAACCCGCATGGGCAAGGGCAAGGGCAATCCCGAGGGCTGGGTGGCGGTGGTCAAGCCGGCCCGGATCCTGTTCGAGATCGAGGGTGTGCCTGAGGCGCTGGCCCGGTCGTCGATGGCGCTGGCCTCGGCCAAGCTGCCGCTCCGGACCCGGTTCATGAAGCGTGAGGAGACCTGAGTCATGCAGGCCAACGAACTCGAGCAAATGTCGGTCGAGGACCTTGAGCTGAAGCTCACCGAGGTTCGGGAGGAGCGCTTTCGGCTCCGGTTCCGTTCGGCGACCGAATCGATTGACAACCCGATGCAATTCCGGGTCCTGCGGCGGAACATTGCCCGGATTCTGACGGTCCTGCGCCAGAAGCGCGGCCCAGCCTGAGGATGGATACCATGAATGACGTGAAGACTCCCGACGCGGATCGTGCCCGGCGCAAGGTGCGCACCGGCGTGGTGACCAGCGACAAGATGACCGGCACCGTGACGGTGCTGCTCGAGCGCCGGTTTGCCCACCCGATGTACGGCAAGCAGATGACGCGCAGCTCGAAGTTCAAGGCGCGGAACGAGAAGGACGCCAAGATGGGCGATACTGTGCGCATCATGGAGACCCGGCCCATCGCCAAGACGGTGCGGTGGCGGGTGATCGAGATTGTCGAACGGGCGAAGTAACGGCGCCTTCGGGCACCGCATCCGACCACTGGGCACAGCGAGGCTGGCATGGTACAGCAGGAAACGATTCTCAAGATTGCGGACAACTCCGGCGCCCGGAAGGCGCTGGTGATCCGCGTGCTGGGCGGCACTCGGCGCCGCTACGCCAGCCTGGGCGACACGGTGGTCGTGGCCATCAAGGACGCCATCCCGACCGGGCAGGTGAAGAAGGGCGACGTGGCCAAGGCCGTCATCGTCCGCACCGCCAAGGAAGTGCGGCGCCGGGATGGTTCCTACATCCGGTTCGACGAGAACGCTGCGGTCCTGATCGACGACAAGGGCGAGCCGCGGGCGACCCGTATCTTCGGCCCCGTCGCCCGTGAACTGCGCGAGAAGAAATACATGAAGATTGTGTCGCTTGCGCCGGAGGTGCTCTGACATGAAGCCGCTCGTCCACAAGAAGGCCAAGCGCCTGCGCAACCAGCCGGTGGTCCGGGTCAAGATGCACGTGACCAAGGGCGACACGGTGCAGGTGATCAGCGGTGATGACAAGGGGACCCAGGCGCGGGTGCTCCGGGTCTATCCCAAGACCGGGCGGGTGACGATCGAGGGGGTCAACATCGTCAAGCGCCACCGCAAGGCCACCCAGACCACCGAGGGTGGCATCATGCAATTTGCCGCGCCGATCCATCATTCCAAGGTGATGCTGGTGGACCCCAAGTCCGGTGCCCCGACGCGGATCCGCCGTCAGGTCGACAAGGATGGCACCGTGGAACGGATCGCCATCAAGTCGGGCCAGTCGATTCCGAGGAACCGGTAAATGGCAGAGAAGACCGCAAAGGCTCCCGCCCGCAAGCCGTCCGCGGGCGGCCCGCCGGCCAAGACGTCCAAGAAGGCATCCGTCCCCGTTGGGGCCGTCGATCCGGCGCCGAAGGTGCGCGAGGGTGCGCCTCGGCTGCAGCTGCACTACGAGCAGGTGGTCCGCGGGCGACTGGCCAAGGCCTTCGGCCTGACCAACCCGAACCAGGTGCCCCGGATCGTCAAGGTGGTGCTCAACGTCGGCCTGGGCGAGGCGACCAAGAACCCCAAGCAGCTCGATGCCGTGGTCGAGGAGCTGGCCACGATCACCGGTCAGCGGCCAGTGGTGACCCGGGCCAAGAAGGCGATCGCCAATTTCGGGCTCCGGGCCGGCATGCCGGTGGGGGCGATGG
>JAWXBX010000400.1:0-3240 GCA_034440415.1 Gemmatimonadota bacterium | reverse complement strand
GCTGCAGGCCCTGCGGTCGGTTCCGGGCTTTGAAGAAATCACGCGCAAGCTCCTGGCATTTCTCGGTGGTGAGCGCGGCATCCGGCTGCTGTTCCAGGCCAATGCGGTGCGGGTCGGGCCAACCCAGTTTCCGAAGCTCTGGACTACCCATGTCGAAGTGTGCACGACATTCGACTGGGTCGAGATCCCCGAGCTCTATGTCTCCCAGACACCGGTGTTCAATGCCGGCGCCTACGGGATCGACCACCCATTTATCGTCCTGCACTCCGCTGCACTTGAATTGCTGGATGATGACGAAGTGCGGGTCCTCCTGGGCCATGAGCTGGGGCATGTGATGAGCGGGCATGCGTTCTACCGCACGATCGCCGCGATCCTCTTTCTGGTGAGCGCCTCCGCTCTGCCCTTCCTGGCTGGTATCGCGTTGCTGCCAGTGCGGTTGGCCTTCCTGGAATGGTCCCGCAAGGCGGAGCTCTCCGCCGATCGGGCCGGCCTGCTCGGCGGGCAGGACCCGCTCGCCTCACAGCGCCTGTTTCTGAACATGGCCGGCGGCGTCCGCCCGCCGCAGTACGCCGGCCAGCTCGACCTCGACACATTCATGGCCCAGGCCCACGAGTACAGCACGAGCAACGACGGCTTCGATGTGGTCTACAAGGTGATGAGCACGCTGATGCTCACCCATCCGATGCACACGGTGCGGGCCGCGGAACTGCAGCAGTGGATTGCCGGGGGAGCCTATGACCGGATCCTGCGGGGCGAGTATGTCCGGCGCGGCTCCTCCGGTGACCGCCCGCTCAGCGAGGATTTCTCCGCCGCCAAGGAGTATTACGCCGGCGAGGCGAAGGAGACTTTCGGCCAGGTGGTCGATGCCGCGAAGAAGGCCGCCGGGCGGGTGGGCGACGCCTTCAAGAAGGCGCAGAAGCCGTGAGGGTGCTGGTCGTCGGCGGCGGGGGCCGGGAGCACGCGATCGTCTCGGCACTCCGCCACGAGGACCCCAGCGCCACCATCTACTGCGCTCCCGGAAACCCGGGCACCGCAGAGCTCGGTACCAACCTCCCGATCAGCGCCACGGACATTGATCGGCTGGCCGACGCGGCCGATGCCTATGGCATCGACCTGACGATCGTCGGGCCGGAGGGACCGCTCGCGCTCGGTCTTGCCGATCGCCTGCGGGCGGAAGGTCGCGTGGTGTTCGGCCCGAGCCGCGCAGCGGCGGAGATCGAGGCCTCAAAGGCCTTTTCCAAGGATGTCATGCTGCGCGCGGGCGTGGCGACCGCTGCCAGCGCCACCTTCACCCACCTGACGGCCGCGTTGCGGTACGTCGATGCGCACCCGGAGCCGCTGGTGGTGAAGGCGTCGGGACTTGCGGCCGGCAAGGGCGCCATCGTGTGTGCGACGCGCGGCGAGGCGACAGCCGCAGTGCGCTCCATGCTGGGCGAGAAGAAGTTCGGCACCGCGGGCGACGTCGTCATCATCGAAGCGTTCATGCCGGGCGAGGAGCTCTCCCTGCTCGCCATCACTAATGGCAGCGACATCACGCTCCTTCCCGCTGCGCAGGATCACAAGCGCCTCGGCGAGGGCGACACCGGCCCCAACACCGGTGGGATGGGCGCCTACAGCCCCGTCGCCCTCGGCACGCCCGAGCTGCTCGACCGCGCGGTGCGCGAGGTGCTGCGGCCAACACTGGCCGAACTGGCCCGCCGCGGCGCTCCCTACAACGGCGTGCTCTACGCAGGGTTGATGATCGGGCCCGACGGCGGACTCCGGGTCGTGGAGTTCAACTGTCGGCTGGGCGACCCGGAAACCCAGGTCGTGTTGCCGCTCGTGACCAGCGGCCTGACCCAGTGCCTCTGGCGGACAGCGCGGGGCGAAGCACCCGGGCCCCTTACGATCGCAAACGCACACGCCGTCACGACCGTCCTCGCTGCCGAGGGGTATCCCGACGATCCGAAGAAGGGGGCGGCCATCACGATTCCGGCGACCCTGCCGGCCGGCGTCAGCGTCTTTCACGCCGGCACGGTGCGCGGCGCCGACGGGATCCTCCGCGTGAACGGCGGCCGCGTGCTCAACGTGACTGCCGTCGCCCCGACCTTCCGTGAAGCGCAGCGCCTCAGCCGGGAGACAGCGGAGCGAATCGAGTTCGCCGGCAAGGTCTACCGGCGCGACATCGGCTGGCGGGAGGCAGCGCGAGGATAGGCGGTGGGGAGTGGGCGGTAGGCGGTAAGCGGTAAAGGAAGTAGGGATCAATAGCCGTTGGCTGACGGCCGATGGCTGACGGCTGACGACTTCCGGCTGCTACATTCCCCCATGCCCGAGCTCCCCGAAGTCGAAACGATGGTGCGCGACATCCGGCCCATCCTGCTCGGCCGCACCATCCGCAAGGCCAGCCTGTCTCACATCGATGTGCTGCGCGGTGTCACCCGACCGCGCCTGCTCGCGGCGCTGACCGGCGCCACGGTGCAGAACGTCTTCCGCCGGGCCAAGCACGCGGTGCTCGATCTCGGCACGCATCGGTTCGTGCTGCAGCCGGGGATGAGTGGCAACCTCCTCTATTACAAGCGCCCGCTCACCGACGCGGAACTCAAGTACGCCGTCCTGCGGACCGTGCTGGATGACGGGACCCACTTCATCTTCCGGGATGTCCGCCGCATCGGCACACTGCTGCTGCTGACCCCCAAGGGGTGGGAGGCCTACGACCACGCGCTGGGGCCGGAGCCGCTCGATCCGGCGCTCACGCCCGACGCGTTCATGGCCGGCCTGCGGAATTCACGGCAGGCCATCAAGAAGGTGCTGATGGATCAGCGGAAGATCGTCGGCGTGGGAAACATCTATGCCAACGAGGCGCTCTTCGCGGCGGGGATCGATCCGTCTCGGCCTGCGAACAACGTCACGCCTGACAAGTACGCACTGCTGTTCCACCACATCCGCCGCATTCTCCAGTCCGCCATCGACGCCGAGGGTACGACCTTTCGTGACTACCGCACCGGCACGGGGCAGCCGGGCAACTTCCAGCTCGAGCTGATGGTCTACGAGCACGAGGGTGAGCCCTGCCGGCAGTGCGGGACTCGGCTCGCCGGCACCCACGATATCGATGGACGGATCACGGTGTTCTGCTGGCGGTGTCAGGGGTAGCGAGCAGCTGGCAGGTGGCAGGTGGCAGGTGGAAGGGAGTAGGCGGTCGGCGGTTGGCCGTTGCTGAATGCTTGCTGCTAACGGCCAAGGGCGATTGGCTGACGGCTGATG
>JAWXBX010000399.1:0-4989 GCA_034440415.1 Gemmatimonadota bacterium | reverse complement strand
CTGCCACCCTGTCGCGGTACGGATGATCGCCTCGACATCGCCCCACCGCCCGCGGAATTCGAGCGTGTGCCCCAGTGCTTCGAGTGTCGCGATCGTGGCGGGAGTGAATCCGTCCCGTTCCAGCCGGATCGCGTCGGGCAGGGCCTGGTGGTGTATGCGGGGGGCCTCGACCGCCTGCGGCAGCGGCATCTGGTGATCGATGACGTTCGAGATGACGTGGTAGACCTGGGTGATGATGGTCGGACCTCCCGGCGTGCCCAGCACCATGAGGAGCTGGCCGGCGGGGTCGAGCACGATGCTCGGCGTCATCGCCGAGAGCATACGCTTGCCCGGCTGGATGGCGTTGGCTTCGCCCTGGACCAGGCCGTAGCCGTTCGGCTTGCCCACCGCCGTCGTGAAGTCGTCCATCTCGTCGTTGAGAATGAACCCGGCGCCGGACACGGCGACCGCGCTGCCGTAGCTGTCGTTCAGGGTCGTCGTGCAGCTGACGGCGTTGCCGTCGGCATCAACCACGGAGAAGTGGGTGGTCGAGCCGCCATCGCGGAGGGTCGGGTCGAACGGTGGGGTCGGGGTGGCATGGGCGAGGTCAATCGCCGCCCGCTGTTTCGCGGCATACTCCTTGGACACCAGGCGCTCCAGCGGCATCTTCACGAACGCGGGGTCGCCCAGGTAGGTGTTCCGGTCGATGAACGCGCGGCGCATCGCCTCTGCTTCGCGATGCAGCAGCGCGGCGGAACCGAACGGCGGCAGCTTGCCGAAGCCTTCCATGGTGTTCAGGATCATCGCGAGGGTGACGCCACCCGACGATGCCGGCGGCATCGAGTAGATGGAATAGCCTCGATATGCGATCCGAATGGGCTCGCGCCAGATCGGGTGGTAGCCCGCCAGGTCTGCCCGCGAGATCAGGCCGCCGCCCCGCTCCATCTCCGCGACAATGGAATCCGCCACCCAGCCGCGGTAGAAACCGTCCGCGCCATGGTCCTGAATGGCGGTCAGGGTGCGGGCGAGATCCTGCTGGACCAGGCGGGTACCAGGGGCCGGTGCATGACCGCCGCTGTCGGGGAGGAAGTAGCGGCGCGAGGCCGGGAACAGGTACAGCTGGGCCCGGTACCCTTCAATGGACGCGCTGCGGTACTCATCGACGAGGAACCCCTGTCCTGCCAGCTCGATGGCGGGTGCGATGACCTGGGCCAGTGGCAGACGCCCGAACTTCCGGTGCGCCTCGACCAGGCCGGCGACCGATCCCGGGACGCCCGAAGCCAGGTGCCCGACGTCCGACAGGGCTGTGGGATCGCCGGCGCGGTCCAGAAACATGTCGTGGGTGGCCCCGGCCGGCGCGGTCTCGCGATAGTCGAGTGCCGAGGCAGCCCCATCCGCCAGGCGGAAGATCATGAAACCGCCACCGCCCAGGTTGCCGGCTTCGGGGTGCACCACCGCGAGCGCAAAGCCGACGCCGACGGCGGCATCAATCGCGTTGCCGCCGGCCTGCAGGATGCGCCGTCCGACCTCGCTCGCGATCGGGCTGCCGGAAACGACCATTGCCCGCTGTCCCGTGGCCACGCGGGCCTGGCCGGTCAGGGGCCAGGCTGGATTGATCTGGGCGGCCGGAGTGCCACCGGGCGAGGTGAGCGGAATGGTGGCGGGCGCCTGGAAACAGGCGGCCAGGACCAGCCACAGGACAGGGGCGCACCAACGAAGACGGCGCACGCAAACCTCGAGGAAACAGGAGAAGTGGTTGCTGGGGGTAACCCGGGTGGCCTAATTTACGGCTTGCCTACCCGCCTTCCAATGACCGAATCCCATCTGGACCCGCGGTTGACCGAACGCCGCAACCCGCGCACCACCGAGATCGACCGCGCTTCCACCCTCGAGATCATCGACTTGATCTCGGTGGAGGATGCCGCGGTTCCCACCGCGGTTGGTCGCGCGCGGGAGGAGATCGCCCGGGCCATCGACCTGATCGTGGCAGCATTTCGGTCCGGTGGCAAGCTGTACTACATCGGGGCGGGGACCAGCGGACGCCTCGGTGTGCTCGATGCCGCGGAATGTCCTCCCACCTTCGGCACCGAACCGGAGCTGGTTACCGGTAGCATCGCCGGTGGGTACCGCGCGCTGGTGCGCTCCGTGGAGGGAGCGGAAGACGACGTCAACGCCGGGATCGCCGAGGTGGACGGGCACCGGGTGGGGAATCGGGACATCGTTGTCGGCATCGCGGCGAGCGGGACCACGCCGTACGTCCGGGCGGCGCTGGGCCGGGCGCAGGCCCTGGGAGCGCGCACGGTACTGCTGTCCTGCAGCGCGCCACCAGCGCTGCTGCTGGAGAGCTGCGACGCCTGTATCACCGTGCTGGTGGGACCGGAGGTCGTCACCGGATCCACCCGGATGAAAGCGGGCACCGCCACCAAGCTCGTGCTGAACATGCTCACCACTGGATCCATGATTCGTCTCGGCAAAACCTGGGGAAACCTCATGGTCGACCTGCGGGCCACGAACGCCAAGTTGTCCGATCGCAGCGAGCGGATTCTCATGGAGGCGACCGGGCTGTCCCGACCCGCGGCCCGCGCCGCGCTGGACGCCGCCGGGGGTCGGGTGAAGCCGGCCATCGTGATGCTGCGACGGAACGTCGCGCTCCCCGAGGCCGACCGTCTGCTCGAGGCCCACGAAGGACGGCTGCGGGATGTCGTTGGCGATCCCCCGCCGGTGCCTGCGTCATGAGCGAGCGCCCCTCGCTAGCTGTCGGACTGATGTCCGGCACGTCGCTCGATGGCATCGATGCCGCACTGGTCCGGATCGAGGGTCCCAATCACGTGCAGCTGGTCCACTTCCTGACGCGGCCCTACAGCCCGGTGGAACAGCAGCAGATCCTCGCGGCCATCGCCACCGGGGGGACACGGGCGCTGGCCCACCTCCATGTCCGACTGGCCGAGTGGTCGGCGGATGCGGTCGATGCCCTGCTGGCCGCGTCGCACACCCGCGCCACGGAGCTGAGCTTCATCGCGTTTCACGGCCAGACCATCTGGCACGAGCCTCCGGCGGTTTCGTGGCAGCTGGGTGAGCCGGCGGTACTGGCGGAACGGTTCGGCGTGCGGGTGGCCAGTAACTTCCGGGCGCGCGATGTCGCGGCGGGAGGGCAGGGTGCCCCACTCGTTCCCGCGGCCGACGTGCTCCTCTTCGGGCATCCGGACCATCCCCGCGTGCTGCTGAATATCGGCGGGATGGCCAACCTGACCTTTGTGCCACGGCGCGATCTTGAGGACGGCGCCTTTGCGTTTGACACCGGCCCGGGGATGGCGGTGATCGACGCCGTAGCCCGTCTGGTCGCCCCCGGCTCCCGCTATGACGTGGATGGGAGGCTGGCGCAGGCGGGGGTCGCCGATCAGGCAGCGGTCGAGCGGCGGCTGGCAGATCCCTGGTTCGCGGCGCCGCCGCCCAAGAGCACCGGGCGGGAGCAATTCGGCGACGACTACGCCACCGCACTCCACCGGGAGGTCCCAGGTGCTAACGGCGTCGCCACCGCCGTGGAGCTGACGGCCCGAAGCATCATCGGCGCTGTCGACCACGTCCCGAACGCCACCGAAGTGGTCGTCTCCGGCGGCGGCGTGCACCACCCGGTGCTGACCCACCGGCTGGCGGGCCTGCTGGGCGAGCGGAACATTCCCATGCGGCGCTTCGACCAGCTCTTCTTCTCCGGCGATGCCAAGGAAGCCGTCGCGTTTGCCCTGCTCGGCTATCTCACCATCCACGGGCAGCCGGGCAACGTTCCAGCGGCGACCGGGGCCGCCGGTCAGCGGGTTCTGGGGCAGGTGACACCGGGATGATCGCCGGGCGCCTGGTCTGCCCCGCCTTGCGCTGGCGCCCCGAAACCGGATTCTGCCACGAAGCCGGCGCGATCGGCGCAGCGCTCGATCTGGGTGTGGGCGGGTTCATCATCTTCGGGGTCGGTGGCGCGCGCGCCGATGAGGTCGCCGAGTTGACCGGTCGGATCCGCGCCCGCGCGGGCCGGCCGCTGCTGCTCGCCTCCGACATGGAGCGCGGGGCAGGGCAACAGGCAGTCGGCCTCACGCCCGTTCCTCCCCCCGCCGCGCTCGCCTCGCTCGACGACGATAGCGTGCTCGCCTGGGCCGGTGCGACGACGGCGCGCGATGCTCGCCGCGTGGGCCTGAATGCGGTCTTCGCGCCGGATACCGATCTCGACATCGAACCGGCGAACCCGATCGTTCAGACCCGGTCGTTTGGTGCCGATCCCGCAGTGGTGAGTCACGCTGTCACCATCTGGATCACCGCCTGCCAGGCTGAAGGGGTGCTGGCCAGCGCCAAGCATTACCCCGGTCATGGCCGCACCGCTCTGGATTCACACAACGTGCTGCCGGCCGTGTCCCTCCCGCTCGGGGAACTCGAGGCCACGGACCTGCGGCCGTTCCATGCCGCGGTGCAGGCTGGAGTCGCCATGGTCATGACGGCTCATGTCGGCTTTCCCGCGTGGGACCCGAGCGGCACTCCGGCGACGCTCTCGCCCGTCATGCTCGGCTATCTCCGGAAACAACTCGGCTTCGACGGGCTGATCGTCACCGATGCGCTGATCATGGAGGGTGCACGCGCCGGGCGGACGCCGGGCGATGCCGCCGTCGCCGCGCTCGCCGCCGGCTGCGACCTGCTGCTCTACCCCGGCGACCTCGCGGAGGTGGTGGGAGCGATCACCCGCGCGGTGGAATCCGGTGCCTTGGCAGGCGCCGCGCTCACGGCCTCGGTGGCGCGGCTCGACTCGACGCTCGCGCGGGTTGAAGCGCCGAGGACACCTGCGCCATCGCGGAGCGCCACCGTCGATGCCGACAGGGAAGCGGATGCAGTCGCCGATCGGCTCCTGGCGCGCGGCCTGGTCCGCGGCCCCGCCCCGGCGCTCGCAGGTCTCGATCTCGTCGTGGTGGATGACGACATCGGCGGCTGGTACGCGCCGGGTCCGAGCGACGTCGTGCGCCGGACGCTGGCCCG
>JAWXBX010000398.1:0-3815 GCA_034440415.1 Gemmatimonadota bacterium | reverse complement strand
GGAGCGCCTGTTGCTGCAGCCGGCGCTCCGCGAGCGGCTCGGCGCGGCCGCGCGGGAGACGGTGGCTCGGGGCTTCTCGGTCGAGCAGGTCTGCCGCGAAACGCTCGCAGTGTATCGTGAGGTACTGGACTGATGCGGCTGCTGGTGACGGGCGCGAACGGCTTTGTCGGCACCGGGGTCTGTGCGGCTGCGGAAGCGGCGGGGTGGGAGGTGGTTCGGGCGGTACGCTCGGTGGCGGGTATCGTCGAGCCTGCGGTTGCGGTCGGGAATATCACCGCCGGAACGGATTGGAGTCGGGCGCTGACCGGTGTGCACTGCGTCATTCATCTTGCAGCGCGAGCGCACGTGTTGCATGAGACCGCCGTCGATCCACTCGCCACCTTCCGGGAAGTGAACGTTGCCGGTACCGTTGCCCTCGCCCGGCAGGCCATGCGGGCCGGCGTGACTCGCCTGGTCTACGTCAGCAGCATAAAGGTGAACGGCGAAGAGACTCGACCTGGTGCTCCGTATCGCGAGCCGGATCGGCCGGCACCTCAGGACGCCTATGCTCGCTCGAAACTCGAGGCGGAGCAGTCGCTCGCTGAGGCCGCGGCAGGGAGCGCGCTCACGGTCGTGGTGGTGCGTCCGCCGCTGGTGATCGGGCCCGGCGTGGGGGGCAATCTGGAGCGACTGATGCGGGTGATTCGTCGCGGGGTGCCGCTTCCGCTCGGGGCGCTCGATAACCGTCGGAGCCTGATCACGCGTGGCAACCTCGCCGCGCTGCTGATCGCCGCCGCCCGTGAGCCCTTGGCTGGCGGAGAGCTGTTCCTGGCCGCTGACTCCCTATCGCTCTCCACTCCAGCGCTGATCCGGCTGCTGGCCCGTGGTCTCGGCCGACCGGCGCGCCTTGTCGCCGTTCCGCCGGGATTCCTTAGCGCGGCCGGTCGAGTCCTCGGGAAGCGGCCGGTGATTGCCCGACTCACCGGATCGCTCGAGGTCGATGCCGAAAAATCCCGGCGGACACTCGGGTGGGTTCCGGTCGAGTCATTGGAGGATGGTGTGATGCAGGCAGCTCGGTGGTACGCGGCACAGGGAGGCGGATGGTGACACCGGTCCAAGCGACTCTCCCGCTGGGGTGCGCCGTCCTGGCGTGGTGGCTGACTCGCACGGTTCTTCGGCACGCCCCGCTGGATCACCCTACCACCCGGAGCTCTCATAGCCAGCCAACGCCCCGTGGCGGCGGACTGGCGATCGTCGCGACGACGGTGGCGGGTCTGATGGTGGGCGTGGCACTCGGACTGGTCGACTTCCGCCTCGGGCGGGCGGTGGGATGCGGGGGAAGCGTCGTCGCCGCGATCGGCTGGTGGGACGACCATGCGGGGGTGTCACCACCAGTGAGACTCGCCGTACAGGCGGTGGCGGCTGCCTGGGCGCTCTGGTGGCTGGGTGGCCTGCCCCATGTCATGCTCGGGGCGCACCGCGTCGAGCTCGGCATCTTCGGCGGCATGCTTGGCCTGGCCGGCATCCTGTGGGCCATCAATCTCTTCAACTTCATGGATGGCATCGACGGAATCGCCGGGGTCGAAGCGGTCTGTCTCGGTGCCGGAGGTGCGTTGCTCCTGATGCGTTTCGGAGTGGCCGGAGGCGTGACTGCACCACTGCTCATCGCCGGCGCCTCCCTCGGGTTCCTGGCGTGGAATTGGGCGCCAGCCCGGATCTTCATGGGCGATGTCGGCAGCGGTTTCCTCGGTTTCGCCTTCGCGGTGCTGGCGATCTGGTCGGAAGACCGTGACGGCCCCTCGATCGTGGCGTGGGCGGTGTTGGCGATGGTGTTCGTGCTGGATGCGACGGTAACGCTGATCCGGCGCGGGCTGCGGCGCGAACCCCTGACGGAAGGGCATCGGCACCACGCCTATCAGCGACTGGTGCTGGCAGGATGGTCGCACCGCGCCGTCACGTCGGCGGTGCTCGGGCTCAACTTGGTCCTGCTGGGGGCGGCCCTGCTTCCGCCGCTCACTGCGCTGGTTTTCTCGATTGTGCTGTGTGGGGTGTGCTACCTGCTGGTGGAGCGGGTGCGGCCGATGTGAGAGCGTCGGGCCGTGGTGCTACATCGCGCCTCGATATCCTTTCACCAGGGCGCGATCGGACAGGACCGCATCACTCTTCCGGCCGAGGAAATACACCCCCGACGCCGCATCGAGCGAGCCCGGCGTATCGATCAGGAAATAGTCGAGGTACTTGAGAGGGAATGCGGTCAAGGCGGCGATCCCGCGCAGCAGGGCCCGCGGCAGGCGCCGAGCCGTGAAGCTCAGCAGGAAGTATTGCCACGCCCAGGCAAGGGCCATTCCGGGGCCGCAGGACGCGCCGCTCTCAATTTCCTCGAAGTGGCGAAACAGCCGGCGGTGCCCCAGATGGGTGAACCGGGTGAAGTCATACGGCCCCATGTGTACCTGCTGCATGAACGGCGTTTCGCCATACACCACCCCCTCCGGTCGCAGCACTCGGTGAATTTCGGCGACACACCGCACCGGATCCAGGACATGCTCCAGCACCGCCTGCACTATCACGCCGTCGAACGACGCGTCGACGAACGGCAGATCGTGCCCGTCGCAGATCATCATGGTGCGCGGCCCATGGGCCAGGTCCGTTTCGACCAGTTCCAGCGCGGGGTGCGCAGCCAGCGGTTCCATGCCCTTGCCGAGGATGCTGCCACCCACCACGAGGACGCGCGCCCGGTACGCCGACGTCGCCCGCGCGGCAAGCAGCTCGGCGAATCGCGCATAGTTGCCCGCCGCCTTGATGTTGTGACCGATCCGCGGCATCACCCGGCCGAAGGTGTCCTTGAGGATGCGATCGGAAGAACGGAAGGTGGTTTCCCTGCGGGCAAGAAAATCGGCAATGTCAAAGATGCTCTTGGCTTCATCCAGGAGTATCGGCACGCCATCGGCGACTGGAAAGCGGGCGACGCAGCCCTGGCCGGTGCAGAACGCCGCGTCGTCGGTCCATCGGAGCGGAGCCGTGCAGCGCGGACAGCGCAGCAGGGCCTGCTGGTCGGAAGTGAGTTTCAGGCTGGCCATCGGTCGGTATCAGGGGCCGGCGTGGGAGGCAGGGAAGAGGGCCCCCTCAACGATGGCCACCAGCGCATGCCCCAGCGCCAGGTGCGCCTCCTGCACATGCTGGGTGTCGGCGCTGGGCACGCGGATGCTCAGCTGCGCATGAGCCAGTGCGGCACCGTCCGTGTCGCCGGTCAGGAGGATGGTCACCAGGTCTCGTGCCCGCGCGGTCGCGAGCGCCTGGACGATATTGGGCGAACTGCCGCTCGTGCTCAGGGCCAGCAGCACATCCCCCGGCCGGCCCAGCGCTTCCACCTGCCGTGCAAAGATTTCCGCGTAACCCCGATCGTTCGCCGTCGCGCTCAGCACTGCCCCGTCCGCAGTGAGACTGATCGCCGCAAGTCCAGGGCGGTCGCGCTTCCTGTCGAGCAGATTCACGAACTCCGCCGCCAGGTGGGAGCAGTCCGCCGCACTCCCGCCATTGCCACACAACAGCAGCTTCCCGCCCGCCCGGAATGCATCCGCCACCAGCACCGCCGCGCGGCCGAGGTCTTCAGCGGCGCTCTCGGCGGTGCGACGCATGACATCGGCGCTGCCGAGCAGGTGCGCGCTAACGAGGTCTGACGTCGACGGGGTGGGCATCAGTCAGTGCGGGTCGGAGGGGAGCGGGGCGACACAGGAGAGGGTGAACCTAGCCCGCATCCCGATAGGCGGGCAAGCATTT
Organism: Gemmatimonadota bacterium; assembly: GCA_034440415.1. GTDB lineage: Bacteria > Gemmatimonadota > Gemmatimonadetes > Gemmatimonadales > GWC2-71-9 > JADJOM01. The sequence goes on along the minus strand of JAWXBX010000398.1, from coordinate 59 downwards.
GGACACGCTGATCATTGGTTGACTCGACCAATGCGGCCGCTACATTCCGCCCGGTAGGC
>JAWXBX010000397.1:0-4878 GCA_034440415.1 Gemmatimonadota bacterium | reverse complement strand
GCCCCGGCCCGGTATGGTCGGGGCATGCGACTCTCCTCTCTTGAACCCGACCGCCCGCGCGAACGCCTCTGGCGTCTCGGAGCCGGCGCGTTGACGTCCACCGAACTTATCGCCATCCTGTTAGGGACCGGTTGCGGCGGGCTGCCGGCATCCGCGCTTGCCGGACAGCTGCTGGAGCGGGTCGATGGCTCGTTGCGGGGACTTGCGGCGCGGCCTCCGGCGGAGCTGACCCGGACGGTTGGCATCGGTTCCGCCAAGGCCGCCCGGTTGCTCGCCGCCTTCGAACTGGCGACGCGCCTGCTGCAGGAGCAGCGCCCCGTGCTCCCGCTGATCCGGGACCCGGCGGATGTGGCGGCGCTGCTGGGGCCGAGGCTGCGGGACCTGGCGGTGGAGGAGTTCCATGTGCTCGCGCTCGACAGTCAGAGCCGGGTGCGGCGGGATGTGCTGATTTCCCGCGGGCTGCTGAACAGCGCCCTGGTGCATCCGCGCGAAGTATTTCGGGCGGCGATCGCCGAAGCGGCTGCCGGCATCATCGTGGTACACAATCATCCGAGCGGCGACCCGACGCCGTCACCGGAGGACCAGGCGGTCACCCGCCAGCTGGTGGAGGCCGGACGCCTCCTCGACCTGCCGGTGTATGATCATGTGATCGTCGCTGGCGACCGTTTTCTGAGCTTCGTAACCGCGGGACTGCTGTGACCGGTACCCTGCCCGACATCGCCCCGGAATTCCGCACCCTGCTCGAGCGCCACCGTGACCGGCTGGATCTCGACCAGATTGACCGTGCGCTCCGCTTCAGCGCGTCGGCCCACCGCGGCCAGAAACGGGTGTCCGGCGAAGACTTCATCCACCACTCGATCGCGGTCGCCTGCACCCTGATGGAGCAGCAGCTCGACACCACCTCGATCGTCGCCGCCCTGCTGCATGATGTGGTCGAGGACTCGGATATCCGCACCGAGGATATCGCCCGCGAGTTCGGGATCGAAGTCGCGGCCATCGTGGACGGGCTCACCAAGATCGCCTCCCTCACCTTCCGCTCCACCGCCGAGCAGCAGGTGGAGAACTATCGCAAGCTGCTGCTGTCGATCGCCAAGGATGCCCGCGTCATCATCATCAAGCTGGCCGATCGGCTGCATAACATGCGGACCCTCGACGCGCTGTCGCCGGAGAAGCGCCAGCGCATCGCGACGGAAACCCGCGAGATTTACGCCCCCCTGGCCCACCGTTTCGGCATGGCCGGCATCAAGGCCGAACTCGAGGACCTGACCTTCAAGTATCTCGAACCGGAGGAGTACGAGGCGCTCTCGCTGCAGGTCTCCGCCAAGCGAGCCGAGCGGGAGGAGTCGATCCTCAAGCTGAAGGTCCCGCTGGAAGCCGAGATCAAGCGGGCGGGCCTCGAGGGCATCGACGTCACCGGCCGGCCCAAGCATCTCTGGTCGATCTACCAGAAAATGAAGCGGCGCAACAAGCCGTTCGACGAGATCTACGACCTGATGGCCGTCCGGGTGATGGTCAAGAATGTGCAGGAGTGCTACCACGTGCTGGGCGTGATCCATCACACCTGGACCCCGCTGCAGGAGCGGATCAAGGACTATATCGCGAGTCCCAAGTCCAACGCCTACCAGTCGCTCCACACGACGATCTTCGGGCCCGGCGGCCATCTCTTCGAGGTGCAGATCCGCACGGCGGAGATGCACCGCACCGCGGAATACGGCATCGCCGCGCACTGGCTCTATAAGAGCGACCCGAAGAGCAAGGACATCGAGCAGAGCTTCAGCTGGTTCCGCCAGCTGCTCGAGCTGCAGCAGGATGCCCACTCGCCTGAGGAATTCCTCGAGTTCCTCAAGGTCGATCTCTTCCAGGACGAGATCTTCGTCTTCACCCCCAAGGGAGATGTGAAGCAGCTGCCCAAGGGTGCCACGCCGATCGACCTCGCCTTCATGGTCCACACCGACGTCGGCTACCGCTGCCAGGGTGCCAAGGTGAATGGCCGGATCGCGCCGCTGCACCGGGAGCTGAAGAACGGTGACACGGTGGAGATCTTCACCGGCCCCAATCCGCGGCCCAGCCGTGACTGGCTGGCCCATGTCAAGACGGCGCGCGCCCGCCACAAGATCAAGGCTTGGATCCGGCACCAGGAGGATGTGGAGGCACAGGCGCTCGGTCGCGACCTCCTGGCCCGCGAGACCAAGCGCCGCCGCCTCTCCGGCCCCGAACCCGAGAAGCTGAAGCGCGCCGCCGAATCGCTCGGCCTCGCCGATGGCCGCCTGCTGGAGGCCGCCCTCGGCCGGGGTGACGTCACGATCATGCAGGCCATGCGCGCGCTCTACCCCGACATGCCGGCCGATGATCTGCAGGAGCAGAAACCCGGCGTGATCGGGCGGGTGATCGATCGGATCCGGCTCGGCAGCGGGATCAGGATCCAGGGCCTCTCGGGCCTGATGGTACGCTACGCCCAGTGCTGCCAGCCGGTGCCGGGAGATCAGGTGGTCGGCTACGTGACCCAGGGCCGCGGCATCTCAATTCACCGGGCGGACTGCCCCAATCTCCTGACTCTCACCGGCGAGGGGCGCCGGGTCGAGATCGACTGGCAGGAGGTGAAGGGCGAGGCCTTCGCCGTCCAGCTGGTGGTGAGCGGCGAGGATCGCCGTGGGCTCTATGCCGACGTGATGCAGGCGATCAGCCAGAGCGGCACCAATGTAAAGGCCGCCGAGTTGAATACCCGCGACGGCACGGTGTTCAGCACGATTGTCGTGGAGGTCGACAACCGCATTCATCTCGCCAAGGTCATCAAGGTCATCCGCAAGGTCCGCGGGATCACCGACGTGGAGCGGCGCGAAGCCTCCGGCGGCACCTGATCTCCCATTCCCCGCGCCCGCCTGCACTGTTACATGGGCCGACCTTGCCCCTGAGCCGTGGAGTTCCCGTGCGCTTCCCTTCCGTCAGGTTCCGCCTCACTCTGCTCGTTCCAGCGCTCCTCGGCATAGCCGCGTGCCAGCAATCGGCGCCGGCTGCTTCCACCGTCTCCGCCTCGGTATTCAAGCCGGTGGATGTGCCCAACGTCGTGCGCGATCCCGCCGATGTGCCGCAGCCGCTGGCGGGGCGGGGGCCCACGACCGTCGTTGTCACCATGACGGTCAAGGAGGTCGTCTCCGATATCACTGCGCCTTCTCCCCGCTGTACTACCACATTTCGCAGGGAATGTATGGGGTGATCGTGGTGGAACCGCGCGGCGGGCTGCCCAGAGTGGACCGTGAGTTCTACGTGGTGCAGGGCGAGTGGTACACGGCCGGCGCCAACGGGGCCAAGGGGCACCAGGAGTTCAGCCAGGACAAGGCCATGGCGGAACAGCCGGAGTATTTCACCTTCAACGGGCACACCGCGGCACTTACCAGGGTCCGCCCGCTCAAGGCGAAGGTGGGCGAGCGGGTGCGGATCTTCTTCGGTGACGGCGGGCTCAACGTCGGCTCCAACTTTCACGTGATCGGCGAGGTGCTCGACAAGGTCTACGCCGGTTCGCCGACGACCTACACCGCGAACGAGGAGACCTGGTACACGCCTCCCGGGTCGGCCGCCATCTTCGAATTCAAGCTCAATGAGCCGGGCAACTATCTGCTGGTGGACCATGCGCTCTGGCGGGTGGCCAAGGGCGCGGCGGGTGTGCTCGCGGTCGAGGGGAACGCCGACACCATGATCTACCGCCCCACGCCGGCCGGCAGCGGCGGACACTGAAGGTCCGCCTGAACGGCGCTGACGACCCGCCAGCCGGCGCCCACGCCTCCACGGCTATCGAGACACCGGGGATGACTGGCGGCGTCATACCCGGTTCTGGGCGCCGGCGCCTCACAAACCCGTGGGCTGGCGCGCTCTCCCGGCGCAGGTAGGTTGAACGCACCCCCACCGGGACGTTCGTGAGCGACATCCCTCCTTCTCTCCGCGCAGCCCTGGCCGAGCGCTACCCGCTGGAGCGGGTCCTCGGGCAGGGTGGCATGGCTACGGTGTATCTGGCCCGCGATCTCAAGCACGGTCGCCCCGTCGCCGTGAAGGTCCTTCGTCCCGAGATCGGCGTGCTGCTCGGCCGCGACCGCTTCGAGCGGGAGATCCGCCGTACCGCCTCCCTCAACCATCCCGGCATCATCCCGGTCCACGACAGCGGCGAGGCTGCCGGGTATCTCTATTACGTCATGCCGGTGGTTGAGGGCGAATCGCTCAAGGAACGGTTAGTCCGCGAGGGCCGGCTGTCGCTGAGCGAGGTGGGCCGACTGGTGGACGAGGTCGCCGGTGCCCTGGATTATGCCCACCAGCGCGGCGTCGTCCACCGTGACATCAAGCCGGCCAATATCCTGCTGAGCGGTGGCCACGCTATCGTGACCGACTTCGGGATCGCGCTGGCCACCAGCGAGATCGACGAGAGCCGCCTCACGGAGACCGGCGGGTCGGTGGGCACGCCGGCCTACATGAGCCCGGAGCAGGCCGCGGGACACCGGGACCTCGATCCCCGATCCGACCAGTACAGCCTGGCCTGCATGGTTTACGAGATGCTGGGCGGCGATCCCCCATTCACCGGCAGTACCCCCCAGGCGGTGATCGCACGACAGATCACCGACCTGCCGCCATCGCTCTCCACCATCCGGCCGGACTTGCCGGCAGGCGTCGAGCAGGCGCTGCGGCGGGCGCTCAGCAAGGTGCCGGGCGACCGCTTCGCATCCGTGGGGGAGTTCGCGACGTGGCTGCGGGAGGCCGGCACCGGCTCCGGGCCTGCGATAACTCTTCCGGCGCGCGGCACCCGGCCGCGTTCCCGGTGGGGCCGAGTGGCCATCGGGGCGGCACTGGGGGTGCTGCTGCTGGGCGCGGGGTCATGGGTGTGGGCTCGGGTGG
>JAWXBX010000396.1:0-3814 GCA_034440415.1 Gemmatimonadota bacterium | reverse complement strand
GGCCAAGATGCGGGAGGTAGGGGCCGATCTCAGCCGGCAGCGCAACCAGTTGCAGGTGGTGCAGGACGTGATGCAGGGATTCACCGTCAAGGCGCCGGCGCCCGGGATGGTGATCTATGTAAAGGAGTGGAATGGCCGGAAGCGGACCACGGGGTCGCAGGTGAATGCCTGGGATCCCGGGGTCGCGACCCTGCCCGATCTCACCCAGATGGAGTCGGTCACCTACGTCAACGAGATCGACGTCCGGAAGATTGCCGTGGGGCAGCCGGTCGCGCTCTCGCTCGACTCCGATCCGACCAGGAAGCTGCAGGGCAAGGTGACCAGTGTCGCCAACGTCGGCGAGCAGCGCCCCAATACCGACGCGAAGGTGTTCGAGGTGAAGGTCGAAGTGCTCCAGGCCGATACCACGCTGCGGCCGGGGATGACCACCGCCAACGGGATCGAGACTCACCGTTCACCTGACGCGCTCTTCCTGCCCTTCGAGGCGGTCAATAACGAGAATGGCGTTCCGTTCGTCTACCGCCAGTCGGGTTCCCGCCTCACGAAGCAGGAAGTCGTCACCGGCGCGACGAACGACGACGAGGTGATTATCGAACGCGGGCTCGCGGAGAATGACCTCGTCCTGCTTGCCCCGCCGCGTAACGGAGACCGGCTCCCCCTCCTGCGTCTCCCCGGCTCCACCGCCGGCGCCCCCGCCGGTGGGGATACCGCCCGTTCGGCAACGCCGTTGCCGACCAGCCCGCCGGCTGCCGGCAGCACGACTCCCGCAGCACCGGCTGGCGCTGGTGCGGGAAAGAGCTGAGGCGGTGGGGCGCGATCGAGACGCGGTCAGTCGGCTGACGCGGGATGTTGTGGCGCACGGAGGATTCGCGCTGCGCACGGCGCTCGAGGCGGTCCAGCATAACAAGCTCCGCGCCGCGCTCACCTCCCTCGGCATCCTGTTCGGGGTCGCCTCGGTGATCGCAATGCTGGCGATCGGGAAGGGCGCCGAGCAGGAGATCCTAGAGCAGATGCGGCTGCTGGGATCCAACAACGTCATCATCACCCCGTTGGTGGAACAGAAGGAAGGCGCGGCGAAGGAAGAGCCGGAGAAGCAGGTGAAGAAGTATTCGCCGGGGCTCACGTACGCCGACGCCCAGGCAATCGCCCGGACCATTCCCGCGGTAGAAGTCACCAGCGCTGAAATCGTCCTCAACACCTCGCTCACGCGGGAAGGGCTGCGCCGCTCCGGCAAGGTGCTGGGGGTGGACACGACGTACTTCCGGCTGACCAACCTTTCCCTGGCCCAGGGCTCCTGGTTCACGCCGCTGCAGGTGTCGCGCGGACTCCCGGTGGCCATCATCGGGCATGGAGTACGGGTCCGCTTCTTCACCACCGAGGATCCGATCGGGAAGCCGCTCAAGGTCGGGGAGACGTGGGTGACGGTCGTCGGCGTGCTGGCGGACCGGAGGGTGGCGGCCGAGACGGCGGCGCGGCTGGGGATTCGCGATGCCACCATGGATGTCTACATCCCGGTGCACACGATGCTGCTGCGTTTCCGCGACCGGGCGCAGCTCACCCAGCGCGACATCGAGGAAGCGGCGCGGGCTGGCCGCTTCACCGCGAATGGGGACGACACCGAGACGGACGACCAGCGGCAGGAACGGACCAACCGCAACCAGCTCGACCGGATCATCGTGCGCGTGGCCGACGCGCGACAGGTGCCGGGCGTCGCCGAGGTGACCCGGCGGATGCTGTCGCGGCGGCACAATACGGTGGTCGATTTCGAGGTCGCAATTCCGGAACTGCTGCTCAAGCAGGAACAGCGGACCAAGACGATTTTCAACGTGGTGCTCGGCGCGATCGCCTCGATCTCGCTGCTCGTCGGTGGCATCGGGATCATGAATATCATGCTGGCGTCGGTGCTGGAGCGGATCCGGGAGATCGGGGTCCGCCGAGCCCTCGGCGCCACGCAGAAGGAAATCCTGTTCCAGTTCATCGCCGAGGCGACGTTGATCAGTGTCGCGGGCGGTGTGGCGGGGATCCTGCTCGGGGTCGGATTCAGCTCGGTCATTGAACGCGCGGCGGGCGTGCGGACGATCGTGTCGTCGCTGTCGGTGATCATTGCCTTTGGCGTTTCGTTTGCGGTCGGGGCGGTGTTCGGCATCGTGCCGGCCCACCGCGCGGCGCAGCAGGACCCGGTGACATGCCTCCGTTACGAATGAGCCGAACGATGCCGTGTCACTGTCGCCCATTGCTGGCGCTGATCGCCCTCCCGTTCCTCGCCTGGCCGCTGGTCGCCCAGACGCCGATCACGCTGCCGGAAGCGATCCGGCTGGCGCAATCCAACGGCTATCGGGCCCGCGCCGCGCTGGCCGCTCGGGACGCCGCGCGCTTCACCGACCGGGCCTTCTATTCGCGGCTGCTGCCGCAGCTCTCGCTCGGCGGGACGCTCCCGTCGTACAACCGGTCCATCATCCAGGTGCTCCAACCGGATGGCAGCACGCTGTTCCGGCCGCAAGACCAGGTGAACAGCTCGCTCACGGCGACGATTTCCCAGTCACTTCCGTTGACTGGAGGGGATCTGTTCGTCTCCTCCTCGCTCGCGCGGCTTTCGGTGAGTGGTCAGCAGTCGCTCCGGACCTGGTCGTCCACCCCGGTCACGGTGGGTCTGCGGCAGCCGATCTTCCGGCCCAACAGCCGGGGCTGGGACCGGCGGGAGCAACCGGTGCGCTTCGAGCTGGCGGAACGGCAGTATCGGGAGGCGCGAGAAGCGATCGCGCTGCAGACGACCAACCTCTTCTTCGATGTCTATTCCGCGCGGGTCGAATTCGATAACGCGACCGAAAACGCCGCCGTCAACGATACCCTCTACACCCTGAACAAGGGCCGCTACGAGGTAGGCAAGATCGGAGAGGATGACCTGTTGCAGAGCGAACTGGCGCTGCTCCGGGCCCGCACATCCGCCGACGGGGCCCGACTGCAGCTGGAGCGCGCACTGGCGGCGTTGCGCCTGGCGCTCAACTTGCCGCCGGATGATCCGGCCGAGATTGTCGCGCCCACCGATGTGCCCCAGTTCGAGCCCGATACGGCGCGCGCGGTGACAGAGGCGCTCCGCAACCGGGCGAGCGCGAGCGACGCGGAGCTGCAGGCGGTCCAGGCCCGCCGCCGGGTGACCGAGGCGAAGCTCAATAACGGGCTGGGTGCCACCGTCGAGGCGAGTTACGGGTTCAACGCGACTGGCCCCGGGGTGAATGCCGCCTATCAGAACCTGCTCGAAGCCCGCCAGTTCATCCTGTCGGTGCAGGTCCCCCTGATTCAGTGGGGCGCGCGGAAGGAAGCGGTTCAGGCGGCGGAGGCCGACCGGGAACGTGTGGCCAACACGACCCGGTCCAACCTGGAGGAGATCGCGCAGGAGGCGCACTTCGTGGCGCTGGAGCTGCCGCAGGCGCGGCGGAATCTCGCGCTCTCGGCCAAGGCCGACACGGTGGCGGGCCGGCGGTTCGATGTCGCGTACAACCGCTACGTCATCGGACGGATCGCGATCGACAACCTCTACCTCGCGCAGTCGGAGAAGAACGCGGCGGTGACCCAGTTCGTTCAGGCGCTGCGCGGCTACTGGACGACGCATTTCCGGCTGCGGCTGGTGACGTTGTTTGATTTTGAGGCAGGGGAGGGGATCAGATAGCCGTCAACCGTCAGCCATCAGCCGTCAGCCATCAGCCGTCAGCCGTCAGCCACTAGTGGACTGTAACTCAAGTTCCGTGGACACGGATGCGGCGGGTGGGATCCGAGTAGCTCCACACGAAGGGATGACACTGCTTGTTGTGCGCGC
>JAWXBX010000395.1:0-8468 GCA_034440415.1 Gemmatimonadota bacterium | reverse complement strand
TCCTGCACATCGCTCAGCTCGAGGCAGGTGACGACGCCTTTGCCCTCCCGCGTGGTGACCAGCAGGTCATGGACATCGAACTCCGGCTCGCCGAAGAACTGTTCGGCGCCCTGCATCTCGAGCTCCACCATCTTGCGCAACAGCACGCCCACCGACGCCGGAGACATCCCGCCCAGGGCATCCAGCTCGCGCTTCCCTTCGGGAGAGGTCAGGAACTGCAGCACCGCGCGCAGGTCGGCCAGGTCCAGCAGCGGCAGGCGCTGGTCGTCACAGTACTTGAACACCAGGGTGAGCACGCTGGTCTGGGTGTCGTTGAGCCCGAGCACCTTGGCGAGCAGCAACGGCCCGAAGCTCGCGATCGTTGCCCGCAGCTGGACGCCCAGCTTGCCCGAAAGACTCACGAACTCCACCGGTACCCCGGCTGGCGTCCAGGTCCACCTGATGTCGGTCGCGCGCTGCGTGACCCGGTCCGAGGGTTCACCGGGTATCGCGAGGCCGGAGAGGTCGCCCTTGATGTCCGCCACAAAGACCGGCACGCCCGCCGCCGACAACTGCTCGGTCAGCAGCTGCAGCGTCTTGGTCTTGCCCGTCCCGGTGGCGCCGGCGACGAGCCCGTGCCGGTTCATCATCGCGAGCGGAATCCGGATCTTCGGTTCAGGCAGTATGGTGCCCCGATCGAGCGCCGCGCCGAGGGTGATGGCGGGACCGGGGAAGCCATAGCCGGTCTGCAAAGTTTCGGTGAGAGTTGAGGCCATGATGTGGGGGCGGTAGGCGGTGGGCGGTAGGCGTGAGGGAGAAGTCAATGACTGAATGCTGAACGCTGAATGCTGACGGCTGATGGCTGACGGCTGACGGCTGACGGCTACCCGATATGCTTCCCCAGCACTTCCGTCACCCGCTCCATCTCCGCCGCTGTATTGTAGCAGTGTGGACTCAACCGCAACGCCCCCTCGCGGAGGCTGCAGTAGATGCCCGCCTCCCGGAGGGCCCGATGGGCCTGCTCGATGCGCGGCGGGACGAGGCAGGTGATGCCGGAGCCGCGGGCGCCGCGGGGCGAGGCCACGGGGACACCCCGCTCGTCGGCCCAGGCGAGGAGCTGCCGCTGCAGCCCCGCGAGGTGCGCCCGGATGGCGGGAATGCCGATCTCGCTCAGCAGGGACAGCGACTGGTTCAGGGCGACAAATTCCTGGAACGGCAGCGTGATGAGCTCGAACCGGCGGGCGTCGGCCCGGAGGGTGTCGCAGTAGTCGGTCAGGTGGGCGAAGTCGTCGGTGCCCTCGAAGTTCATCCACCCGGTGATGGCCGGGTCGAGCTGCCCGATCAGGCTCTGCCGCACGTAGAGGAAGCCACTGCCCCAGGGGGAGAGCAGCCACTTCTGGGCGCCGCAGGCGAGCAGGTCCACCGGGGTGGCGCGGAGGTCGAGCGGCAGCTGGCCCACGCCCTGGATGGCATCGACCACCAGCCACTTGTCCAGCTGGCGGGTGAGCGCGGAAAGCCGGGCCAGATCGACGGTGTAGCCGGACGCGAACTGGGTCAGCGAAACCGCGAGCGCCCGGACCTCTGGCGCGTGCAGCCGCTCCATGAGCCTGGCCTCGTCGGGCCACCCCTCCGGCGTAACCGGCACCAGCTCGCAGCGCACGCCCCGGTCGCCCAGTCGGCGCCAGGGATAGACATTGGCGGGGAATTCCTTGTCGCTCACCAGCACGACGTCGCCCGCCCCCAGCGGCAGGGCCCGCGCGGCGATCGCCAGCCCGAACGAGGTGTTCGTCGCCAGGGCGATTTCGGCCGGCTCGGCGCCGATCAGGCCGGCGATGGCCGACCGCGCTCGGGCCAGCCCGCCGAACTGGTCGGCGGCGGTGAGCTCATAGGGACGGCACCTCCGGCCGATGGTCTCTTCAAGAGCCCGGCGGGTCCGCTCCGGCAACGGGCCGATAGACGCATGGTCCAGCCAGATGCGGGAGTCAGCCCAAGGGAACTCGGTCGCCCGCAGGCCGTGGAGGTCGTAGGTCATGCGTCGCAATCTGTTCCGGGAAGCAGTACGTTATTGGCACTCATGCCTTGCAACAAGCGATGAGTTTCCGTTCTCCCTTCGCGCTGGTGCTCAGTGGCGGCGGTGTCAAAGGCCTGGCACACATCGGTGTGCTCCAGGCTTTGGAGGAGCGCGGGCTCATCCCGGGCCTCCTCGTCGGCAGCAGCATGGGCTCGCTGATCGCGGCGGCCTGGGCCTGCGGCATGCCGCTGGACGAGATGCGGGAGCGCGGGCTGCAGGTCAAGCGGCGCGACATCTTCCAGGTCGCCCATTACGACATGGCGATGAAGCGGATGCGGTCGCCCGCGGTGTACCGCCCCGAACCGCTGGACGCGCTGATCCATTCGCTCGTCGGCGACCGCACCTTCGCCGACCTGCCCCGCCAACTGGTGATCAACACCGTCGAGCTCAACACCGGCATGCAGGTGCTCTGGGGCCTGCCGGGCCTGCGCCACGTCCGGGTGGCGGACGCCGTCTTCGCCTCGTGCGCCCTCCCCGGCCTCTTCCCCCCGCGCGAGATCGACGGCCGGTGGTATGTGGACGGGGCCGTGGTGGAGAATCTGCCGGTGGAGGTCGCGGCGGCGCGCAGCGAAGGGCCGGTGCTCGCGGTGGACGTCGGCTCGACCAGCGTGCTGCGGAGCAACGTGCAGGACGAGGGCTTCGCGGCGACCTATATCCGCGGCCTGGAGATCGTGATGCAGACCATGATGGAGAGCCGGCTCCGCCGCTGGACCGCGCCCCCGCTGGTGCTACTGCATCCCCGGGTCGAGCATGTGTCGATGTTCGGGTTCGGGCACAATCGCGAACTGATCGAAGAGGGCCACCGTGCCACTCTCGACCTGCTGGACCAGCTGCAGGATACCTTTGATCCGGCGGGACACGGCGTCTTTCCCCAGCGCCGCGTCGAGGTGCGGGTGGACCGCGACCGCTGCGTCGGATGCGGCGCCTGCGTGATGCACGCCCCGTGGGCGTTCGAGCTGGATGAGGACGGCAAGGCGAAGGTGCGCCAGGCACTGCATTCCTGGTCACCCCTGGATGGCACCTACGTGCGCAACTGCCCGACCTATGCGATCAGCGCGAGACTGGCGGGGAAGTAAGCCGTCGGCCGTTAGCGTTCAGCATTGAGCGTTCAGCGTTCAGCGTTCAGCGTTCAGCCGCGCGGATTGGTCCATTGCCTGCCTGATGTTCCCGCGTCCTGTACCCCGTTCCCCGTTTCACCTTCCTGTTTCCCGCTCCGGTCGGGCAGGGGGGCCCGACCTACCCCCCCACTCCCCCGCCAACCGAGTCAGGTCGGTCACGACTCGCCCCCAGTTGAGATACTGCTCCACCCGCACACGACCGCTGCGGCCCATCGCGGCCAGGCGCCCCGGATCCGACAGGAGCCCGATCATCGTGACCGCGGCGGCGGTAGGGTCGTCTGGTGGAATCAGCACCCCCGTCCTGCCGTCCGTCACCGCGTCGGGGATGCCGCCGCTGGTGGACGCGATCACCGGAATGCCGCTCGCCTGCGCCTCGACCAGCGAGAGGCCGAATCCCTCCACCTGCCCGTTCGCCTCGCGGGAGAGCCCCGCATACAGCGTCGCCGCGCGATAGAGCCCCGGGAGCTGCACCTCCGGCACGCTGCCCAGGAAACTGACCCGATCGCGCACGCCCAGCTGTTCGGCGAGCTGCTCCAGCCGGGGACGATCCGGCCCGATTCCCGCCACGGCGTAGCGCACCTCCGGCAGCATCGGCAGTGCGGCGATCACCGTGTCGATCCCCTTGTGCGGCACCAGCCGGGAGACGGTCAGCAGCCAGGGGGAACCCACGAGCCCGAAGCGCTGCTGCGCGGCGCCCGCATCGATGTCGGGCCGGAACCGCCGCGGATCGGTGCCAAGGGGAACGACCTCCACCCGCGCCGCGACCTCAGGCAAATCCAGGCTCCGCGCCAGCGCCCGATACCGATCGGCGGTCCACCGGCTGATGGCGATCGTGCCCGACGATCCGCCGAGAATCGCGCGCGCGGCGAAGCGCCTGGAACGGGAGCGGCGCACCTGGGCTTCCAGCTGCAGCACGTCCAGCCCGTACACGATGAGCCCATACGGCAGGCGTTGCCGCAGGTGCAGCCAGTGCGCGACGTATCCCGCCGGCTTCAGATTGCCCGCCCAGCAGAAGCCGGCCCCGCGCTCGCGCGCGAGCCGGAGCGCGGCGCGACTCCAGCGGGCCAGTCCCAGCGGCGTCTTGAGACGACTGGTCGGGACCGGCACCCGTTCGATCTGGCTGGAGCAGGCGGCGTCCCACATCGTCGTATACGCTTCCATTCCCGTCGAGACAATCATCTGCCCTGCGGCAGCGTGGTGGGCGACGGCACCGAGCAGCCGGGCGATGCCGCCTGACATCGGAGGAAAATCGTGGGCCAGAAGGAGCGAGGGACGCAGACGCTACCTCCCCGCCACGGCACGATACAGCGCCACGGTCTGCTCGATGGTGCGTGCGAACGGAAACCGGGTCCGGGCATGCTCCCGCGCCGCCGCGCCGAGTCGGGCCGCCAGCATGGGGTCGGCGAGCACCTGATCCAGCGCCGTCGCCCAGGCGCGGGGATCGGTCGGCGGGAGCAGCAGACCGTTGACCCCGTGCTCGATCAGCACCGCGTTCCCCGTCGCGTGGGACGCCAGCACCGGCTTCCCCAGCGCCATCGCCTCCAGCACCGCCTGGGGCATGGCATCCCAGCGCGACGGATGCAGCACGACTTCGAGCAGGTTGTAGAGCGGCCGGATGTCGGGGAGGAATGGCAACCGGACGACGACATGGTGCTCCGGCAGGTGGGGGAGCGGGTCGGTGAGCGCCCGGCCGTTCAGGCCGGCGAGCACCAGCCGCACCGGTGTCCTGACGAACTCAAGCGCTGCAACCACGACCTGCTGATCCTTGGGCCGCGCGACGATGCCCACCGTCGGTCGCCGATCCGGCCCGCCGATCCGTGCAAGCCAGGCCTCCTGCTCCGCCCCGGTCACCGGCCGGTCAATCCGGTCCAGCAGCACTCCGTTGGGAATGACCACGAGCTTCCCGGCTGGCGTGCCGAGCCGGCGGAGCTCCGCCGCCACCGGCCCACTCAGCGTCACCACGCGCCGCGCGACCCTTCCCCCGAGCCAGGCTTCGAGCCGGGTGCTGCGTGGCCACGAGCGGCGGGTGATGATCAACGGCACCGGCAGCCGGCGGGTGAGCCCGAGCCAGGTAAACGCCGCCCGATCGCGCGCGCCATGACTGTCGACCAGATCAACGGGGTGCGCGGCCAGCAAGGCGCGGAGCCGGCCGGCATTCGTCACCCTTCCCGCACTCCAGAGCGGAATCGGATGCACCTCGAGACCAGCCGAGCGCGCGGCGGCTTCCACCTCCGAGTCGGGCCGGCAGACGAACCGAACCTGGACCCCGGCCTCTCTGACCCCGAGCGCCAGCCGGAGCACCGAGTTGACCGAACCGGCGCCACTGCCCTGATGCGATGTGATGGCGACACAAAGCGGCGGCCCTTCCCTCCCCATGCCGGTCCACCGAACTTCCGCGTCACTCATGCGACTGCTCATCCTTGGCGCCGGTGGCCGCCACCGCACGGAGGCCGCGCTGGCCCGAGCCGCACGGCAGCTCGGTCACGACACCCGCGTCGTCGATGCGCTCGGACACCGCCGCCGGCTGGGCCCGCTGGCCCCGCCACTGATCCGCTGGCTGGTGGAGCGCGCCGAGCCGGAGCTGATCCTCTGCACCCGGCATGCGATCTCCGCCGGCGAGGCGATGCTGCGCGCGCTGCTGCGCGGACGGCGGACGGCGTTCTGGTACTTCGATGCCCCGGCGCCCCTGCCGCCGCGCGTACTCGCGCTCGCGGGGGTGGTGCGGGAGATCTATGCAACGTATGGCTTTCAGGTCGCGGCCTTTCACCGGGCAGGATTCACCGCGCGGTTCCTGCCCCAGGGAAGCGATCCGGCGGTGGACCAGCCGGCGCGGCGGATTCCCAAGGCCTTCGACTGCGACCTGTCGTTCCTCGGCTCGGGGCAGTTTGAACGGCGGTATGAGATCCTGCGCCACTTCGGCGAGGCGGGCCGGCTGCAGATCCGCGGTCCGTTGTGGGCCGGCGCGCCGCCCGGCCTTCCGGTGGCGGGCGGCACGGTGCGTGGGGCAGTGGTCGCCCAGGTCATCGGCGGCGCGGCGCTCAGCCTGGGGATCAATGCGCTGCCACCGGAAGACAGCGAGCAGGATGGCGGCACCTCGAACCGTTTGTGGCGCGTGCTCGGAGCCGGCGGCTGTTTTCTCGGTGAATACGTTCCGGGAGTGGAGCGATTCGCGGCGCCCGGTCGGCACGCGCTCTGGTACCGCGAAGTCGAAGAGGGCGTCGTGCTCGCGCGGCAGTACCTGGCCGATCCGGCGGCTCGCCGGGCGATCGCGGCGGCAGGACGCGCCCACGCGCTGGCCCACCACACCTATGCCCACCGGCTGGCGCTGCTGCTCGCGGGTCAGGGCTACACCTCGACGTAGGTGCGGTATTCGAACGGACGCCATCCGGTAAGTTGCTCGATGCCCAGCGAAGCCAGCAGCGCCAGTCGTCGCCCGTCCCAGGGACGCGGCGCAAAGGTATCCGCCATGGCCTGACGTCGTGCCGCGATCCAGTCGGCCATCACCGCCGGGTGGCGCCCGCGGAACGGCGCGAGCCCGACATCCCACGGCAACCGGCCGCCTAACTGGCTGCGCCGCTCCTGCCCCCCGTAGTGCAATCCCTGGTCCGCCTCCCGCTTGGCAGCGAGCACCGGCACCGACCGCGCCCAGCCGTAGTGATACCAGGTCGCGCCGGAGCGGCGGGCCCGGATCTTCCGTCCCTCGGGTCCCACCCGGAACCCCTGCGCATCCGCATGGCTCCGCACATCGGCCCCGAGCCGGATGGCCCGCACCTCGCGCCGGTACCAGGCGCGCCCGCGGCCAATCCGGTCGGTATTGCCGTAGAAGTGAAGGAAATCCACCAGCAATCCCTCGACGTTCCTGTCCGGATCTGCGGCGGCGAGGGCCTGCCACAGCGGGGCGACACCATCCTCGTGCAGGACTTCGTCGGCCTGAATGTAGATTGCCCAGTCGCCGGTGGCGGCGGCGAGCGCCCGCTGGGTCTCGACGGCCAGCACCGCCCCGCCCTGCCCCGGCGACCACTCGCCCTCGATGATGCGCAGTCGCGGGTCCGCCAGTCGCTCCACCAGGGCCCGCGTGCCATCGGCCGATGGCCCGACATTGACGATCAGCTCATCGCACAGCGGCAGAATCGAGCGGAGGGACTCGAGCAGGGGAAAGTCGAGCCGCACCGCGTCCTTGACGAGACTCACTCCGCTGATGCGCATGCGCTCCACGGTCTTGATGGATCAATCGAAGGCGTAAAGATATGCGCGTCGTGCTGGTGCATCATACCGCCCTGCCGGTGCAGGGTTACGGCGGGACGGAACGGGTGGTCGTCTCCCTGGTGCGGGGGCTCGCCGCGCTGGGACACGAGGTGACACTGCTCGCGCCACCCGGCACGCGGCTCCCGGAAGCGCGGCTGGTCGCCGTGCCCCAGGCCCGTCTCCACGACCCCACGCTGGATCTCACCCCCCTGATTCCGCCGGGGACGGAGCTGCTGCACGCCTTCTATCCATTGCGCGTGCCGCCCGGCATCCCCTGGGTCTGGACCCTGCAGGGCACCACGAAGCCAGGCGCTGTCCGGCCGGCGAACACCATCTACGTCAGCGCCGATCACGCCGCGCGTCACGGCGGTACTGCGTTCGTCTACAACGGCCTCGATCCCGCCGACCTCCAGTTCCGCGCCACCAAGGACGATTACGACCTCTTTCTTGGCCGGCTGCATTCCAGCAAGGGATACCACTGGGCCATCGCCGGGACGAAGATCGCCGAACGCAAGCTGGTGGTCGCGGGCGGGTGGCGACCTTCGCTCAGCCGGTACGTGAAGTTCGTCGGTACGGTGGAGGGCGCGGAAAAGGCGGCCTTGCTGGCGGGAGCGCGGCTGATGTGGATGCCGGCGCTGTGGGATGAGCCCTTCGGGCTGACGCTGATCGAGGCGCTGTGGAGCGGGACGCCGGTGCTGGGCACCCGGCGCGGCTCACTGGCGGAAGTGCTCTCCCCCGACGTCGCCGGACAGGGCGACACGCTGGAGGAGTTGATCGCCCTGCTGCCGACGATGGCCGCCAAGGACCCCGCGGCCTGCCGCGCGCGGGCCGAGCGCTGGTTCAGTCACCTCACGCTCGCGGAAGGGTATGTGCGGATGTATCGGGCGTTTCTGGCGACGGGGAAATTGCCGGCGGGGGTGAGGGCGGAGCAGGGCAGTTAGGCGGTTGGGCGGTTGGGCGGTTTGATCTTGCCCCGGCAAAGTGGACACTGAGTTAGACCGGATGCACATTCCGATCTGAGGAGGTGGGCCATGAAGGACACGCGGCGACGGTTC
>JAWXBX010000394.1:0-4328 GCA_034440415.1 Gemmatimonadota bacterium | reverse complement strand
TGGGGCTCGGCACCACCCACTTCCTTGAAGGAGTGGTGGGACCGGTGCTGACCGAGATCGGGCAGCGCTGGCGAGCTGGAGAGATGGGGATCGCCCATGAGCACCTGGCCACCGCGGTCTTCCGCCAGGTGCTGGGCTGGGTGCGGGAGACCGCTGAGGCGGGGAGCCGCGCCCCTGCGCTGGTGGTGGCGACGCTGCCGAACCAGCTGCACGAGGGCGGCGCGATGCTGGTGGCGGCCACCGCCGCCACTGCGGGATGGCGAGTGATCTACCTGGGAGTGGACCTGCCACCGGCCGACATCGCCGCGGCGGCACTTCGCACCGGGGCGCGTGCGGTGGCGCTCAGCCTGATCCACCCCGCCGACGATGTCGCCATCGGCGCGCATATCGCCGTACTGCGCCGGGCGCTGCCTGCCGATCTTCCCCTGCTCTTTGGCGGTGCGGCGGCCGAGTCGTATCGCGACGACATCGAGGCGGTCGATGGCGAAATCGTCACCGAACTCGCCGAGCTGCGGCGTGCGCTGGGCGCCCTGGCGGCTGCGGCATGAACGGCGGCCGCATTCTCCTCACCGGCGCCACCGGCTACGTCGGCGGCCGGCTGCTCACCGCGCTCGAGGCCGACGGCCGAACAGTGCGCTGCCTGGCCCGGCGACCGGAGTACCTGCGGCCGCGGGTGGGACCAGCAACCGAAGTGGTCGCGGGGGATGTGCAGGACCCGGCGAGCCTGGCCGTCGCGCTGGCGGGCGTCGAGACGGCGTTCTACCTGGTGCACTCGATGGATGCCGGGGAGGCGTTCGAGGCGGCCGACCGGCGTGGCGCCCAGCACTTCGGCAGCGCGGCACGAGCGGCGGGAGTCCGCCGCATCATCTACCTCGGTGGACTCGGCGGGGGCAAGGAGCTCTCGTCGCATCTGGACAGCCGGCAGGAGGTGGGCCGGATCCTGCGCGAGTCGGGGGTGCCGACGATCGAGTTCCGCGCCTCGATCATCCTCGGGTCGGGGAGTGCGTCGTTCGAGATGATCCGGGCGCTGGTGGAGACGCTGCCCGTCATGATCACACCCCGCTGGGTGGACACCAAGACGCAGCCGATCGGGATCGAGGATGTGATCGCCTACCTGCGGGAAGCGCTGGCCCTTCCCGTCACCGAGAGCAGGGTGTTCGAGATCGGCGGCCCGGTCCGGGTGTCCTACGGCGAGCTGATGCGGGAGTATGCCCGCCAGCGCGGGCTCCGGCGCGCGTTCATCGCGGTGCCGGTGCTGACGCCGCGGCTTTCGAGTCTCTGGCTCGGGCTGGTGACGCCGGTCTACGCCCGGGTCGGCCGGGCGCTGGTGGACGGACTCCGGAACGAAACGGTGGTGCGGGATGACTCCGCCCGCCAGGTTTTCACGGTGAAGCCGCTCGCGATGAAGGCGGCGATGGCCCGGGCGCTGGCCAACGAAGATCAGGCCTTTGCCGCCACCCGCTGGTCCGATGCGCTCTCCGCCGCCGGCCAGCAGCGCGGCTGGGGCGGGATCCGGCTGGGCTCGCGCCGGATCGATGCTCGGCAGATCGTGGTGGCGGTGCCGCCGGCCGACGCCTTTGCGCCGATCCGGCGGATCGGCGGAGCGCACGGCTGGTATCACGCCAGCGTGCTGTGGCGGATCCGCGGGCTGCTCGACCTGCTGATGGGCGGGCCGGGACTGCGGCGTGGCCGGCGCGACCCGGAGCGAGTGGTCCCGGGCGACACGCTGGACTTCTGGCGGGTGGAAGCGGTGGAGCCGGACCGGCTGCTCCGGCTGGCCGCCGAGATGCGGGTGCCGGGCCGGGCGTGGCTGCAATTCGAGGTGAAGCCGCATGAGGGTGGCAGCGTGATTCACCAGACGGCGATCTTCGACCCCGAGGGGCTGTTCGGCCAGGTGTACTGGTAAGCGCTGTGGCCGCTGCATCAGTTCGTGTTCGGCGGGATGCTGCGGGCGGTGGCCCGCGCGGCGGTGGAGCACGACTGGCCGGCGGCAGGGGTGCACCAGGTCGCCCCACTCAGCAGCATGTCGCTCCCGGGCCGGCCATAGATGGCGCGGGCAACGCTGCCCCGCCCCACCTGGTTCGTCGGGCCGTGGGAACTCTCGACCGCAACGGCGGTGCTGCCGCCGACAGCGGCGGCGGGCCGGGTGTTGCTCATCGAGAGCACCGGCAAGGGCTCCGCCCTCCCCTACCATCGCTGGAAGCTGGTGCTCGTCCTCTCGGCGCTGCGGCACTTCGTCGCTGAGCTGCGTGCGGCGGGGTATGACGTGGACCATCGGGTGGCGGAGAGTTATGCCGATGGCATCAGGGCGCACATGGAGGAGTTCGGGCCGAGCGAGGTGCTGGTACAGGAGCCGGCGGAGTGGGGCGTTGCGGAGAGCATCAGGAAGACGGGCGCGCGCATTCTTCCGGACAAACGGTTCCTGACCTCCCGGGCGGAGTTTGCCGGCTGGGCCAAAGGGCGGAAGCTGTTCCGGATGGAGGATTTCTACCGGTGGCAGCGGAAGCGGCTCGATGTCCTGATACAGCCGGATGGCGCGCCGGTCGGCGGGACGTGGAACCTGGATACCGAGAACCGGCAGACGGCGAAGGCGCTTGAGAAAGCGCTGCGGACTACGGGAGCCGCGCCGGTGCCGGTGGAGTTTGCGGCGGATGAGGTAACACTGAAAGTGATGCGGCTGGTGGAGGGGACGGGGCAGAGGCGGAATCACGGAGGCAAGGAGGGGGCGGAGGAACCCGGGCATTGGGGGAGTGTCGAGGGTTTCAATCTTCCGGTGACGCGGGCGGAGGCGCTGGTGGCGCTGGAGGATTTCCTGACGCACCGGCTCGCGGATTTCGGGCCGTACGAGGACGCGATGCTGGCGGGGGAGCGCTATCTCTACCACTCGCGGCTGAGTGCGGCGATGAACGTGGGGCTGCTGCATCCGCGGGAAATGATCGAGCGTGCGATTTCCCGGTGGGAAGCGGGAAAGAAGGGAACGGCGAAGGTGCCGCTCTCCTCACTGGAAGGATTCGTCCGCCAGATCATCGGCTGGCGGGAATATGTGAACGGGATCTACTGGCAGCAGATGCCGGCGTATCGCGAGGTGAACTACTTCGGCTTCAGCCGGCCGCTGCCGCAGCTCTACTGGGAGCCGGAGCGGACCGAGCTGGCGTGCCTCAGGGATTCGGTGACGATGGTGCGGGATACCGCCTACGCCCACCATATCCACCGGCTGATGATCCTGTGCAACTTCGCGGTGCTGACCGGGGTGCATCCGCTCCGGCTGTCGGAGTGGTTCTGGGCCGGCTTTGCCGACGCGATGGAATGGGTGGAGTTGCCGAACGTGGTGGGGATGGGGACGTTTGGCGACGGCGGGCTGCTGGCGAGCAAGCCGTATGTGTCGAGCGCCGCCTACATCAACCGGATGAGCAACTACTGCAGTGGCTGCCGGTACGACCCGAAGCAGCGCACCGGCCCCGATGCCTGTCCGTTCAACTATCTCTACTGGAGTTTCCTGGACGACATCCGCCTGAGGCAGCTCGATGTGGGGCAGCGGATGGCGCTGGTGTTGAAGCAGCTGGAGAAGATCGCGCCGGCGGAGTTGAAGGCGATGCGGAGTGAGCGGGAGCGGTTTCTTGCCGGACTGGTGGCGGACAGTACGGGATGGAGCTTCCACCATGATCAGGGGTGATTGGGCGCCAGGCGCTGGGCGCTGGGCGCTAGGCGCTAGGCGCTGGGCGCTGGGCGCTGGGCGCTGGCGCCTCAGCGCGGCTTCGCGGATTGAGGACCCCTCCACCGGCCCGGCTCCCGCGCTCAAGGAGAGCGGGTAGGCAAGGATGGGCGGACGCCCTAAAGGACTCCCTCGCGCCCGCGTCGCGGCTGCGCCGCCCTTAACGGGCGCTCAGTCGCCACGCCGGTTCCGGGGTCCTCATCCGCTTGCCGCTTGCTCTGATGGCTGATGGCTGACGGCTGATGGCTGACGGCTCATGGCCGACGGCTGATGGCCACTTTCAACGGTACCCGATGAACCCGTCTACCGACCACCGCATCCACGCTCCTGCTTCCTCCCGCCCCCGCGCGGGCGGCGAGTTCGTGCTGTACTGGATGCAGACGACGCACCGGGCGCATGACAACTTCGCCCTCAACTTTGCGATCGAGCAGGCGAACGCGCTGGGGCTGCCGCTGCAGGTGTATCACGGCCTGCGGCACGACTATCCGTGGGCGAGTGACCGGTTCCACAGCTGGATTCTCCAGTCGGTGATCGACCTGCAGGACGGCTTCGCCGAGCAGGGGATCAACTACGCCTTCTGGCTGGACCGGTCGAGGGGGGAGTACACGAAGTGGCC
>JAWXBX010000393.1:0-4316 GCA_034440415.1 Gemmatimonadota bacterium | reverse complement strand
GGCAGCAGCGCTCGGCGCCGGCCTGCCTCGGCATGCGCCACCCGGAGGAGCAGCGCGTGGAGCCGGGTGATGGCCGCGTCGCGAACTACTCCCGGACGGAGGAGATCCTGGACCAGTGTGGCTGAGTCCTCAGCGGCGTGAACGGGCATTGCGCAGAATGTAGGCGTATCGGGCAGGAACAGGGAAGCCACGGGCGATGTACCGCACCAGACATCGTCCTCGTGCAATCAGATAGAGCACACGATCTGTCCGCCGGACTCGGTGAAACAGTTACCAACGTCGTGAGTCCGCCGCCCGGATTCATCGCGTTCAGTACCTGACCGGGGGGAGATCCGCGCCATTCACGCCGGCGTTCAGCTGACATCACGTCACACCGACGTGCGCTCACCACTTCCAGAGGCTCCTCATGACGTCCGCCCTCCGCGGTACCCTGCTGGCTGCTTTGGCCGGCCTGTCCGTCGCGTGCAGCTCCACCGAGCAATCCTCCACCCCCCTCTCCGTCGATGCAAGTGCCGCGGCGCAAGGCACACCGGGCGCCGTCGCCATCGCCAGCAACGCGACGACGGGCAACGCCGTTCTGGTCTTCGCCCGCCGGGCCAGCGGCAGCCTCGAAGGCCCCGCGTCGTATGCCACCGGTGGCACCGGCACCGGGGCCGGGCTGGGCAATCAGGGCGCGGTCACGCTCTCCGGCGACCGCCAGCATCTCTTCGTGGTCAATGCCGGGAGCAATGACGTCTCGGTCTTCTCGGTCGCGGGCACCAGGCTCACGCTGGTGCACCGGATGGCCTCCGGCGGCATGCAGCCGATCTCCGTCACCGAGTATCGCGGACTGGTCTACGTCCTCAACGCGGGCGGCAGCGGCAACATCTCCGGATTCCGGCTGAGCAGTGGGGGAATGCTGTCGCCCATCGCTGGCGCGACCCAGCCGCTGAGCGGTCCGGCCGTCGGGCCGGCGCAGGTGGGATTCTCGCCCAATGGCGCGACGCTCGTCGTGACCGAGAAGGCCACGAGGACGATCACGCTGTACGACGTTGATGGGGCCGGTCTGGCCGGCGCACAGCGGCCGCAGGCCTCGGTGGGGATGACACCGTTCGGCTTCGCGTTCGACACCCGTGGCGTGCTGGTGGTTTCGGAGGCATTCGGCGGTGCCGTTGGTGCCAGCGCCACTTCGTCCTATGCCGCCAATCTGCGTGGTGGCCTGGTGGTGCGAAGTGGCTCGGTGGGCAACGGGCAGGCCGCTGCCTGCTGGGTCGCCATCACCCCGAACAATCGGTATGCCTACGTCACCAACACGGCGAGTGGCAATGTGAGCGGGTACGGCCTGGACCAGGACGGTCGGCTGACACTGCTGGCTTCCGGCATCAGCGGGACCACCGGCGCCGGTCCCATCGACATGTCGATCACCCCGGATGGCCGTCGACTCTTCACCCTGGATGGCGCCGCGCACCAACTCTCAAACTTCGCCGTGCGCACCGACGGCAGCCTGGAAGCGAGTGCTGCCACCACCGGACTCCCGGTCGGCGCCAACGGCATGGCGGCCTGGTAAGCGAGATCAGGGGAGAGACGAGAAAGGCCCCACCGCTGGACGCGGTGAGGCCTGACTCATGAACCATCGGGACGACAGGATTTGAACCTGCGACCCCTTCCACCCCAAGGAAGTGCGCTACCGGGCTGCGCCACGTCCCGTTCCGACTGGCTCGATCTACCCTCCCCGGAAGGACAAATGACCTACCGCGAAGGGCCGTAAGTGTAGCCCGGCGCGAGTGGGATCGGTAGGGTCTCGGAGACGAGCCGATCAAGTATGGTGTGGGCGGTGGGCGACAGGCGGCAGCTGAACGCTAAATGCCAACGGCCAACGGCTAAAGGCCAACGGCCGCAGTATAGCGCGGGGCCAACCTCGGGGTGATCATCATCGGACCCTTCCTCCGCCGATGATCCCAGACCGCATGACCCGAGGCCAGCCGCGCGGCCCATCCTGAGGCAGAAGGCGTACCAACCCACTGGCTCGCCATCAACCAACTACCCCGCAAGGACTTAGGCAGTAACTCACTCTGGTACCTGGCGCCCAGTCCCCGCGGCACCCGTGCGACACCCCCACACCCGGCGGCATTCCGCCACGGACGAAAGGGCTGCATCTTCCATCCGGGTGATAGGCGGTGGGCGGTAGGCGATTGGCGGTGGACGCCGGGCGGGAGACGTCGAGCGTTCACCGAATCGCCTGTACCGCCCGCCGATCGCCCATCGCCGACTCTCGATTCCCAACGCCACACTCCCTACTCTCCATGCATCGTCGCCTCTTCCTCCACCGCACCGGCCAGACGGCGCTCGCCCTCGGCCTCCTGCCCCACCTCTCCGCCTGCGGGATGCGGAAGGCTGCCGGCAGCGACCGACCGTTGAACGCCCTCCGCGACCGCTACTTCCTCAAGACCCTGGAGCTCAACCCGGTCACCGCCACCTACCTCGGCGGCGATGGATACGACCCGAGTCTGGCCCAGATCAACGGGCGGCTGCGCGACTGGCGGCCGGAGGCGCTGGAAGTCGAGCGCAACCTCTACTGGGAGATCGAGTCGGCGCGACAGGCGATTGACCCGGCGAGCCTTTCACCCAGCGCCCGCATCGATCACGCGGTGCTCGGGGCACAACTCGCCTTCCTGCTCCACCAGAGCGGTGACCTGCGCACCCACGAACGGATCATCGACACCTACGTCGCCGAACCATTTCGCGGCATCGACTGGCAGATTCAGGGGATGACGGAAACAGACGGTAAGACGGTCGGACGGTCGGACGGTCAAACCGTCCGAGAGCCTGACAGTCCGACCACCCGCGGCACCGAATCCGAGTGGATCCTCGTCCTCGAACGCCTCCGTGGCACGCCGAGCTATCTCGAGACCGCGCAGGCCAACCTGCTCGCCGGCAAGAAGGCGGGCAATCTTCCCGATCATCGCATGATCGAGCGCGACGGGGTCGGCGGCGCCAAGGCCAATGCCGACTACTTCCGGAAGGCCTTTCCCGAAAGCGTGAAAATCTTCCTGGGCGATCAGCCATTTGCCGCTGCACTGCTTCCGCAGCTTGCCGACACCGCCCGGATCGCGGCCGACGCCTGGGAGCGTTTCGCCGGCTTCCTGCTGCAGACCTACGACCAGAATGACCTGACCGATCGCTACGCCGCCGGCGAAGAGGAATACGCCTGGCGACTCAAGCACTGCCTGCACCTCACCAGCAACACAGAAGATCTCTTCGCCTACGGTGCGGCTCAGGTCGCCGCATTCGAGACCCAGCTCTTCCAGGTGGCGGAAGAAGCCGCGCGCGACGCCGGCCTCGCACTCTCCTGGGCGAGCGACGCCGACCGCCGAACGGCCACCCGCGCCGTAATGGAGGCGCTCGGCAAGGACTCGCCGGCCAACGACGACGAGCTGTTCCAGTGGTATCGCCAGGCCGGGGAGCGCGCGGTGGCCTACGGGCGGGAGCAGAATCTGTTCGACATTCCCGCCGACTACCGCCTGGAGGTGACGCCCACTCCGCCGGTGCTGCGGAGTACGATCGATGCCAGCTACTATCCTGCCCCGCCCTTCAAGACGAGTGGCGTTGGTCGCTTCTTTCTCACTCCGACCGGCAATGATCCCGCGACGCTGCGAGAGAACAATCGCGCCTCGGTGGCCGACACGGCGATACACGAGGGGTTCCCGGGCCATGACTGGCACTACAAGTACATGACCCAGCATGCCAGGGAGATCAGCAACATCCGCTGGCTGACTCCCGGCGCCGTCGAGGACAGCTCCTCCATGTGGGAGGACTCGATGGCCGCGGAGGGCTGGGCGCTCTACGCCGAAGAGTTGATGGCGCAGCCGGTGGCGGGGCGGCCGCACGGGTTCTACACCGCGGCGGAGCATCTCTACGAGTTGCAGGGGCAGCTGCTGCGCGCGGTGCGGGTGCGGGTGGATGTCGGGATCCACACCGGGCGGATGACGTTCAACGAAGCGGTCGACTACTTCGTCGAGCATGTTGCGTTCTACCCCGGGGCACGCCTCGTGGCGGCGACCGACCCCACTGCTCGCGCCCTTACCGAGGGGGCGCAGCGGGCCATGTATCGCTATTCCAAGTGGCCGACCCAGGCGATCACCTACAACCTCGGGAAGTCCGCCATTCTCGACCTGCGCGACGCCCTCAAGCTGAAGGAGGGGACGGCCTTTTCCGGCCGCGCCTTCCACGAGCGGCTCATGCGGATGGGCACCATTCCCGCGGGCTACTTCCGCGACGAGTTTCTCGCCGGGACAGTGTGAGCTGGCGGCGATCAGGTGGCAGGTGGCAGGTGGCAG
>JAWXBX010000392.1:0-4779 GCA_034440415.1 Gemmatimonadota bacterium | reverse complement strand
GCAGGGGCGCATAGAGGCACCTCTGTATCGAAAGCGCAGCGCGGTGGTTGCCGCCTACCGCCTACCACCCAGTGCCTCCCGCCTGCCACCTGTTACCTGCCACCTCCTGGGTGCCATGACCCTCCTCGACTCCATCCACTCCCCCGCCGATCTCAAGCGGCTGTCCCGGGACCAGTTGCCCCTGCTGGCCGGGGAGGTGCGCGCGCGGCTGATCGACTGCTGTTCCCAGACCGGTGGTCATATCGGCGCGAGTCTCGGGGTGGTGGAGCTCTCGATCGCCCTGCTGTACGAGTTCGATTCGCCGACGGACAAGATCCTGTGGGATGTCGGCCACCAGGCGTACGCCTGGAAGCTGCTGACCGGCCGCAATGCTTCGTTTCCAACGCTGCGCCAGACGGGCGGGATCTCCGGCTTCCTCAAGCGCACCGAAAGCGAGCACGACCAGTTCGGTGCCGGTCATGCCGGCACGGCGATGTCCGCTGCGCTGGGCATGGCGACCGCCCGGGACCTCACCGGTGGCCGCAACAAGGTGATCGCGGTGGTGGGCGACGGGGCGCTGACCTGCGGGCTGTCGTACGAGGGGATGAACAACGCCGGCCATTCCGATCGCGACATCATCCTGATCGTGAACGACAACGGTATGTCGATCTCGCCCAACGTCGGCGCCATCAGCAAGACGCTCGGCGGGATCGTCGCGAGCCCGGTGACCAACCGGCTGCGGGAGCACATCAAGCACTGGACGCTGAAGTTGAGCAAGTTGCTCGGCCCTGAGGTCGTGGAACTGGCGAAGAACCTCGAAGAGAGCGCCAAGAACCTCTTCTCCCAGGGAATGCTGTTCGAGGAGCTCGGCTTCCGCTATTTCGGCCCGATCGACGGGCATGACCTGAAGAAGCTGGTTGATACCCTCCATTTCGTTGGACAGATGAGCGGTCCGCGGGTGATTCACATCCTCACCGAGAAGGGCAAGGGCTTCGCGCTTGCCGAATCGAACAAGGAGAAATGGCACGGCCTGGCCGCCTACGATCCGGTCACTGGCGAGGCGCGGAAGAAGGCGGGCGGTCCGCCGACCTGGACCCAGGTCTTCGGCGATGGTCTCACCGCGCTCGCCGCCGAGGATCCGCGCGTTGTCGCCATCACCGCGGCGATGCCCAGCGGGACGGGCACCAACATCTTCCAGAAGCGTTTCCCCGATCGCTTCTTCGATACCGGTATCGCCGAGGGGCATGCGGTCGTGTTCGCCGGCGGCCTCGCGACACAGGGAATCCGGCCCGTCTGCGCCATCTACAGCACCTTCCTGCAGCGGGCCTACGACAGCATCATCCACGATATCGCGGTGCAGAACCTGCCCGTGGTGTTCTGCATGGACCGCGCAGGTCTCGTCGGCGAAGACGGCCAGACCCACATGGGCCTCTACGATATCGCCTACATGCTCGCCGTGCCGGGCATGACCGTCACCGCGCCCAAGGATGGCGATGAACTTATCGGGCTGCTGCGCACCGCACTGGCGCACGACGGGCCCTTCTGCACCCGCTATCCGCGCGACAAGACGCCGGTGGACCCGCGGCCGGCCGCCGAGATTCCCGCGGTGCCCTACGGCACCTGGGAGGTCCTGCGCGATGGCAAGGATCTGGCGATCCTCGCCGTCGGCACGATGGTCGTCCCGGCCCAGCAGGCGGCGGACCAGCTCGCCGCCGAGGGGATCGACTGCGGCGTGGTGAACTGCCGCTTCATCAAGCCGCTCGACAGCGGCCTGCTGCAGGTCCTGGCGCGGCAGTACCGTACCCTGGTGACGGTGGAGGAAGGCACCATCGTCAACGGCTTCGGCGCCTACCTGAGCGAGACCCTGCAGACCACACACCCCGAGGTCCGGGTCGTCGCCCTCGGCGTGCCGGACCGGTTGGTGGAGCAGGCCCCGCGGCCGGAGCAGCTGGAGAGCTTCGGGCTGACGGCGGGCGGCATCGCCCGGCGACTGCGGGCGCTGCACAGCGAGGAGAGCGTCGAGGCGCGATGAAGGTCGGGGTCGTCGGAAACCCGCGCTATGCCGATCTCAAGGCGGTGCTCGCCTCCCTCGCGGCTCTCGCGCCGCCGCGGGGCATCGAGCTGCTGACCGAGCCGAGCCTCGCTCCCCTGTGGGACGAGGCTCGTCCGTACCTGGACCAGCAGGTCCCTGACGCGCTCATCACGTTCGGCGGCGACGGGACACTCCTCCGTGGTGCCCGCGTCCTGCGCGGACGCGAGGTCCCCATTCTCGGCGTCAATCTCGGCCGCGTCGGATACCTCACCACCGCGACTCGGGCCGAGTTGCCCGCCGCGCTCGATGCGCTCGTGGCCGGGCGCTACGTGCTCGAGCGCCGGCTCCAGCTTCACGCCACCATCATCAGCGACCTGGGCGGCGTCCGGAGCGAGCAGCAGGCACTCAACGATGTCGCCATTCACAAGTCCGGCGTGGCCCGCATGGTCCGCATCCGGGTGAGCATCGATGGCGAGGACCTCGGACCCTACAGCGCCGACGGCGTGGTGGTGGCGAGCCCCACCGGTTCGACCGCCTACTCGCTCTCCGCCGGCGGCCCGATCGTCGCGCCCGGTGTGGAGGCGATGATCCTCACGCCGATCTGCGCCCACACCCTCGCGGTCCGCCCCATCGTCATACCGGGGGACGCCACTATCTGCATTGAGCCGATGGCGCCCGGCGCGGACGATCTGCTGGTCTCCTTCGATGGACAGTTAGGCACGACGCTCACGCTCGGGGACCGGGTCTACGTCCGCCGCGACCTGACATCGGTCATGCTGATCCGGCTCGGCGAGGAGGGCTATTACACCCGGATGCGCCAGAAGCTCAACTGGGGCGACCTGCCCGAGCGTGAGATCGCCCGGTGATCGCGGAGCTGCGGGTGCGGGACCTCGTCACCATCGCCGATGTGACGCTCCAGCTCGGGCCCGGCCTCAACGTCCTCACCGGCGAGACCGGGGCTGGCAAGTCCATGCTGGTCGACGCCATGGCACTGCTGCTCGGCGCGCGGGCGGAGAGCGGGCTGGTCCGGCCTGGCGCCACCCGGGCGGTGGTGGAGGGCGCCTTCGAGCTGGAGGATGCGGCGCAGCGCCGCCGGCTCGAGGCGGCGGGGCTCGACGCCGACGAGGATCGGCTGGTGATCCGTCGCGAGGTCAATACCGATGGACGATCTCGGGCCTGGGTCAACGGCAGCCCGACCACCATCGGCGTGCTCGCCCGCCTCGGCAGCCTCCTGGTGGATCTCCACGGCCAGCACGAGACCCAGTCGCTGCTCCACGTGGAGGCACAGCGCGACATCCTCGATGCCTTTGCCGGCGCGGAGAAGGAACGGGTCGCCCTGACCGAGGCGGTCATCGGACTCGACGTCATTCGCGAGGAAGAGGCCGCGCTGGTGCTCCGGCGAGATGAAGTGCGCCGGCGCGCCGACTACCTCCGGCATGTCGTGCAGGAGATCGAGCAGGCGCGGCTGCGCCCCGGGGAAGATGACTCGCTCGATCTCGAAGTCCGTCGGCTCGGGCAGGCCGGCTCACTCTCCGAGCAGGCCGCGCGCCTGGCCCAGCTGCTCGAAGGCGAGGATGCCGGCGCACTGACAGCGCTCGGTCAGGCCGATCGGCTCCTCACCGCGATGGAGCGGAACGATCCCGCGCTCGCCGCCTGGCGCGAACTGCTGGACGAGGCGTACACCGGACTCGCCGAGCTCGCCCGTCTGGCCGGTGACTATGCCGCCACGCTGGAGGACGACCCCGCTCGCCTCGCGGAGCTGGAGCGACGCCGGGACCTGATCTACCGGCTCAAGCAGAAGCACGGGGCGACGCTGGACCAGGTGCTCGCCACCGGCACTGAGGCGGCGCGCGAACTCGACCTGCTCGATACCGCCGACCTGGACCTGCGCCAGCTCGCGGCCCGGCGCGCCCATGCCGAGACTGCGGCGCAGCTGGCCGCCGATGCGCTGAGCGCAAAGCGGAAGGAGGCCTCCGGCCGGCTGGCCCGCGGCGTCAACCGTCTGCTGCCAGGGCTCGGACTGCCTGGCGGCAAGCTGACGGTCGAGCTGACGCCGCTCGGCAGGGTCGAAGGGCAGGGGCAGGAAGCGGTGCTCTACACCGTGCAGCTCAACGCTGGCCTCGAGGCGCGACCGTTGGCGCGCGCCGCGTCGGGTGGCGAGCTGTCGCGCCTCATGCTCGCGCTCAAGGTCGTGCTGGCCCGGCATGACGCGGTGCCGACGCTGATCTTCGATGAGGTGGATCAGGGAATCGGCGGGGAGATCGGGGCGCAGGTGGCGGGAGCGCTGGCGGAGGTGGCGGAGCGACGCCAGGTGCTGGTGATCACCCATCTGCCGCAGATCGCCGCTCGCGCCGCGCGGCATCTCATCGTCTCGAAAGCGGCGCGGCGCGGAATGGCGACGAGCGACGTCCAGGTGATTCACGGCGAGGATCGGGTCACCGAACTCGCGCGGATGCTGGGCGATGCCGAGGCGGAAACCGCGAGGCGTCATGCGGCGGCGCTGCTGGGCCAGTAGGCGCGGACCAATTGGCCAGTAGGCGCGGCCAGTAGGCGCGGCCCAATTGGTCCGCGGTACCTGTCCGCGCTACCTGTCCCTAACCACCTACCGCCAGATCCGCTGATACCACCGAATCTCCACCCGCGTCGTCCGCAGTTGCGGCACCCGCCCGCCGCTCCCCGAGAAGACATTGGTATAGCTCCACGAGACGTCGATGGGAAAGCCGCAGCGCCGCCCCGGGTCGCACTCCCGCACCGCCCGACCGACATAG
>JAWXBX010000391.1:0-24514 GCA_034440415.1 Gemmatimonadota bacterium | reverse complement strand
CTGCCACCTGCCACCTGCCACCTGCCACCTACTTCACCCGCTTCGCCGTCCCCAGCAGCCGATCCTTGCGCCCCCGCAGTTCGATGCCCTGCGAGTGACCATTCACCGGAGTTGAGAACTCGAAGACCATTTCCATGAAGATGTCGTCCAGGACGTCGCCGGTGCCGGTGTCGCCCCAGGTGTCGCTGTCAGAGGTGAATCCCATCACCATCCCGTCTGGTGCGATCCGGATCAGCAGCACCCGCTCGAGTTCCTCCCACAATGCCGGCGTCCAGTATCCCACCAGGCCCCCGCGTTCGTACACCACCTTGAGCGTCGCTAGTGTCCCGGGGTCCCCGCCGCTCGACGTCCAGGTCGCCAGGTAGCTCCCCAGGTAGGGCGCAGCTTCCGCCGCGGTGGGCGCGGTGGAATAGCGGGGTTCGACGGTGACGCGAAGGTTCACCACCCGGTCGGCCCAGGCCATGCGCAGTTGCGCCCCCGTGGCCGTGACCTCGGGGAAGCTCCAGGTGAGCACCTCGGTGTGGGGTGCGGCGAGCGGCGTGATGGGAAACCGGATCTGCCCCGGCCGCTCCGGCGGGCGCGCCTCGTGGTACTGACTCCAGACGGTGTCCAGCACGAAGGTCCAGGTGTCGCCGGGCACGACGACCATCCAGACCGAATACTTCCCCTTCGGTACCGTGTGGCCATCAATCTGGATGTCCCGGTTGACCTCGAGCGTCGTCGCCATGTTGGCGCCCGGTGTCCACACCTCGGTCCAGTAGACCTGACCGCCGAAGATTGAGTCTCGACCGCGGACGCGCGGCCTGGCGAAATCGAGGGTCAGCGTCGTCCCGTCGATGGTCTGCGCCAGCAGCGCCCGCTCACTCGCGCGGATCTGGGCGGAGGCGGGCGAGGAGAGCGCTGTGATGAGGAGTAGAACGCTCCAGGCAAGGCGTGTGCGCATGAAACCTCGATGGAAGGCCGTTAGCCATTAGCCGTTGGCTGAACGCATTGAGTATTCAGCTACCATTTCGCCCAACCGCCACTCCCTCGCGCCGAGTCGCAGCTGCGCTGCTCCTAAGGCGCTTCGGTCGCCGCCCACCCGCCTAATACCGCCAACTCACGGTATCGGCATCCGTCGGATGGTTCTTCCTGATCTGCTCCACGATCCTCGGTATGAACATCTGGGCATAGCGCAATCGCGAGTAGGCGTTGGGCCGGGTGTGGTCGCCGTTCCAGCAGTGTTCGGCGCGGGGCTCATAGTCGACCTCCGCGTCGGCCGTCGGGTTGGTGGCGGATTTCAAAATGTCCTCCACGAGGTAGACGGCATTGTTCAGGTAGTAGTTGTCCGCCTCGCCCACGTAGATGTGCAGCTTGCCGCGTACCTTCGGGCCCAGTGTGGCCCAATCGCGTCGCAGCATCCAGCCGAGGTCGTAGTGATCGCGCCAGTACTGGGCGACGGCGTGATCGATGGTGCCGGTGCGCTTGTTCCAGATCGGCCGCGGATAGCCATCCTGGTCGACCGGTCCGTAGACCGACTGCCAGACATCCCACTGTCCGCCGGAGCGCCCCCGCGAGGCGACGACGTCCTCGAGCTGGTTGGACTGCAGTACCGTCGTGCTGATGTTGCCGAGGTAGTCCCGGTGGGCCGGCCGCTCGATCCGCTTCCACCTGCTGGCGGCGAAGTAGGCGTTGGTGTCGTCGTAGATGTTGATGATGGTGTATTGCCGGAAATCAATCGGATCGGGACAGGCGGCCCAGACACCGTTGAAATCGTCGGGATAGAAAAGCTGCACCGCCATGGCCTCCCAGCCACCGGTCGAACCGCCATAGGCAAAGCGGGCGTAGCCCTGACCGATGCCGTGATACTTCTTCTCCAGATACGGCACCAGTTCGCGCATGATGGCGTCACCGTACGGGCCGTTGGCGGCGGAGTTCACCGCGTAGGAGTCGTCGTAGTACGGGGTCGGGTGCTGGATCTGGATCAGTAGCGCCCGGGGAAAGCCCGGTCCGGTCCACTCCTGGTAGAACCGGTACGCCTCCGCTTCCTGGATCCAGTTGTAGGCAGGGAGGTGAAAGCGCTCGCTGTACTCCGGCGCGATCGTCGGATCCGGCGGTGTCTCCCGCCACCCTTCGAAGGTGGCAGGGAAGTGTCCATGATCGATGACGAGGGGATAGCGCGCGTTCGGGTGACTATCGAATCCTTCCGGCAGCAGGACGTGGGCGCCGAGGAACATCGGCCGGCCCCAGAAATCGGAGAGGAGCTTCGACTGGATGCGTTCGTGGCGGACGTACTTCGTATCCGCGGGGGGCGCGATCGGGGCGATTTCCTGGTCCAGCGTGAGGATTGTCCCATCCGTGGCTGCCTGGCCGGTCGGCAGCCGCCGGATGCCGCGCTCCACCACCAGCCACTGCGGCTTGCTGTAGAGATTGCCCGGCTTCTGGCTCCACTGCTGCCCCTCCCCCATGTCCGGCGGCAACTTCACCACATGGCCGTCGGCACGGTGAAAGGTCTCATACCGGTTGAGCAGCGCCTGGACCCGGTAGCGTCCGGGAGGAATGTCTCCGAGGAGTCGAAGGGGATATCCCGGCGCACTGGCCGAGAGGGTGAGCGGCGTGCCCGGTCTCCAGCCGTTCACATCCTGGCCGAAGATGAGCTGGGTCTCGCTGATGTCGGAGATCTGGAACCGCGGTTCGGCGGTGGTATCGGTCGAGAAGATGACCAGCAGCCGGCCGTCGAGTGGCGCCGTGCTCCGGCTGGCGGGGAAGCGGGCGACGATGCGGGGACCGGCAGCGCGCACGGCCTGTTGCGCGGGGAGCGGAGCGGCGGCCGCGAGCAGGCAGACGCCGAGGAGGAGCGAATGTGCGCAACGCATGGAAGTCTCTGAGTAAGCGAAGGGAGGAGATTCCACCCTTCCGGGGCGGGCGTCAAGGAGGGAGCCATCAGCCGTCAGCCGTCAGGAACATTGAAGGCTGACGGCTGATGGCTGCTTATGGCACCCCCGGCCGGTACGGTTCCAGCTGGCTCTCCACCGTCTTCCTGTCGCCCACGACGGTGATGGTCATCTTCGCCGGATCGAGATACCTGACCGCCGTCTGCTGCACGTCGGCCGGAGTCACGGCCAGCACCCGCTGGACATAGCTCGCCAGGTACCCGTCGCCCAATCCGTACTGATCCACGAACTGCAGCTGGCCGATCACGCCAAAGCGCGAGCTGTTCTGGATGGTGAACAGCCCCGCCATGTTGCTCTTGATCCGGCCCAGCTCCACCTCGCTCGGTGCTTCGCTGCGCAGCCGGTTCACTTCGCCGAAGATCTCCTTGAGCGAAGCGCCGGTGACGTTGGTGGTCACGTCAGCCACCTCCACCCAGAGGCCGGTGCCGGGCCAGGAGCCCACGAACGAGAATGGTGAATAGGTGTAGCCCTTGTCCTCGCGGATGTTGCTGGTGATGCGCGAGCCGAAGCTGCCCCCCAGGATCGCGTCGGTGACGCTGAGTCGGATCCAGTCGGGACTCGACGGATTGGCGACCGGCAGCCCGACCCGGAGCGAGCTCTGCACGGCGTCCGGCCGGTCGATGAGCTCAAGCTGGCGGCCACTGCGCGGGGTCGGCGGATTGACCGTGGGAGCCTGGCCCGCGTTCCAGCCGCTGAATGCCGCACGCACCGCCCGTTCCACCTTCCCTGGGTCAAAGACACCACTGATGTAGAGGTGGGCCCGCCTCGCACCGTAGTTCCCGGCATAGAAGGCACGAACCCGCTCGCGGGTGTAGCTCTGCAGCATCGTGTCGGTGGGGAAGACGCGGCCGTACGGGTGATCCCCGAAAATCATCTGGCGGAACTTCTGCCGGGTGATCTGCCCCGGCTGGCTCAGGGCAATCGCGTTGTCGCGCGCCCGGTTGCCCCGCAGCCGGTCCACATCGGTTGCCGCGAAACGGGGATGCTGCGCCACGTCAGCGACGAGCCCGATGAACTGCTCGGTGAATTCGGCCAGCACCTCGCCACCGAGGGAGACGGCATCGTCGCCGGAAAAGGCGCTGAGCGCCCCGCCCATCTCCGCCGCCTGGCGGGAGATGTCACTCGCTGAGCGGGTGGCCGTGCCCTCAAGCAGCAGGTCGGCGGTGAGGCCGGAGAGCTGAATCTGTTCCGGCCCCTCGTCGATGCCGCCGGTGCCGATCTGCAGGCTCACCGTCACCTTGGGCACCACTCCATACCGCACCATGGTCAGCTTCATCCCGTTGGGCAGCGTCATCGTCTTCCGCGGTGGCAGCCGGAAGGCTTTCGGCGTGCCGGGCGCGGGTGGGGTCTCCTTCTGGGCGCTGAGTGGTGCGGTGAGACTGAGCGCGATGGCGAACAGCGCCAGTCCGGTCTGCTTCAGGGTCAGGGCGCGCATCACTGTGCTCCGGTCGCACCGGCCGCTGCTGCGCCGGGGATGATGGTGTAGACGGTCCGGTTCTCCCGCCGCAGGTATTCCTGCGCGGTCTTCTGGATCTGCGCCGGTGTGACGGCCAGGAATCCCGCCTCCAGCTTGTTGATCCGGCCGGGATCGTTGTCGAACAGGCCAAAGGACGCCAGCAGGTCGAGCCGGCCGAGGCCGTTCTGCGACTCGATCATGTCGTAGAGGGTGGAGCGGATCTTGGTGCGAGTGCGGGCCAGCGTCGCGGCATCGATCAGCGTGCTGCGCAGCCGCTCCATCTCATAGTCGATGGAGGCGAGCAGGGTATCGGCGGCGACTCCGGTGTCATGATACATCGAGGCCATCCAGAGCATCGGACCCTGATAGTTGAACATGTTGCCCAGGCCCCAGTTGATGCCGGCGCTGACG
Organism: Gemmatimonadota bacterium; assembly: GCA_034440415.1. GTDB lineage: Bacteria > Gemmatimonadota > Gemmatimonadetes > Gemmatimonadales > GWC2-71-9 > JADJOM01. The sequence goes on along the minus strand of JAWXBX010000391.1, from coordinate 19,714 downwards.
TCGCCGGTGAGACCGCGCTGCTGGACCAGCGACTGATAGAGCCGGGAATCGCGGCCCTGGGCCAGGATCTGGTCGATCATGCCGAAGGCGAACCACTCCGGCGTCCAGCGCTCGGGCAGATGGTAGCCGATGCCGAGGGCGGGCCGGTTGGCCAGCGAATCAACCCGGCTGGCGCGCCGCTCGACGGTCTGCCTGGGTTCGGTCAGGTCGGGGGTGGCCGGCGTGTCGGCGCGGGGAATGCCGCCGAAGTATTTCGTGATCCAGCCGCGCGCGGTGGCGGCGTTGAAGTCGCCCACGACGACGAGGATGGCGTTGTTCGGCGCGTAGTACTTGTTGAAGAATGCCGCGGCGTCGCCGAGGTTGGCGGCGTCGAGGTCGGCGAGGTCGCCGTAGAAGTTGTGAGCGTTGTACCAGTTCTGGTTGGCCGCCATCGGCAGGTCGATCCACGGAAAGCTGCCGTAGGGCTGGTTCAGTACGTTGACGCGCACCTCGTTCTTCACCACATCACGCTGATTGTTCATGTTGCTGCTATCGATGGCCAGGCCCTTCATCCGGTCCGCTTCAGCCCAGAGAATCGTCTCCAGGGTGTGCGCCGGCACCACTTCGTAGTAGTTGGTGAAATCGAACCGGGTGGAGCCGTTCAGGTAGCCGCCACTTGCCTCGATCAGCTTGATGAATTCGAGCTTGCCGAGGTTGCCCGAGCCCTGGAACATCAGGTGCTCGAACAGGTGGGCGAAGCCGGTGCGGTCCCGCGGCTCGTTGCGAAATCCGATATGGTAGTAGACCCCCACCCCGACCGTGGGCGCGGTGGTGTCCTGCGACAGGACCACGCGCAGCCCGTTGGGCAGGGTGTAGAAAGTGAAGGGTACGGTGAGCGGCGCGGGGCGCTGCTGGGCCGCTGGCGCGGCTGGCGCCACGAGGAGCAGCGCCGCCACGCCGAGCGCGGCACGGGAGAGGAAACGGATGGGCACGTCGACAACTCCTGGGATGGGCGGAAGAATGGGGCTCTTACGGTGGGGGCGTCGGGAGGTTTCGGGGGGAGCCAGCAGACTTCAGCCGGCAGCTATCAGCCATCAGCAAGATGTTCGTCACTGACGGCTGACGGCTCACGGCTCACGGCCAACTCATACTACCCTATCACTCCCCCCATCGATCGGCACCTGCGCTCCCGTCGTCTTGGCGAACGGCGCACCGGCCATGGCACAGACCAGCGCGGCGACGTCCTTGGAGGTCACTTCGAGACTCAGCAGGTTGTTGCGCTTGTATTGGTCGACGGTCATGCCGTAGTGCTCCGCTCGCGCGGCGAGCACCTCGGGCGTCCACGCCGCAGTGTCGAAGACGGCGTGCGGATGCAGCACATTCACCCGGATCCCGTCCTTGGCCAGCTCCAGCGCCGCGACCCGGGCGAGCTGGGTGAGCCCCGCTTTCGCTACCGAGTAGGCACCGGCGCCCGGCCCCGGTGCCGGCACATTCTTCGACGCGTTGATGATGATCGTCGGATCGACGCCGAGGCGCAGGTAGGGAATCGTGAGCTGAATCAGGTGCTGGGCGCTGGTGAGATTGAGGTCCAGGCTCCGCTGCCAGTTCTCGGCCGTCATCTTGTCGAGCGATTCGCTGGGCGAGAAGATCCCCGCGTTGCTGACCACGATATCGATCCCGCCGAAGCGGCGCACCGTCCGCGCCACCGCCGATTGCATCGCGGCGAGGTTGGTGACGTCGCAGCCCAGCCCAAGGGCGTCGGCCGTGTTGAACAGCCTGGTCACTTCCGGATTCAGGTCCAGCGCCGCCACCGCCGCGCCCTGCGCCCGCAGCATCTCGGCGCAGGCCCTTCCGATCCCGCTGGCCGCGCCGGTCACGAGCGCGATCTTGCCGGCGAACGGCGGCTTGGCTCCGCCCTGCTTGAGCTTGGCCTGCTCGAGGTCCCAGTACTCCACTTCAAACAGGTCTGCCTCCGGCAGCGCCTGCCAGCCGCCGAGCGACTCGGACCACTGGATGGCGCGCACGGTGTGGCGCACGATGTCGGCGGCGATCGCGGCGTCCTTGGCCGTGGGCCCGAGCGTCACGGTGCCGACGCCAGGCCAGACGCCCCAGCGCGGCGCCGGATCAAGCATGGTCTGCCCCGGCTGCTTGTGGCGCTCGACGTATGCCTGGTACGCGGCGCCGTAGTGGCTGATATCAGCGGGGGGATCGTTGCTCACCACCATGGCGAGCGGCTTGGTGCGGATGACGTGATCGGGAGTAAGCGGACCGCGGGTGGCGATCGTCGCGACATCTGGACGATCGGCAAAGCCGGCGGCCTCGGGGCTGTCATCCAGCCGCACGATCATGGCGCTGCCGCGTGCCTTCGAGGCGGCATGCCGCAGCTGCGCGATCGTCCCCTCGATGCCCGTGACGGTCGACGCCCCCGTGCGCCGGGCAACGGTGGTCGCCTTGCGGTGTTCCAGAAACGTCTCCGCCCGGCTCACCAGCTCGATCATCCGCTCGTAGCTGCTCTTCGCGTCGTTGCCCCAGGAGAAGACGCCGTGATGCAGCAGGACCATGCCGTCATAGCGGCTCCAGTCCATGCACTTGGTGCGGCGGTAGACCTCACGCGCGAGCACGAAACCCGGCATGACGTAGGGAATGACGAGGATCCGGTCGCCGTAGACTTCATGGATGTAGCGGTCGCCGTCGGGGGTGTTGCTGACGGCGACAGTGGCATCGGCGTGGGTATGATCGACGAAAGCAAAGGGAATGATGGCGTGCAGGATCGCTTCGACTGACGGCGTCGGTGCGCCCGGGTCGGTCATCGCCGCGCGCTGCACCCGCACCATGTCGGTGTCGGCCAGCTGGTCCAGCTTCGCCATGCGGAGCAGCACATCCATTTTGACCGGCGCAAAGCCCTGGGCTTCAATCGTCGCCAGGTCCCAGCCGCTACCCTTCACGTAGAGCAGTTCTTCGATGTCACCGAAGAGATTGGTGGCCGGTGCCTTGACCGACGTATTGCCCCCGCCATGCAATACCAGCGCTGGCTCGCGACCGAGCAGGCGGGAGGTGTAGATGCGGAGCTTGAGCGGATCGCCACCGCAGGTCCGAGCGTCGGCGTCGTTCCAGAGTGATTTCATGAGTAGAAGAAAATGCCGTCGGTACGGGGGGGAAAGGGGCGCGAGGCACTTGGCGGTAGGTGAGGTGAGGGAGAGCACGCTGGGCTCTTCCCGTGTGTCTGCTATCGCCCATCGCCTACCGCCAGTCGTCGTCGCACCTCAGCCCTTCCACACCCCCCGCGCCACCGCTGGCACAAAGCTGTCCAGGCCGGCGGGCGGAAACTTGAGGGTCTTGCCCTGTTCGGCGCTCTGGTACGCCGCCATCAGGATGCGGACGACGTCCAGCCCGTCGTCCCAAGTGAGCAGCGGTTCCTCCAGCCCGAGGAAGACCCGGACGAAGTGGCGGTTCTCCGCCTCATAGCCGTACGCCGCTGCTTCATTGGCGACCACCGGCATCAGCCCCATCTCGGCGTTCTGCTTCTCGACCAGGTCCTCGCCGGTCTTCCCCTTCACTTCCCTGCTGAAGAAGAGCTTGAGGCCGGCATCGAGCGAGTTCCACGACATCGAGTATTCCGGTCCGAGCAGTTCTGCCGAGAGCCTCAGGCCCGCCCCGACGAAGCTCCACGACGTTGTCGCTTCGCCGAGCACGGTGTGCCCATCGTCGGTCTGGAATTCAAGCATGACGCTGGCAAAGTCCTCGGATGGGTGCCGGGTGTAGTCCACTTCCTTGCCCATCGTCGCCTTCAGCTGCTTCGCATAGGCCGGACGGCTCCACTTGAGACTCGCGATATGACCGGTGACCTTCATCAGCTTGACGGTCGACAGCGGCTCACCGGGTCTGGTGAGGAGATGGCGCACCATCAGGGCGGAATGGCACATCATGTCATTCAGCACGCCGCCGCCCTGCAACTTCCCACGCCAGAACCAGGGCATGTGCGGGCCGCTGTGTTCCTCCGCCGCACGTGCGAGGTACGGCCGGCCGGTCAGCGCCGCGCCGCGGGCCCACAGCAGCCTGCGTCCAGTCTCGACCTGCGGTGCGAAGAGCTGGTTCTCGAGGTACCCATGCTTGAGGCCGGCGCGCTTGACGAGGCTCAGCACGGTTTTCGCTTCCGTGACGTTGCGGGCCAGCGGCTTCTCGCAGGCAATCCCGCGCAGGTCGGCGTGGCCGCGCATGATCGGGTCGGTCAGCTCCTCGACATTCTCCACCCGCGCCTGATTGGGGCCGCAGAGCCAGATGGCATCAATGGCGGGATCCACGACCATTTCGGCGATCGACCGAAAAGGCTTGCAGGCACCGACATCCAGCTGACGGGCGTAGCCCGCCGCCGACTCTGCGTTCTTCCGGTTGGGACTCCACACGCCGAGAATCTCGGCGTCGCGCACCCCCTGGAAGGACTGCATGTGGAAGCGGGCGTTGAATCCCGAGCCGATGAAGCCGATACCGAGTGGTCGCTTGGGCATGGTCGATGGGGAGTGGGTTGAGTACATAGCCGTCAGCCATCAGCCATCAGCCATCAGCCTTCAGCAACAGCGGCGGTTGGGCTTCTGACGGCTGAACGCTACACTCTTTCTGCAGGCGCCGGAATAGTTCATCGTCCGGCTGACGGCTGATAGCCGACAGCTGAACGCGCTCTCTGGCCCCAATGATGACAGATCCGTATTTTCCGCAGCGTCGCTCCCCCTACCCCACGGTCCAATGATCCTGTCCAGCGATACCTCCCGCGGTAGCCGCCGCTCCTTCCTGGTGATGGCAGGGGGAATTCTGCTCGCCGGGCTCCCCGGTGGCCGACGGGTGCATCGACCGGCCGCGCACCGCCTGTCCGACGTGAATGGCAAGCCATGCGGTCGCGCCGTCCGCGGCGGCCCCCATCCCGACCCCCGGCCCGGCATTACCGGCGAGAAGGTGCTCACCGCCGAGCAGCTCGGGGGCGACACCGACCTGATCGACCTGTTCGACAAGGTGCGGGGCATGCCGGAGATCGTCGATGGCATCCGCTGCCAGTGCGGCTGCTCCGATCCCCCGACCTTCTACTCGCTGCTTTCCTGCTATGAGGGGGAGGGCATGGCGAAGTTCTGCGAGATCTGTCAGGGCCAGGGCCGGCTTGCATATCGGATGCACACGGCGGGAAAGACACTCGATGAGATCCGCGCGGGCATCGATGCCCGCTTCGGGTCGGGGAGTTGAGCACCATGACCGCACGGATAGTCACGCTGCTCACGCTGGTGTCGATCTGTCCCGGGACACGGGCCGTCGCCCAGGTCAAGGCGAGTGAGCCGGCATCGGTGTCCCAGACCGTCGATGGCACGACGATCACGGTGGTCTATTCGCGACCGCAGGCGCGCGGGCGCGATTCGCTGTTCGGCGGCGAGGTCAAGTGGAATGAGGTGTGGACTCCGGGCGCCAACAGCGCCACCACCCTCGAGGTGAGCAAGGATATCCAGCTTGATGGTCACCCCGTAAGGAAGGGGAAGTATTCGGACTGGCTCGTCGTTCGGGCCGAGGGTCCGTGGACGATGGTCCTGGACCCGCGCTCCAAACTTTTTCACACCGTCCACCCCGACTCCACGGCAGAACAGCTGCGCTACGAAGTGGCGACCGCGAGTGGCCCCTTCGCCGAGGCGTTGGCCTGGGCCTTCCCTGAAGTCCGTCTCGGCGGCGCCACCCTCACGATGTCATGGGGCACGGTCCGGGTTCCGTTCCGGATCGAGGTAGAGCCTTCCTACACGCTCAAGGTCTCGCCCAGAGCCGCGCTGCCGTATCTCGGCACCTTCGATCTGCACTGGGTGGACAGCAGCGGGACTGCGGACAGCAGCAGCAATCCATTCACCCTCACGTCGCGGGATGGGACGCTGCACGGGGAGTGGAAGACGCCGCCCTTCCCCGGAGCCGGCCCCTTCGCTCTCCTCCCGATCCGGGAGCACTGGTTTACCATCGCCTCGCTGCGTGACGGCGCGGTCTACGATATCATGAGCGACCTGACCTTCGAATACGCGCTTGATCGGGGCCGGGCGACAGGTTTCGAGCTGCGGGATGAAAAAGACGCGGTGATCGGGGTGGGGAAACGCATGCCGTAGTCGCGGCCCCTATACCGCCCGCGCGAAATGTCCCCGGGTGAATGTGCCGTCGAGAACCGTGCGTACCGCGCGCAGGTCGGCGGTCCGGCCCATGCCCACCGCATCGATGGAGGCACGCCAGGCCGCGGTGACCTCGGCGACGGGATCGCCCGGGACATTGAACACCAGGCGGTAGTTACGGAATCCGCTCCGCCAGAGCGCGGGCAGGTACTCCGAAGCATCCACCGGCCGGGAGTGCAGCAAGCGGTTGCGGCAGGCGGAGTCGGTCGCCACGGGAAAGACATAGCCCGCCGGATCGGTGAGTACGGTGTGCGGGTGCTTCTGGACGCAGAGATCGCGACAGGTCTTCGGTTTTCGATCGAACGCCGCGGAGAGCAGGCAGTGCTCGATGGTCATCCCTTCGGGGCGCCCATGCACGAAGATCTCGAAACCCTGTCCCGCCCAGGGCGCCGCCACCTGCGCCATCTCTTCAACCGTCAGCTCCACCGACATGACGATGCGCTTTGCGCCGAGCCGGAAGATCTCCGCCGCGGTGTGCTGGTTGAAGCAGTTCACCGCGTAGTCCGCCACGACGTCACGACCCGCGGCTGACAGCTCCGCCACCAGCCCGAGGTGGCCGGTGACGATCGGGGTCCCCAGTGCGAGCCACTTGTCCACCACCTTCCGCTCTTCCGGCCGGACGATCGTCGGAGTGCGGAGCCGCAACATCACGCCCCGAGCGTTCAGCGCTTCAATCAGCGCCCGTACCCGGGTGACCGGTGGCGTCGGATGACGCAGGAAGAGGTCGAGCGAGATCTCGTTTGCCCCCGCCTCAGCGGCGAGCCGCGCGTCTTCGAGCCGCCAGACCTCGGCGGTGAGATTGCTTGCGGGCTTGGGCGGAGCAGGAGCTCCGCCCCTACCCGCTGACGGCTGATGGCTGACAGCTGCCTCCACTCGTGCTACCCGCCCCGCATCCACCACCCGCGTCGCCCAATCCCGCCGAGTCATCAGCTCCGCGACCGCCTGCTGCCGCAGATCATTGAGGGCGCTCATCGGAAGGAACAGCCCGGGGGCGAGCGCCGAGCTGTCGAGCGTCGCGAGCTCGAACGGCGTCTCGCCCAGCCGACCGAGCTGCTCGCGCAGCCGGGCATCGTCGAGCGAACGCTTCTCCGCCGCGCTCAGGACGATGCTGCTCCGCACCCTCACCGCCTCTCCCGCTGCGGTGAACCTGACTCGCAGCGGTGCGCCTTCAGCACCGGTCACGACAACGGCGACGGGGATTCGCGCCAGCCGGCCCTCGCGTGCGAGCACGGCGTACGAGGCTCGGGCAGTCTCCAGCAGCTCCGCATGCGACGAGCGCACCACGACCCAGCCCTTGGGCACTTCTTCCGCGGCGGGGATCGCCTGGATCACGCTCTTCGGCTTCTGCTCGATGGTGCGCACATGGGTGACGGTGAAGCCGGTGCTGCCGTGGGAGGCGCCGGCAGGATGCTCAAAGCCGAGCCCGTCGCCAGGACCGACTGGCGAAGAGACCGAGATGATGAGTTCCCTGCCCTCGCGCCCGGTGACGTGCCCCAGCTCCGCGCCGCGATTGTCCGGCTGATTGCGGGTGATGTAGTCGCGCCCGGCGCGCCCGCCGTACATCCCGCCGGTGAATCCGCGGGAGAAGATCTGGACCAGCGGCTGCACCTCCGCGGGTTGTGGTGCCTTCCACCTCTTCTCACTCAGCCGGTCGAGGAATTCGCGATAGCCGTGCGTGACCGTGGCGACGTACTCCGGCTTCTTCTTCCGCCCCTCGATCTTGAGGCAGCCGATCCCCGCCTCCGCGATCTCCGCCAGATGCTCCCAGGCGCCAAGGTCCTTGGCGGAGATCAGAAAGCCACGATCAAGCTCGATGCCGGTGAGTACATCAGTCAGCACATAGTCCTTGCGGCACGATTGCGCGCACGAACCGCGATTGGCGCTGCGCTCGGAGATCATTCCCGACATGAAGCACTGGCCGGAGTAGGCGATGCACAGCGCCCCATGCACGAAGCTCTCCAGCCCGAGCTCCGGTACCGCGGCCCGGATGGCGCGGATATCCGCGAGGGTGTTTTCCCGCGCCAGCACCACGCGATCGACGCCCATCTCCTGCAGCACCCGCGCGCCGGTGGCGTCGTGCACCGTCATCTGGGTCGAGCCGTGAATCTCCAGCGCCGGATACAGCTGCTGGATCAGGCGGACCGCGCCAAGGTCCTGCACGATCGCCGCGTCGATGCCGCGATCGATGCACTCGCCCAGGTGCAGCAGCGCCTCACGCAGCTCGCCGGGCTTGAACAGCACATTGAAGGTGAGGTAGATCCGGACGCCGCGCGCATGGGCCAGATCGCAGGCCAGCTGCAGGTCGTCCAGGGTGAGCTGCGCCCCATCGTCCCGCGCGTTGAACTTCTCGGCGCCGAGGTAGATGGCATTGGCGCCGTTGGCGAGCGCGGCGTGCACGGCAGCGATGCTGCCGGCGGGGGCGAGGAGTTCCGGGATGAGGCGGGACATGGGGGGACTAATCTAGCGGTAGGAACGAGTCATGGGGCGGAGCTTTGCTCCGCCCCATGACTCGACGGATGATCCAAGCAGATGGGGGCGGAGCAATTGTTCCGCCCCACCAAACTCTGCGGTCAGACAATCGTCGCCGGACCCCGCATCAGACGTTTCACCAGCCAGAACGCCAAGCACACCATCCCGATGATGAACGACACCTTGATGATGACAAAGAGCCCGGCCAGGACCACGCCAAAGAGGGGTAACAGCAGCAGCAGCAAGAGCTTCCAGAGAACAAGGCCGATGACGCCGGCGGCGGCGACACCGAGGATGGGCTTCAACATGGGGGAAAGGCTCCGAAAGGGATGAGTGCAATACGGAACGAAGCGCCGGGAGTGTCAGGGGGGCGCCAGCCGTCAGCTCTCAGCCGTCAGCCGTCAGCCATCAGCCATCAGCCAAAGGCCGTTGGCCATTTGCCGTTGGCCGCTGGCACTCAGCCGCTGATGGTGAGCAATCGCCTGCCGCCTATTCCCTATTCCCCCTCACCCACACATCCGCCGCCCCCCACGCCGCCGCAAACTCCCGATCAACCGCATCCGCCCCCGGGCCACGACCCTGTGCCCGCAGCGATTGCGCCAGGCCGTAGAGGCTCCAGGCGTGCTTCGGGTGGTCCAGCAGCTCGGCGCGGTAGACTGCCTCCGCCTCCGCAGGGCGACCCGCTTCGAGCAGATGCGCGCCGAACCAGTGACGTGCGGCAAAGGGGAGCGGCCCCGGCTCATCGTGGGTCAGGCTGTCTTCGAGGGCGACGGCCTGGTGCAACAGGCCGATCGCACTGTCGCCGTCGCCATGTGACTTGAGCAGTTCGGCGCGGAGGATCCCGCCGGTGATCCCGAGGCGCCGGCGTGCGGTGTGGCTGCGGAAGGCGATCGCGTCAGGGGTGGTCCGGGCGAGGGAGTTGACGATCTGCAACATGCTCTCCGCGCTGTCCGCGCGCTGCAGCCTGAGCCGCGCCTCGCTGGGGCTGCAGTGCTTCCGTCACCAGAAGCGCCCCGGGATCGCGCCGCTGCGACCACGGCCCCATCGGCGCGCACGGAAAGCGCGGCGTTCAGAACGTGAGCCGGAGTCCGCCGCGCAGCGATCGGCCGTCCTGCGCCAGCACGTTCTGGCGATGCTCCTCCCCGCCTGGATCCACATGGCCGGCATCAAAGAGATCCTTCACGCTGAGCATCAGCTCCAGTCGCCGGTCGATCGGGCGGGCCAGGAGGGTGAGATTCATCAAGGTGTAACCGGGGGCCTCCGGGCCCGCGATGGTGGGCCGGCCGCCCACATACCGCAGCTCCAGCGCCAGGTTGGCGCGGCCACCGATGAGCGGCGCCGAGGCACCCACCCGGAAGAGTTTTTGTGGCGAATCCTCTGGCCGGTCATGGTGATCGTCCCGGGCATTCTGAGCGGCGTACGAAGTGCGGCCGGTGACCGGACCGATACGCCCCCGGAGCTCCAGCTCGACGCCTCGGGTGGTCGGTGCGCCGTCGTTCTCGTAGATCAGCAGGCTGTCCGACGGTTCCGTAGTCTGGTTGATCAGGTCCTTGGTGTAGACCTGGTAGGCGGAGACGGAGGCTGTCAGCCCTCCCAGCCTCTGCTCGACTTCCAACTCCAGGGTATGTAGCCGTTCCGGACGGAGACCGGGCGGCGCCTTCTGTGTCCGGCCCCCATCTTGAAAATAGAGTTCAGCGAAGTTGGGCGCGCGAAACGCCGCGCCGTAGAGCGCCTTCACCGTGGTCCGCTCGGCCGGCCGCAGCACCAGCGCGGCCCGAGGGTTGGTCGTCCCGCCGACCCGTTGATACTGATCGTGCCGCACTCCTGTGTAGAGCAGGGCCCGCTCGCCCAGACGCCACTCGACTTGGGCGAACACCGCCCCGATCAGCTGCGAGCGGACATCGCGCAGGATCACGTTCACGGGGGCCGGCGGAGTCTCCTCGACAACGCCCTGTTCACTGTTGCTGGCATAGCGCAGCTCGCCGCCTACGGTCACCTTGTGTCCCGACCCGACCACGCGCAGATACTGGGTCTCAAGCGACCAGATGTTCCCCCGCTGATAGGCCGAGGATATCGTCGGCGTGTAGACGTAGTCGGTGGCGTAGGTCGCCCGATTGAATCGTGCGGCGACAGTTAGCCGGGAGAGATCGGCGAAGCTGTGAGTATAGGTCAGCGCGCCGACCGCGGCCCGATCGCGGGCCTCCATCGGTCGGGTATTGAACGTCGCCCCGAAGGGCGCGTTCGGGATACTGCGCCGCCGCTGGGAGTAGGCACCCTCGGCGGACCAGTCGCCCCACCGCCCTTTCCCGAAGATCCGGTAGGTCTCCTCGTCGTCGAGACCGTGGGCAATGCCGTTGTTGGTCGCGGGCGTATCGAACGCCGGGTAGTACCGGTCCGCTCCCGCACGGCGCTGCGCACTGCCCGCGATCGTCAACTCCCGAGATGGGCCCGGTCGGATGCTCCACGCCAGGCCGCCCCGATAGGTCCCGAGGTGACCGGCCTCAATGTCGGCGCGGACGCCGGCCGGTTCGCCCTTGCCCAGGCCGGTCACGATATTGATGACCCCGAAGAAGGCGTTGGTCCCGAACAGCGCCGAGCCCGGCCCGCGGATGATTTCGATATGGTGAATTCGGTTGAGGTCGATCAGCGCATCGGTCCCGATGTTGCTCACATCGGCGACGGCGCCGTTGAGCCGGTGGCCGTCCAGGAGGATCAGGAGCCGGGTGTTGAAGTCCCCCAGGCGCGCCAGCCCACGCACCGTGGCGAAGTCATTGTTGAAATCGTATCGGGTCGAGAAGCCGCGTACGGCGCCGAGGACATCCGCAAGGGTCTCGTAGCCGTACTCCCGGATCTCCCGGGCAGTAATGATCGTCACCGAGGCGGGCGCGTCCCGGGTCTCCTGGGCATAACGGGAAGCGCTGTACACCAGTTCGAGATCGGCCAGCATCCCGCCGGCCGAATCCCTGACCGGAGTCTGGGCCGCGACCGACCTGGTCGATACGCCGAGGACAAGGCTACACAGCGCCGCTATCGCGCTGGCTCGAACCAGGGGCATCATACGATTCCTCGCATTCCGGGAATACTCTCGCGGCTCATGGCAGGACCGTGACGATACGCACGCCGTCCGTCGGCGTGTCGCCGGGGACGTAGCCGATCGCACCAGGGGTGGAGGCCACATACGCCAGAACGGCGGCCACCGTGGACATTACCGGCGGCGGCGTGTTGCTCCCCGCGAAGATCTCCTGCATCCAGTAGCTGGTCACTGCCGTCGGTGACAGCTCGAGGATCTCCCTGGAGAACAGGGTTCGGACAGCCAGCTTCGGAGTGAGATCCACGGGGGCGGCGGGGAGGCCCGGCTCCCAATCGGCCCTTCGCTTGAGGAAGTAGTCCCTGATCTGGGCCCGCCTCAGCTGGGTCACCGAATTGGTCGGATGGACGATGATCCGGTAAGCCGCGGCACGCTGCGCATGGAGCTGGTCGCGGCCGGCCGCTGGCGTGACGACGAGGGCGGCTGCCAGCGCCAGCGCGATCGTGAGGCGGGCCGTCACAGCGCGGCGGCGGTGTCGGTGCGGGCGCCGAGCTGGGCCTCGTCGGACCAGCGCTCGGCGGCAACCAGAATGGGGTCCCACTCCGCCATGAAGGCGTCAACGCAGTCGGGATCGAATTCGCTCCCCGCGCCGCGCAGGACCAGGGCGCGGGCCTCCTCACGGGGCCAGCACGCCTTATACGGCCGACTGGAGATCAGTGCGTCGAACACATCCGCCACGGCGACGATCCGGCCCACGAGCGGAATTGCGCTTCCCGCGAGTCCCTGCGGATACCCGGTGCCATCGAACCGTTCATGATGCGTCAGCGCGATTTCCGCGCCCAGGTGGAGCAGGTGGGACGGGCTGTCATGCAGCAGCTCGTGCCCGATCACCGTATGCCGTTGCATCACGGCATACTCCTCGGGACTGAGGCGGCTCGGTTTGCGGAGGATGTAGTCGGGGATGCCGAGCTTGCCCAGGTCATGCAACGGGGCGGCGAGGTAGAGGTCCTCCTGCAGGCTCGCAGGAAGGCCCAGCCGTTCCGCGATCAGCCGGCAGTATTCGGCGATCCGGCGGATGTGGGTTCCGGTCTCCCAGTCCCGATATTCGGCCGCCCGGGCGAGGCGGAAGATCGTCTCGTGCTCGCGGGCGACCACGGTCCCGGTGGCGCGGCGGACCTCCGCCGCCAGCCAGGCCGCTCGGTCGCTCAGTGCCCGCTGGGCACGGGTCAGGTTCACCAGGTTGCGGCAGCGCACCCGGATCTCGTCCGGATCAAGCGGCTTGGTGAGAAAGTCGCTTGCCCCCAGCTGCAGCGCACGCCGCCGCACGTCGCGGTTGTCTGAGCCGGTGACAACGATGATCGGCACCGGCGGCAGGTACTCCGTGGCGGCAAATGCCTGGAGGATCGCAAGCCCGTCAACTTCCGGCATCTGCATGTCGGTGATGATCAGGTCGGGTCGTTCGGCGCGGGCCGCCTCGAGCAGGGCGGTGCCGTGGCTAAAGGTGCGCACCTGAACGTCCGGCAGGCTCGCCAGCGCGTCAGCCAGGAACTGCAGGCTCACCGGATCGTCATCGACGATCAGGACCGTTCCGCCCGGCCGCACCGGTTCCGGCCCGGTCGCCGTCACTGCAGCCCCTGCGCGACACCGGCGACCCGACCCATCGCGGCGTCCAGTCGCTCGCGGGTCGACTCGGCGAGGCCCCAGTCGCCCTGCGCGGCGATGATTTCCAACTGGCGCGCCAGCTCCGCCACCCCAGTGGCGCCGACCGTCCCGGCGGAGCCCTTCAGCGAATGCGCCGCCGGGGCGACCACCTCCGCCTTCTCTTCGCTGAGCCCCCGATACAGTGTTTCCAGGGTTGGGCCGGATGACTTGAGAAACAGCTCCAGGTACTTGCGCCACCGGCTCCGGTCCTCGCCAACAAGATCCCGCAGGCGCTCCAGGTTCACCGCGCCGCCCTCGAGTTCCGGGTCCCCGCCCGTGGGCGCGTCATCGTTCTCCGGCGGGCTCTCGTCAGGGATGAACTGGGCGAGCACGGCGGCCAGCCCTGGCCGTCTCACCGGCTTGGGCAGGTACCCATCCATGCCGGCCGCAAGGCAGCGCTCCCGGTCGCCCTCCATCGCATTCGCGGTCATCGCGATGATTGGGAGCCGATCGGAGCCATGGCCCCGGCGCCGCAACTCCGCGGTCGCCTCGAAGCCGTCCATTCCGGGCATCTGGCAGTCCATCAGGACGGCAGCGTAGCGGCGCCGCTCAACTGCCGTCAGCGCCTCCAGCCCGGATGCGGCCACGTCGACCCGGTATCCCAGTCGTTCGAGCATCTGAGTCGCAACGGCCTGATTCACCTCGTTGTCTTCGACCAGCAACAGGTGGCCCCGGCGCGCGGCGCGCGCCGAGGGGAGCTCGTGCCGAGTGACCATGGGCTCCGCGCCGCCGGGTGGCATCCCGGCCAGGGCGGCGAGGCATTCCCGCAGCTGCTTCTGTCGGGCGGGTTTCACCAGATAGGCGGAGACACCCTGCTCACGCGCCTCACGCGCCTGCCCCCTCAGGCCTGTGGAGGTGAGCAGAACGACGTGCGTGGTGGTCAGGGCCGGATCTTCCCGGATCACCCGTGCCAGTGCGAGTCCATCCATGCCCGGCATCTGCATGTCGAGAATGGCGAACTGTGGCGGCGTGCCCCGCCGGACCTGCTCCCGCAGAATGGCCAGCGCCCGCGGCCCCGACTCCGCGAGCAGGCACTCCACGCCCCAGGAGGTCAGCTGTTGGTGCAGCACCCGCCGGTTGGTCTGATTGTCGTCCACGACCAGCGCCCGGAAGTTCGCCAGGCTCACCACGGGTTCGGTCAGCTCGCGCGGTTTCGCCGGCTCCAGTCGAGCGGTGAACCAGAAGGTGCTCCCCTCCCCCGGCTCGCTGACGACGCCGATCTCCCCGTCCATCAGCTCGACCAGTTGCTTGCAGATGGCGAGTCCGAGGCCGGTCCCGCCGAACCGCCACGTGGTGGACGCGTCCGCCTGGGTGAACGGCTGGAACAGCCGCCCCACGGCCTCCGGGGCGATCCCGAGGCCGGTGTCGGTAATCTCGAATCGGACCAGGGAGGCATCGTCACCGGCCTCGACCCGCTTCACCCTGATGACGACCTCTCCATTTTTCGTGAACTTGATGGCGTTCCCGGCGAGATTGACCAGGACCTGGCGCAGTCGTCCGGGGTCTCCCCATGCCATCATCGGAATGTCCGGGTGGATCGCGCTGACCAGCTCCAGCCTCTTGGCATGGGCCCGCTCCGACAGCAGGCTGGTCACGTCCTCGATCGTGCTCCACAGGTTGAACTCGATGCGCTCGAGGGCCAGCCTCCCCGCCTCGATCTTCGAGAAGTCGAGGATGTCGTCGATGATCGTGAGGAGGGACTCGGCGGACCGTGAGGCGGTCTGGACGAATTCGAGCTGTTCCCCGGTGAGCGGAGTGTCACCGAGTAGATCGAGCATCCCCATCACGCCATTCATGGGCGTGCGGATCTCGTGGCTCATTGTGGCGAGGAACACCGATTTGCTCCGGGTGGCGGACAGCGCCGCATCGCGGGCCGTGACCAGTTCGCTCGCCTGCCGCGCCAGGTCCGCCATCTGGCTCCGGATCTTGGCCGCCATGATGTCGAAGGCCACCGCGAGGGCGCCGACCTCCGCGCCGGCCTGCACCTTCAGGTCCACGTCATACCGCCCGGCGGCGATCTGCTCGGCCGCCCGCTGCAGGTTGACGATCGGGGTGGCGATGCGAGCCGCAATCCAGCTGGACAGGAGGAGGCCGACCAGGAGGAGCACGCCGCTGATCATCAGGCCGGCCCGCCGCTCCGCCGCCGCCTTGGCCCGGATCGGCGCCAGCGAGGAGGCCAGCACAACATCACCGAGTACCCGGTCCTGGAACCGGATCGAGGCGGAGACCACAAAGTGGCCGTTCCACTCATGCACGTCGCGTCGGGTACGCTCGCTTCCGGCGTCCAGGCCCAGGCTGTCCGGATCGTAGGCGGCGAGGCGTGTCCCGGCCGTATCCAGTACCGCCACGAACCGCAGGGCGGAATCCCGTCGCGCCCAGGCGAATGCCGCGGCAATGGCGCTCGGCTCCTGCAGGTTCAGCCCGACGCCAACGCTGAGGGCGACCATTTCGGCCGCCCCCGAGACGTTCTGCGCCTTGGCGGCGATCGCCGCCCGGGCCGACCGGGCGGGGTAGTAGACGCCGACGAATACGCTGATGAGGAGCACGACCACCGCAGAGGCGGCGGCCACCTGCCAACGCAAAGAGAGCCCCGAGCGGGCCCTCACTCGGGGCCGCCCCAGTCAGGCGCGTTCGGCGGAAGTGGCTGATATCGCATCGTTGAAGTGCTCTCGAACGGGTCACTCGCCTCAACCGGCAAGATATTTCCCTACAACAACTTCGGTTGGTATTCCCGGTGCCGGATGACGGCGGGCCAGCCCCGATTAAGCGAGAAATGGGCCAGCTTCAGATGCCGCCCTCAGGGGCAACACACCGGGGGCGGGCGAGGGGGCGTCGAGCTTGAATATCGGAGCCGCTGCACGAATCGCTGAGGCGGGGCCGGTGGGACGGAGTTGGAGAGCAACGGTCGACCAGGTATGCGGCTACTCGTAGCTGACGTCCAGCTTGGCCAGCGCCGACGGCGGGCAGCCCTTCCACTCCATGACGAACTCATTGCCGAGGTACCGCAGGTCGGCCACGCCGATCTGGCTGCTGAAGAAGCCGCTGGCGGTGAGGTCCCGCATCCGGCTGAAGAAAGCGACACCCTGCGAGAACTCTGGCTTGGCCCGTTTGGGCCAGGCGATGTCATCGAGAATCGCCCGACGATTCGTTTCCGAGATTTCCACGAACGGCTTCCCGAACCGCTCATTCGCTTCGGTGTCGAGCCATGCCAGTCCGCCTCGGATCGGAGTCTGCGTCTCCGGGTTCTCGTCGAGGATGAAGTCCATGAACTCGGGCACCAGCGCTTCGGTGGCGCTGCCAGAGCGCGCGTCCTTCGGGATGATCAGGTCGACGAGGACCCGGACCGTCTCCCACTCATGCGCGGTGAAGAACGCCGGAACGAAGGCGATTGGGCGATGCGTCGATTGGGCGATCAGAGTCGATCGCACATGCAGCGCGGCCCGCGCCACGTCGCCCGGTGTGAGCCCGGCCGCAAGCAGCGGGATGCCCGCAAAGATCTGCAGCGCGTCGCGGCGGGAGAGATCGTCCGTCATCAGAGTTCCCCCCGCTTCATCGCCCGGGTGATGTAGTCGCTGGTCCGCATCGACAGCGCCAGAATGGTCCAGGTCGGGTTTTTGTCGGCCTGGGAGACAAACGGGCCGCCGTCGGTGACGAAGAGATTCTTCACATCCCAGGTCCGGCAGTGGGGATCCAGCACGCTGGCCTTCGGGTCGCTGCCCATCCGCACCGTGCCGAGCTCGTGGATGATGGATCCGCCGTTGGAGATGCCGTAGCCGCTCTCCTTCGAGGGCATGCCGCTCCAGACCTCGCCCCCCATCTCTGCGATCAGGGTGCGGAAGGTCTCCTGCATGTGCTTCACCTGTTTGGTCTCGTAGTCACTCCATTTCCAGTGGAACTTGAGTACCGGGATGCCCCACTGGTCCACCACGTCAGGATCGATCTCGCAGTAGCAGTCGGCGCTGGGGATCTGCTCGCCGCGGCCCGAGAAGCCGATCGTCGCCCCGTAATACTTGCGGTAGTCGGCCTTGAGCGCCGCGCCATAGCCACCGCCGCCGGGATATTTCTGGATCCCGCCCATGAATCCATAGGAGGGCTCGCCCAGTCCGCCCCAGATCTCGATATGGTAGCCGCGGGGGAAGTCGAGCTTCCGGTTGTCCACCCACCAGGGCATGTAGAGGTGGGCGCCGCCCACCCCGTCCTCGTTGTGCGGGACGTGATCGACCATTTTCGGAATGAACCCGCCGACGTCGGTGCCCGTGGTATCCGTCAGGTACTTGCCCACGACGCCGCTGCTGTTGGCCAGCCCTTGCGGGAAGGCGGCTGACTTGGAGTTGAGCAGGATGCGGGCACTCTCGCAGGCGCTGGCGGCCAGCACCACGATCCGGGCGTCGACCCGCTGCTCGGTGCGGGTCGCCTTATCGATGTAGACCACCCCGTCGGCCCGGCCGCGACGGTCCAGGGTGACCTCGCGGACCATCGCCCCGGTGACCAGCTCGAGCTTGCCGGTCGCCAGCGAGGGGAGAATCAGGATATTGGGCGAGGAGAAATTGGCGTTGACCGCGCAGCCCCGGTTGCACTGGCCGCAATAGTGGCAGGCACTGCGGCCGTTGTGCGGCTGGGTGATGATCGAGAGCCGGGAGGGAATGCAGGTGACGGCATGTTTGTCGGCCGCCTGCTTTACCAGCAGCTCCCAGCAGCGCGGCTTCGGCGGCGGCAGGAAGATGCCATCGGGATGATTGTGCAGGCCCTCGACGCTGCCGAAGATCCCCACCAGCCGGTCCACCTCGTCGTACCACGGCTTGAGCTCGTCGTAGCTGATGGGCCAGTCGTCGCCCAGCCCGTCCTTGCTCTTCCCCTTGAAGTCGTCCGGCCCGAAGCGGAGCGAGATCCGGCCCCAGTGATTGGTCCGCCCACCGAGCATGCGGGCACGCCACCAGTCAAACTTGGTCCCGGGCGCCCGGGTGTAGGGCTCCCCCTCGACATTCCACCCGCCGATGCAGGCGTCGAACTCGCCGAAGGGCCGCTCCTTCGTGGAGCTGCCACGCCGGGGGGAGGCCCACGCCGGCGTGAGCATCTTCGAGTCCTTTGTGTTGTCCCACATGTCCCCGGCTTCCAGCAGAACGACATTCGCGCCAGCCCGCGACAGCATGTGCGCCGCCATGCCGCCACCGGCACCGGAACCGACGATGCAGACGTCGTAGCGCGGGCGACGCGGGAGGAGAGGCATGAGAGTCAGAGGAGAAGGGTGGGTCGGGCCTTCGCGCCCGACTGTTGCGGGCGCTGGCGAAAAGGGAACAGGGAACGGGGGAAAGGGGAAGGGCAGGTCGGGTCTCTCTGCGGGCAGCCGGGACGGCTGCCCCACGATAGCTGATGGCTGACGGCTGACGGCCCTCAGTTCAGCTCCACACCCCTGTCACTGGCGGCGCCGGCACCGGTGTGCCGAGCAGCGCTTCGATGCCCTCGGGGGCCAGCGGTGGGGAGAAGTGATAGCCCTGGCCGTAGGCGCAGCCCAGCGCGATCAGCGCCGCGCACTGTTCCGCCGTCTCGATGCCTTCCGCAATCGTGTGCAGGTGCAGCGTGTCGCCCAGGCCCACGATGGCCCGGGCCAGCGCCGCATGATCCTCGCCCAGGCCGACGTCGTCCACGAACGGCTTGGCGATCTTGAGGATGTCGATGGGGAAGCGCTGCAGGTAGCTGAGCGACGAGTAGCCAATCCCGAAGTCGTCGATCGACAGGCTGACGCCGAGCTCCTTGAGCTGCTCCAGCCGGGCGCGGACCGACCCGGCCTGCTGCATGAGCACGCTCTCGGTGATCTCGAGCACCAGCGCGGAGGGATCGACGCCGGACTCCGCCAGCGCGGCACGGATCTCATCCACCACATCCAGCTCATGCAGCTGGCGGCCGGAGACGTTGACGGCGACGGACAGCGGAGTGGCGGGGAAGGTGATGCGCCACCGGCGGATCTGGGCGCAGGCCTCGCGCAGAACCCAGCGCCCCAGCGGTACGATCAGCCCGGTCTCCTCCGCCAGCGGGATGAACTGGTGCGGCAGCAGCGGCCCGAGCTTGGGATGGTCCCACCGTACCAGCGCCTCGACTCCGAAGATCCGCCCCCCCGCCAGCGAGACGATCGGCTGGTAGACCAGCGTCAGCGCCCGCTGCTCGATGGCATGGCGCAGCGCTGCTTCCAGCTCCAGTCGCTCACGAATCTCGGCGTACATCTGCGACTGGTACATCTCGCTGCGCCCCTTGCCGAGGCGCTTGGCGGTGTACATCGCCACATCGGCGTTGCGCAGCAGGTCGTCGGCATCCTCGCCACCGCTGGAGGTGGCGATACCGATGCTTGCGTTGACATGCACTT
>JAWXBX010000390.1:0-4278 GCA_034440415.1 Gemmatimonadota bacterium | reverse complement strand
CTGGCGAGCGGCAATCGGCGGCTGCGGGTGGACCGTCTCTTCACGCTGGAGGGCACGCCGGGCGACACCATCGAGATCCGCGGTGACGCGAGCCAGCTCGACCGCATCGGCGCGGGAATGACCGGCGGCCGGGTCATCGTGCAGGGCGATGCCGGCGATCAGCTTGGACTGGGCATGACCGGTGGAGTCATCGAGGTCTCGGGCAGCGTCGGCGCCTTTGCGGCAAGCGGCATGCGCGGAGGCGAGATCCGTATCGCGGGCGACGCGGGCGACTTCCTCGCCGGCGCCATCCCCGGCAATCACCAGGGCATGCAGGGCGGGCTGGTGCTCGTCAGCGGCAACGCCGGGGACCGGGCCGGCGACCGGATGCGCCGCGGGACGGTGCTGGTCGCCGGCGACACCGGCGATTACTGCGCCTCGCGCATGGTGGCCGGCACGATCGGCGTGTGGGGCAAGGTAGGTCGCAGTACCGGCCTCGCCATGCGGCGGGGCACGGTGCTGCTGCAGCAGTCGCCCTCGACGCTCCCGCCCACCTTCAATGACTGCGGTGAATTTCCCTTCAGCTTCCTGACCCTCCTGGCCCGGGCGTGGAAGGACCTGCCCGCTCCGTTCGGGACGCTGCCTGACAGCGGCGTGCGGGTACGCCGCCTCATGGGCGACCTCGCCAATGACGGGCGCGGGGAGATCCTGATCCGGCTGTAGGCTCCCCGTTCCGATCGGGGGGGGGCGACCACCGCTATCCATCGCCGGTGTTCGCTCAGGGCGGGCGGGGACGCCCGCCCCTACCCAGTGTTATCTTGTCGCGCCCCCGCCCGTTCCGGCGACATTGGACCGGCGGACTCTCCCCCTGGACGGATCATGACCAGCCTCACCATGAATGAACGTGCCCGCGAACTCGCGGACGTGATGGCCGAAGACACGACGGGGCTGCGTGTCGCGGTGCAGACGCTGCCCGGCGGCGCCCGCGTGATTGATGCCGGTGTGGCGGTCGAGGGCGGATACAACGCCGGTCTGCTGCTCAGCGAGATCTGCATGGGCGGACTGGGCGACGTCGACTATGCCACGCTGACGCTCGGGGGCGGCTCCTGGCCCGGCGTCCAGGTGCGCACCGATCACCCGGCGGAATCCTGCATGGCCTCGCAGTATGCCGGCTGGGCCATCAATGTCGGCACGTACTTCGCCATGGGCTCCGGCCCGCTGCGGGCCCACGCCCGGGTGGAAAAAGAGCTGTTCGAGAAGCTGCACTACGAGGAGCGGGCCAGCTGCGGCGTGCTGGTGCTCGAGACCCGGCAGCTGCCGACCGACGAGGTGGCGGCCTATGTCGCCGGCAAGGCGAAGCTGTCACCGGCCCAGCTCACCTTTCTCGTGGCCCCAACCGCGAGCCTCGCGGGCGGCACCCAGATTTCCGCGCGCATCCTCGAGACCGGCCTCCACAAGATGGAGACGCTGGGCTTTGATGTGCGCCAGGTGGTCAGCGGGTTCGGCACGGCGCCGATTCCGACGCTCGCGAAGAACGACCTGCGTGGCATAGGCCGGACCAACGACTGCATCCTCTACGGCGGGCAGGCGCACTATGTCGTCCGGGGGAATGACACCGAGCTGGCGGACCTCGCCGCCCGACTGCCGGCGAATGCGTCGAAGGACTACGGCATGCCATTCTACGAGATCTTCGAGCGGTATGACAAGGATTTCTACAAGATCGATCCGCTGCTGTTCAGCCCAGCCGAAGTGTGGCTGACCAGTGCGACCTCGGGGCGCAGCTTCCACGCCGGCGGCGTCAACGTCGAGGTGTTGCGACAGTCGCTGTATCCTGAGTAAGGGGAACGGGCGATAGGCGGTAGGCGGTAGGCGAAGGAATCTCGGCCGATCACCTTCCGCCCATCGCCCGCGGTTCTCCGCCGATCGCCTCTTTTCACCGGTTCCCGGTTTCCGTCCTCGTCCCCCTGTCCCGGAGTCTCCATGCGTCTCGCCCTGCTCCCCACCCTCGGCCTGCTGGCCCTGGCCGCCTGCTCCAAGCCGGCTGACAAGCCCGCCGTCGACACAACCGCAGTCGCACCCACACCACCGCCGAAGCCGGCCCCGATGGCGTTCGTGACGGTCATCTACAACACGCCGAAGAGCGCCAGCGCCTTCGACAAGTACTACTGGGCGACGCATGTGCCGCTGGTCGGCGCCAAGCAGGCCGAAGTGGGCTTCGTGGCGGCCGAGCTGACCAAGTTCGATGCGACGCTCGATGGCAAGAAGCCGACCTTTTATCGTCAGGCGGTGCTCTGGTTCAACAGCATGGCCGACCTCGAGAAGGGAATCGCCACCCCCGGCTTCAAGGAGATCGGTGACGACCTCGCCAAGTTCGCCACCGGCGGCCTGACCGCACTGGTGGGCGAGGAGACCAGCGACCATGCGGCGTTGCTCACCGGCGATAGCACCGCGTTCGTCACGGTGATCTACAACCAGCCCAAGGATGCGGCGGCGTTCGAGGCCTATTACGCCGCGACCCATCTGCCACTGGTTGTGCAGGGTGCCCCCGCGATCGGCTTCACCCGCGCCGAGCTGACCCGGTACAGCAAGAACCTCGATGGCTCGCCAGCGGCGTTCTATCGCCAGGCCAAACTCTACTTCCCCAATGCCGCCGCGCTCAAGACCGGGACGGGCACCGCCGAGTTCAAGGCGGTGGGCGATGACCTGCCCAAGTTCGCCGATGGCGGGCTGACGGCGCTGGTGGGGCATTTGACGAGCAAGCCGTAACAGGTGGCAGGGAGCAGGTGGCAGCGGGCTGCATCTTTCTGCCACCTGCCACCTGCTCCCTCCCAGCCGCCAACTCTCCTCCGAGCCAATGCCATCCCCGATCATCATCCTCGCCTCCGACACCGGCTGGCACACCGACCAGCTGTGTCGCGCGGTGCGGGCCCGCGGCCATGAGCCGCTGCTGCTGCCGTGGGAGGGGAATGTGAGCCGGCTCGGAGTCGGGAGCGGTATCAGCAACACCGGCCACGCCATGGCCGAGGCGCGCGCGGTCCTGCCCCGCATCATCCCCAGCGGCTCGCTGGAACAGCTCATCTACCGGGTCGATACGCTGCACCGGCTGGAGGCTGCCGGCGTTCGGGTGATGAACAGCGGCCGGGCCATCGAACGGACCGTGGACAAGGCGTGGACCTCCGCCATCCTCGAGCAGGCCGGCCTGCCCACGCCGGAGACTGTCGCCTGCGAGCGCGCGGATGACGCCTTCGTCGCATTCCGCCGCATGGGTGACGTGGTGGTGAAGCCGCTGTTCGGCTCCATGGGGCTCGGGATGACGCGGGTGAGCGACGATGATGTCGCCTGGCGGGTGTTCCGCGCGGTCGAGGCGATGCGGGGCGTGTTCTATGTGCAGCGCTTCGTGGACCATGGCGGGCGGGACCTCCGCGCCTTCGTGATCGGCGACCAGGTGCTGGGCGCCATCGAGCGCACCGCCGACGACTGGCGCACCAACTTCTCCCGCGGCGGGAAGGTCGCGCCCTGTACCCTGCCGGCCGAATGGGCCGTGCTCGCCGTGCGCGCGGCACGGGCGGTCGGCGCCGAGTATGCCGGTGTGGATCTGCTGCCGGACGGCCACGGCGGCGTCTACGTCCTCGAGGTCAACGGCATTCCGGGCTGGGAGGGACTGCAGCAGGCGACCGGGCTGGATGTCGCCGGCGCGATTGTCGGGCAACTACTGGCCTAGCCAACCCATTACTTTTTCACCGCGATGCCGCACACCCCCGCCCAGATCTCGTCCTACACCACGCTCGCCTGCCTGCTCGAGGCGGGGGCGCCGAAGCCTGGCAACGTCGCCCCCGGCCAGCCGTTCCGGGACATGAGTTACGAGGACTTCGTCGCCAGCGCGGTGGCCGCCGGCCCGGAGCTCGGGCTCGCCGGCACCCGTCCACTCGGCGAGACGATCTTTGAAGCCGTACGAGCGACGCATCAGTGGACGCCGGCCAACACCAACCTCGGCATCATCCTGCTGCTGGCCCCGCTGGCGCGGGCGGCGTCGCTGCCGGAGAAACCCGGCACGGTGCTGCGCGACCGGCTGCGCGAGGTGCTGCGGGCGACCACCATCCAGGATGCGCGCGACAGCTACCTCGCCATCCTGCTCGCGGCACCCGGCGGCCTGGGCAGTGAGGCGGATCAGGACCTGGCCCAGACGCCCACGATCACGCTGGTCGACACGATGGCGCTCGCGGCCCATCGCGACAGCGTCGCCAGCGAGTACGTCACCGAGTTCGCGCTGACCTTCGAGATCGCCGTGCCGGTGCTGCG
>JAWXBX010000389.1:0-3817 GCA_034440415.1 Gemmatimonadota bacterium | reverse complement strand
GGTTGTCCCGCTCGGATCCCCCTCCGAAAGACGCGCGGCAACGCGAGCGGACCCGGTTCCGTCACCCACGGTCCCCCCTCGCAAACGTTGGACAGGCGTGAGTCCTATTGACGTGGCTCGGAAAGAGTGTCATATGAAAGTTCCCTTTGCCCTGTACCACTCGCTTCGGCTCGACGCGATCAAGAGCGGGTATGTCACCGACACCCTACCTGGCCCAACATGATGACTCGCGAGGGCGCGCGGGGCCAGGAGTACAATGCCTGGAGCGGCGATGGGGGCAACCCGCCAGAACACGAGATCAACCTCTGCTTCACTCGGCTTCGCCTCCTCCTGGCGCCCGGTGGCGGTCAGGCGATCCGCATCCGCCCTGCGAGATGATGACCAACGCCCATGGATGAACTGAAGGCGCTCCGCTCTCTCGCCAAGGCGGTGGGGGTCCTCACTCGCTACACTGACGGCCTGGGCAAGCGCGTTACCGTGGCGCCAGAGACGCTCGTGCGGGTCTGCGCCGCGGTGGGCGCCCCCGTCACCAGTCCGGCCGATGCCACCGAGGCCCTGCGCGCGGTCCGCGTCAGACAGCACGCCGGGCTGGTGCCACCGGTCGTCGTCGCCTGGGATGGCACCTTCGCCCCGGTGCACGTCGCCAGCCGCGGAGCGGTCCACGCCGAATTGCATCTGGGGCAGGGGGGGCAGGCCGGAGTGGAGTACGTCGACCGCACCATCCGCCTGACAGGTTCCCTGCCGCTCGGCTATCATCGGCTGACCGTCGAGGCCGGGGGCCGGCAGGAGTTCGCGACGGTGATGGCGACACCGGCGCATGCGTGGCGCCGGCCGGGCTCGCACCGGAGCTGGGGGGTAGGGACCCATCTCGCCGCGCTGCGTTCAGCGCGCAGCCGCTCCGTCGGGGACCTGCAGGATCTGCGGTCCCTCTGTCGCTGGGTGCAGGACCGGGGCGGCGACCTGGTGACGGTCCTTCCGCTGCTCCCGACGTTCAACACCAAATGGCCGGAGTCCAGTCCGTACTCTCCGGTGAGTCGGCTCTTCTGGTCCGAGCTGGTTCTCGACCTGGGGGAGGCCCATCGGCCGACAGCCGCCCCCCCGACTCTGGATGTGACGCGAGCGGATGCCGAGGTGCGCGCGGCCCTCGCCGGACACCCCGTCCCGCCCGTGGCGGAGCTGGATGAGGAGCTGGTCCGCTACGCCCGCTTCCGCGGCGCACAGGCCCGGCTCGGCAGGAACTGGCGGGATTGGCCACCAGCGGCGCGGGCCGGCACCCTGACTCCCGATCAGGTGGATGCCGAGGAGGAGAACTTCCACCTCGTGGCGCAGACGCTGGTACGCGGCCAGCTCCACGAGCTGAGGCAGCGCCTGGAGCACGACGGTTTTCGTCTCGGCCTGGACCTGGCCGTGGGTGGCCACCCCGACGGCTACGACCCATGGTCTCGCCAGGCCCTCTTCGGGCATGGGATGTCGGTAGGCGCCCCGCCGGATGGCGGGTTCCCCAGCGGCCAGGACTGGGGTTTCAGTCCGTTGCTCCCCGATGCGTCGCGTCACGAGGGGCACCGCTACCTGGCGGCGTCGGTTGCCCACCAGGCGGGGCTCGCCGGCGTGCTACGGGTGGACCACATCATGGCCTGGACCCGGCTCTACTGGATTCCCCACGGCTTCGGGTTGCACGACGGGACTTATGTCTCGTATCCCGCCGAGGAGCTCTTCGCGGTGCTCTCGCTGGAGTCGAACCGCAACCGGTGCGAGGTTGTGGGCGAGAACCTCGGCACCGTGCCGCGCGAGATCTTCGAGGCGCTGCCGCGCCACCGGATCTGGGGAATGTACCTGGCGATGTTCCAGGCCTCGGACGGACCGGAGGTCGCCCCGCCAACCGCTGCGGACATGGCTCTCGTGGGCAGCCACGACACCCCCACCTTCGCCGGGTGGCTCGCCGGCAACGATATTGCCGACCGGATTCGCTACGGGCTCCTCGCCGAGGCGGGAGCGCCGGCGGCCGCGGAGGAGCGGGGGCGGGCCATTCAGTGGCTCGCCGACCAGCTCGGCGTCACCCTGGAGGACCGGCGCGCCTTCCTGATCGCTCTGCTGGAGTGGCTCGGCCGGTCGGACAGTCCGTTGGTGGTCCCCTGGTTCGAAGATCTCTGGCTCGAACCGGTGGCGGTGAACCTTCCCGGGACGCCGTCGACCGTACGCCCCAACTGGCAACGCCCAATGGGGCGACTGCTCGACGAAATCTTCAATGACCCCGAGGTGGACGGGCTGCTGCGCCGGCTCCACCGCGCCCGTAATCCCGAAGTGAGCGTCTTACCTCCCGCCCACTCCTGAGGTCCCGGAACACCATGGCATCAACCGCCGCCACCGCCCCCGCCGTCCGGACCAAGCCCCGGCTCTCGTTCTGGGAAATCTGGAACATGAGCTTCGGCTTCCTCGGCATCCAGATCGGCTTCGCGCTGCAGAACGCCAACGTGAGCCGGATTTTCGAGACCCTTGGCGCCAAGGTGGAGGACATCCCCATTCTGTGGATCGCCGCCCCGGTGACCGGGCTCGTGATCCAGCCCATCATCGGCTACCTGAGTGACCGCACCTGGAACCGTCTCGGCCGTCGCCGACCCTAGTTCCTCGTCGGCGCCATCCTGGCATCCGCGGCACTGCTTGCCATGCCGAACTCCCCGGCACTCTGGGTGGCGGCGGGGATGCTCTGGATCATGGACGCCTCCATCAAAATCTCGTTGGAGCCGTTCCGCGCTTTCGTGGGCGACAACCTGCCCTCGGAGCAACGCACCACCGGCTTCGCGATGCAGAGCTTCCTCATCGGTACCGGCGCGGTCGCGGCCTCCATCCTGCCGTGGGTCCTCACCACCCAGTTCGGGGTGAGCAACGAGGCACCCGAGCACATCATTCCCGATTCGGTGCGCCTGTCGTTCATCTTCGGCGCTGCGGTCTTCTTCGCGGCAGTGCTATGGACGGTGCTAAGGTCAAGAGAATACTCGCCGGAGGAGATGGCCGCCTTCAGTGAGAATCAGACACGGGAGGCCGTCGTTCGTGCGCGGCGGACAGCGGAGGAGTATGCGGCACTCGGCGGGCGCCAGATCCGGCTGGGGTGGATCCTCCTGGCGATCGGTGTGCTCCTGAGCGCCTGGCTGGCCCGGGCCGCCATCTACCAGGTCATGGTCCTCTCGGTCGGGGTCGGCGTCATCGGCGGGCTTCTCGTCGTAAGCGGGCTGCTGCAGCGGGGCGGCCGCTACGACAATGGCTTCGTCACCATCCTGAACGACCTCCAGGACATGCCCCACACCATGAAGCATCTGGCATGGGTGCAGTTCTTCTCCTGGTTCGCGCTCTTCTCGATGTGGATCTATACGACCCCGGCGGTGACCAGCCATCTCTATGGCACGACCGATACGACCTCGGCACTCTCCAACGAAGGTGCCAACTGGGTCGGGGTGGGGTTCGGCGCCTACAACGGGGTGGCCGCGCTGGTGGCATTCCTCATTCCTGTGCTGGCACGGCGCACCAGCCGCAAGATCGCCCACGCGATCTGTCTGGTCTGTGGCGCGCTCGGCCTGCGCTCCATTCTCATTCTCGAGGATCCCCGGTTTCTGCTGGGGTCAATGGCGGGAATCGGGATTGCGTGGGCGAGCATCCTCGCCATGCCCTACGCGATCCTGACCGGGTCGCTGCCACCGTCGAAGATGGGCGTCTTCAATTTCTTCATCGTGATCCCGCAGATTGTCGCCGCGGCCCTCCTCGGCTTCGTCGTCAGTCGCTTCTTTGGCGGCGAGTCCATCTACGTCCTCGCCATCGGCGGCGG
>JAWXBX010000388.1:0-9761 GCA_034440415.1 Gemmatimonadota bacterium | reverse complement strand
GCCGCCGCGCTCGACAACCCATCCTTCGCCCAGGTGACCTCCGCCGGGAAGGGGGCCGCGGGCAGAACGCGGGCGCGCACGATCCCGCTCATCGTCCTCGCCACCGCCGCCACCGTCGCGGTCGTCACCTTCGGCCTGACGCGCTGGCTCAGCGCTCCCGGTGGCACGATGAGCAGGCAGAGCCCGCACGTCAGCGTCGTGCTTCCGGATGGGTACGAGCTGGGTTCGAGCCAACTCTCGCAGCTCGCGATCTCCCGCGACGGGACCCGCCTCGCCTATGTCGCGCTCAAGGACGGCAAGAACCGGATCTTCATTCGTGCGCTCGATGATCCCGAGGCGAAGGCGCTCGAGGGCACCGAGGGAGGCGACGGACCGTTCTTCTCGCCCGATGGAGAGTGGCTCGGATTCTTCGCGGGTGGAAAGCTCCGGAAGATCGCAGTGAGCGGCGCGGCGCTCCAGGCACTTGCCGATGCGCCGTTCCAACGGGGCGGCGACTGGGGCGACGACGGGTTCGTGTACTTCGCACCGATCAACAGCGGCGGCATCTGGCGGGTGCCGGAAGGGGGAGGCGCCGCCACCGAGGTCACGCACCTGGACACGGCTGCCGGCGAGATCAGCCACCGCTGGCCGCACCTGGTCGCGGGGACGTCCACCCTCCTCTACGCCGCTTGGACCGGACCGGGCAACGACGAACACCATGTGGCGCGGCAGACCGTCGGGTCAGAGGAGCATGTGCTGCTCGTCAAGGGCGGTGACGCTCCACAATACGTCGCGAACACCGGATTGCTACTCTACACCCAGCAGCGCCAGCTGTTCACCGTGCCATGGCAGCCGTCGCAGCAGGATCTCGGCAAGGCGGTGCCGGTGGCGGCTGCCGAGCAGCCGAACAACAACTACGGGAACGAAGGCACCCCGAACTACGCCGTGTCCGACAACGGCACGCTCGCCTACATCAGCAGTGGAGGGTCCTACGACCAGCGGCGCCTGGTCTGGATCAACCGGGCGGGCGCCATCACGCCCCTGTCCCTTCCCGAGCGCCCGTATGAGAGTGTGGTGATCTCGCCGGAAGGGGACCGTGCCGTGGTCCAGATCCGGGAGGGAACGACCCGACTCTGGATTTATGACTTCGGTCGCGGCACGATGACGCCGCTCGGCACAGGCACCGGGAGCAGCCAGGCACCGCAGTGGACGGCCGATGGCAGGCGCGTGATCTATCGGGGCACCCGCCAGGGCGCGCGCAACCTGTACTGGATCCCGGTCGACGGCTCGGGCGACGAGGAGCGCCTCACCACGAAGCCCGGCGTGATCCAGTCGCCCACGTCGGCCTCCACCGACGGCCGCGTCCTCCTGTTCGACGAGGTCGGACCGGAAGAGCCGGACGGCACCGGGATCTGGGTCCTCCCGCTCGACGGCGACCGCACGCCACGCCGTCTGCTCCCTGCGCCGACCCCCGGTCACGACGGCCAGCTCTCGCCGAACGGAAAGTGGGTCGCCTATCAGGCGACTGTCGCCTCGCGGTGGGAGATCTTCGTCGCCCCCTTCCCAGGCCCCGGCGAGCGGCGCCTCGTCTCGACCGACGGCGGCACCGAGCCCCTCTGGTCCCGGGACGGCCGCGAGCTGTTCTTCCAGAGCACCAACCGGTTGATGGGCGTCACCGTGACACCCGGCGCCACCTTCTCCGCGAGCCCGCCACGGCCGGTGCAGGAGGGTCGGTTCGTGGCGACGGTCAACGGCAACACGAGCTTCAGCATCACGCGGGACGGTGCCCGCTTCCTGCGCATCCAGCCGGTCGACCAGGAACCGGCCATCACGCACATCGAGCTGGTGCTCAACTGGTTCTCGGCGCTGAAGCGCCGGGACGCGGGCCGCGCCGACTAAAGACGAACGGGAGCGTGCGCACTGCTCCCGACCTGCCCGCTTGACCCTGCGGCGCGTCCAGCACGTCCTTGAGCCGGTTGCCTGCGTCGTGGAGCCGTATCATGGAGGGGCTCAGGAACAGCCGCACGCTCGCAGCGAGGCAATCCGACGAGCGGTATTCGAGGTTGGTGGCCCGCAACTCCATCGCCGCCGCGGCGTGAATCGCTCGACGCCACCTGTCACGGGGGGGGTGTACGGTGGGAACACGACTCGAACGGACCTTGCGGGGTCTTTCCCAAGGTGCCGCATAACGACCGCGCATCAGTTGCGGCACGTGGTGCACTGGACGCTGAATCCAGCGCAATGCCGGCCGCATTGCGACAGCGGCACGCGATGGTGAGACGTCTGCGGACCCTACCCCTGGGCCTGCGGACGTGCATTCATTCCGAAATCGGCCTCGATACGGTCGTACCAGGCGGCGTCATCGAGAGCGCCTAAGGCGACCCACGCCTCATCGCTCATCGCCCTGCGCCAGCCGAGAAAGGGCGCGGCGTCCGGTCCGACTGGATGCCGCAGCAGCGGAGTGTCCCCCACGGCAATCTCGAGGATCTTCTCTGCAACCAGCGATGGAGACACTGGGGCCTGGAGCGCCGTAGCGAACAAGGCTGCCATTCGCCGCTGTTGTGCGTAAGGCGACGGCGCCGAGGCTACGCCAATGTGTCGTGCCATCGCCGTATCGATGATGCCGGGCTCGACGATCGCCACGCGAATATTGAAGGACTTGACCTCCTGGGCTAAACATTCGCTCAGGGCCTCCAGCGCGAACTTGGAGGCCGTGTACGCGGCCATTGGCGCCGAGGCAATGCGGCCCGCCACCGAGGCCACATTGATGATGCAGCCGCTCCGCCGCTGTCGCATCGTCGGGAGCAAGGCCTGGGTACACCGGATCACGCCGAAGTAGTTGGTCTCCATGACTGCGCGAAACTCCGCCAGAGGCAGCTCTTCAACGGATCCCGTGCGCTCGATGCCGGCGTTATTGACCAGCACGTCGATCGGGCCCATCTCTCGCTCCGCACGGGCGATGCCGTCCCGTACCGACGCATCCGCATCCACGTCCATCGGCAGCACGGTCACCGCAAGCTGCTCCCGCGCCGCTGCCTCGGCCAATGCCGGCGCCGCCGTCGTGTTGCGCATGGTCGCGACGACTCGATGGCCGGCGCGCCCAAAGGCGAGTGCGGTGGCCATGCCGATGCCGCTACTGGTGCCGGTAATAAGGACTGTAACCATGCGGCTGGCTCATGGGAGAAAGGAGGGTGATTGTCAGGTGGTGAACAGTCTGCCGTCTAACTTGTCATCCGATTGCTCACAGAGGTCGTCGAGGCGATATCCGGCGCAGCAGAAGGGAATGCCTGCCCGGTGCAGAGCCCCGCCCGGCATGAGGTCCGCCAGACTGCGGATGCCCCCCCTGCAGCATGACATATGTGCAGACCACTGTCTGCGCAGGTCCCGGTGCCTCGACAGCTCCTGCACTGTGCGTTTCCAATAGGTCGGTTACGCAGAAATGTCACAAGGTATGACAGGCGGGGGCGGAGCAGTGGCTCCGCCCCTATCCGACATCCAATCGCCCAATCACCGCTTTTCGCAGGGCGGGGCTGGAGCTCCGCCCCTACCCGTCCCCCTACCCCTTTACCATCGCCTGCCTGAGCGTCCGGTTCTGCCACAGCACCGACAGCCCCAGCGCCAGCAGACTCGTGGCGAGGATCGCCGTCGCCATGACGTTGATCTGCGGCGGATAGGCCGCCCGCTGCGCCCCATATACATAGAGGGGATAGGTGACTCGGCTCCCCGAGTTGAACAGCGTGATGATGAAGTCGTCCAGCGACAGCGCAAAGGAGAGCATTCCTGCCGCGGCGATGCCCGGCGCGATCAGCGGCAGCGTCACCTTCATGACCACCCGGAACGGATTCGCCCCGAGGTCCATCGCCGCCTCTTCCAGCGTCCAGTCGAACCCCCGGATCCGGGCCCGCACGGTGAGCGCGACATAGCTCACCGAAAACATGATGTGGGCGATCACGATCGTCGCGAAGCCCATCTGCGCATTGAGATTCAGGAAGAGCGAGAGCAGCGAGGAACCCAGCACGATCTCCGGCGTCGTCAGCGGCAGCACCAGCAGCAGGCTGACGAGCCCGCTGCCCTTGAACTTGTAGCGGCACAGCGCCAGCGCCATCAGGGTGCCGAACACCGTCGCCACCAGGGTCGAGAGGCTGGCCACCTTGAGGCTCAGCTTCATCGCCTCGACCAGCGGCGGATACTTGAACGGGTCGCGCCAGGCGTCGAACGAGAACGACTTCCACACGAAGTTGAACTTCCCCGCCGGTGTGTTGAAGCTGTAGATGATAATGACCGCGATCGGCAGGAAGAGATACACCAGCACCATGATCGCGTAGACATCCAGCAGCCGGGTGGCGATCCGGCGCGACAGCGGGATGACGGCGGCCATCAGGCGAGCTCCTCGGTGCCGAGCAGCCGGGCGTAGAGCAGCACGCCGACGGTGATCGCGGCCATGAGCACGAACGAGATCGAGGCGGCAAGCGGGTAGTCCCGCACCTGCAGGAACTGGTTCTGGATGACCGTCCCGACCATCTGCTGATTGGGGCTCCCCAGCAGCTCGGCGTTGATGAAGTCACCAGTGGCGGGAATGAAGACCAGCAGGGATCCGGCGAAGACACCGGGCAGCGAAAGCGGCAGGATCACCTTCACAAAGGCGTGGATCGGTCCGGAGTAGAGATCGTACGCCGCCTCCACCAGCCGCCGGTCGATCTTCTCCAGGCTGACGTAGATCGGCATGATCATGAACGGCAGGAAGTTGTAGGTCAGCCCGCCGATCACCGCGATCGAGGTATTCAGGAGCCGAGCCCCCGGCGGCATCAGGTGGAGCTGGTTGAGCACCCAGATGGCCGGCCCGCTGTCATTGAGAATGGTCTTCCAGGCAAAGGTGCGCACCAGGAAGGTGGTGAAGAACGGCAGGATCACGAGACCGAGCAGCAGGTTCTTGAACCGCCCCGCCCGGAACGCCATGAGATAGGCCAGCGGATAGCCCAGCGCGATCCCCAGCAGGGTGGCGAGCAGCGCGAACTTGACCGACCGTCCGAAATGCCCACCATACGCCGTGAAGGCCCGCTGGAACCCGCTCCACCAGGGGCCATCCACGACGGTGACGGAGGTCTTCCCAAGCGTGATGAGCGGGATGACGTAGAACACCAGCAGCCAGAGGACGCCCGGGGCGACCAGGAGATACGGTCCCCACCTGCTCTGCCGCGCGCCCCCTGAGGCAATGCCAGCCATGTCGCGTCAGGCTCCGATCGCGTCCTGGAAGGCGCGATTGAATTCCTGGTCTTCGGCGTCGTCCAGCGCGCGGAAGACATGCAGCCGGGCGCGGAGATCATCCGGCGGGTTGACCAGCGAGCTCTTGGCCAGATCGGGCGCGATCTTGGCGAGCTCCTCGCCGGCGCCCTTGACCGCGGAGAGATAGGGCGACGCGGCGACGATCTGCGCCGAGTGGGCTGGGTCGTAGCACCAGTTCATCCAGGTCGAGGCGAGGTCCACCCGGTCGGAAGTGCTGGGGATCATCATGTTGTCGGAGTAGAGCATGGCGCCTTCGTTCGGCGCGATCCACCGCAGATCGGGGTTGTCCGCCGCGAGCCCCTGGATGTCGCCCGACCAGGCGATCGCCACGGTGATGTTGCCGGTGGAGAGATCGGCGGCGTAGTCGTTGCCGGTGAATTTCCGGATGTGCCCGCTCTCGCGCGCCTTCTTGATCTTGGCGCAGGCGGCCTTGGCGTCGTCCAGGGTGCAGCTGGTCGGGTCCTTGCCCTGGCCGAGCATCACCAGGCCCAGCGTGTCGCGCATCTCGGTCAGCATGGTGACCTGTCCCTTGAACTTGGGATCGAAGATGTCGTTGATGCTGGTGAGTTCGCGGCCGGTCTTCTTGGGGTTGTAGCCGAGTCCGGTCATCCCCGAGAGCCACGGCACGCTGAACTTGCGGCCCGGATCGAAGCTCACATTGCGCAGGCTGTCGACCAGGTTGGCCTTGTTGGGGAACTTGCTGTCGTCGATCGGGGCGCAGTAGCCCAGCCGGATCATGCGCGCCGCCATCCAGTCGGTCAGCACGACGATGTCGCGGTCGATGCTCTGTTTCCGCTTGAGCGGCTCCTCGATCTTGGCAAAGAACTCGTTGTTGTCGTTGATGTCCTCGGTGTACTCCGCCGTGATCCCGGTGGCGGCGGCGAACTCGGTGGTCGTCTTGGTGTCGATATACAGCGGCCAGTTGGAAATGCGCACCGTCTTCACCGCGGCCGGGGCCGCTTCCTTCCTGGCGCAGGCGCCGAGCATGGCGCTGCCCAGCGTCAGGCCACCGGCGGCGAGCGCGGTGCGGCCAAGGAACTGGCGCCGGCTCAGTGCTCGGCGCAGCAGGGCCTGCAGTTCTTCCGGGCTGTACGAATCACGGGTGCTCATGATCAGTCCTCAGGGTTGGGGCGTGCGGGAATCGTTGACGCGGGCGAGTTCGATGGTGGTGCGCAGGTTCAGGTCGAGCGGGGAGGTCTGCCGGGCCGGGGGCAGCAGCCGGGCGGCGTCGGCGTCCCAGCTGATGTTGTACGTCGTGCCGGGCGACATGGCGGGCGCCCCGTCGTCGGGGCCGATATGCACCGTCAGTTCGCTGCCATCGGTGGTCCGCAGGATGGCCCGGACCGCCGAGCCCTGGAAGACCGCCGTGGTGAGCGTCGCCGGGACGGCGCGCGCCGTGGCATCGAGCGCGCGGACCCGCATCCGCTCGGGCCGCACCATGACCGTCGCCAGTCCCCCCACGACAGGAGACCAGCCGGCGACCGGAATCTCCAGCCGGTGATCGCCGCAGACCGTCACCACCGCCCGGCCGTCCATCACACCGACCACGCGGGCGGCGAGCAGATTGGCCTGGCCGATGAAGTTGGCGACGAACACGGTGCTGGGCGAGTGGTAGATCTCCTCCGGCGGACCGATCTGCTCCACCCGTCCCTCGTTCATGACCGCGATGCGGTCCGACATCGTGAGCGCCTCTTCCTGGTCGTGGGTCACGTAGATGAACGTGATCCCGACCTCGCGCTGGATCCGCTTGAGCTCGATCTGCATCGCTTGGCGGAGCTTCAGGTCCAGCGCGCCGAGCGGCTCGTCGAGCAGCAGGGCGCTGGGGTAGTTGACCAGGGCGCGGGCCAGGGCGACGCGCTGCTGCTGCCCGCCGGAGAGCTGGCCCGGCTTCCGGCTGGCAAAGCTGTCCAGCCGGACCACCTTCAGGAGCTCGTCCACCCGCCGGTCCACTTCCTTGGAATCCAGCTTCTTGCACCGCGGGCCGAAGGCGACGTTGTCGCGCACGCTCATGTGGGGGAACAGGGCGTAGTGCTGGAAGACGGTGTTGACGTTGCGCTTGTAGGGCGGGGTGGTGGAGACGTCCTGACCTTCCAGCAGGATGTGCCCGCTGGTCGGCTGCTCGAAGCCCGCGATCATCCGGAGCGTGGTCGTCTTGCCGCAACCCGAGGGGCCCAGCATCGAGAAGAACTCGCCCCGCGCGATGTTGAAGTGCGCTTCGTGGACGGCGACGAAGTTGGTGAAGTGCTTGGCGACATGGTCCAGTACAATGACCGGATCGCCGGCGGAGGCTCCACCGTGATGGGGACTGCGTGGCAATGGTGTGCTCATGGCCCGGAGGTTCGGGAGTGCCCTGCGTGAGGAAAATCAATCTGCAGCACAATCGGCGAGTTGACAACCACCGTACCCGGCGACATGATGGGGGGGTAAGCCAAGCAGTTTCGGATGCCCCGTAGAGCTCGCGATAGCCCCAGCGACCCCCCAACACCACAATACAGCATATGACCGCCACCCTGCCGTCGCACGCGCAGGCGCATTTGCAGCGCCTGCTAGCCCGTGCCCAGACGATCGCCCAGACCGAAATGTCCCGCCTTCTCGCGGCGACACCGGCCTCGGCGCGCCTCTACGAACGCGCCTACCGCACCCTCCCATACGGGGTGGTGTCGTCGTTCCAGAAGGGGTCGCCCTATCCGATCTACGTCTCCCATGGCAAGGGGAGCCACGTCTGGGACCAGGACGGCACCGAGTATCTCGATTACCATGGCGGTTTTGGCGCCATGGTGACCGGCCATGCCCATCCGCGGATCGTCGAGGCCATCCACGAGGCGGCCAGCCGCGGGACCCATTTTGCCGTCACGACCGAGTCCGCGGTGGCCTACGGCGAGGAGATCTGCCGCCGGTTCAACCTGGAGATGATCCGGTTCGCCAATTCCGGCACCGAGGCGACAATGGACGCGATCCGGGTCGCCCGCGCCGCCACCGGCCGGGACGTGATCTGCAAGATCGAAGGCTCGTACCATGGTCACCACGATGCGGTGATGTTCTCGGTGCTCCCCGGGGCGGACACGATGGGCGGGCGGGAGCGGCCCGCCAAGGCACCCGTCTCCAAGGGTCTGGTGAAGGACGCCCACCGCTACATCGAAGTCGTGCCGTTCAACGATGCCGACGCGGTGGAGCGGCTCTTTGCCGAGCGCGCGGGCGACATCGCTTGCCTCATCATGGAGCCCGCCATGATGAATATCGGGGTCGTGCTGCCGCAGCCGGGCTATCTGCAGCGGGTGCGGGAGCTGTGCACCAAGTACGGCGTCATCTTCATCTTTGATGAGATCAAGACCGGTTTCACTATCGCATCCGGCGGCGCCACCGAGCGCTTCGGGGTGCAGCCCGACCTCGTCTGTCTCGCCAAGGCGATCGCCGGCGGCCTCCCCGCCGCTGCCTTCGGCGGCCGGGCGGATCTGATGCGCCTGATCGAGCAGGGCGTCTCCCAGATGGGGACCTACAACGGCAACCCGCTGGTGTCGCACGTCGGCCTGGTGCTGCTGCGCGAGATTCTCACGCCCGCCGCCTATCAGCAGTTGGGTCGGCTGGGCACGCGGCTCGCGACCGGCTGTCAGCGCGCCATCGAAAAGCATGGACTGCCCGCCCACACCATCGACCTCGGTGCCAAGGGCTGCGTCTCGTATCGGGCGACGCCGATGACCAACTACCGCGACTTTCTCGAGACCCAGCCCGATCTCTTCGCCGCGTCGTACCCCTGGCTGCTCAACCGCGGCGTCTTCATGACGCCTGGCGACGAAGAACAGTGGACCCTGTCGGTGCAGCACACCGACGCCGACATCGACCAGTACATCGAGGTGTTCGACGGGTTCTGTGCGGCGCTGGCAGGGTAGGGGCGGACGCATTCGTCCGCCCCGCTGAAGGTTGCACGCATGCTCATCCCCGATCGCTGCTTCTGGCTCGACGGACTGCCCGCCGTCCCCACCGCACCGGCTCCGCCGGCGCGGGTCGATGTCGCCATCGTCGGCGGCGGCTACACCGGGCTCGCCGCGGCGCACGCGCTCGCCACCGGCGGCGCCTCGGTCGTGGTGCTGGAGCGGGATGCCATCGGCGGGGTGGGCGCCAGTGGGCGCAACGGCGGCTTTGTGCTGCCGGGCTACAAGGTGGACCTGCCGGATATCGTGAGATCGCACGGGCTCGCCGTCGCCCGGACGCTGTTCGACGATTCCCTCGCGGCGGTGGCGTTCGTGGAGCGCACCGTCCTGGACGAGCGGATCGACTGCGACTGGTCCCGCTCGGGCCACGTCACCCTTGCCGCCAAGCCGGCCCACATGAAGGGTCTCGCTGCGTCACGCGAGCTGCTGCGGCGGGACTTCGGCTACGCCACCGAGTTGCTCAGTCGTGCGGATCTCGCCGGCGAGATCGGTTCGGCGCGCTACGCCGGTGGGTTGCTGGACCCGCAAGCTGGCGGGATTCACCCCGCCCGGTACCTTCACGGACTGGCG
>JAWXBX010000387.1:0-3178 GCA_034440415.1 Gemmatimonadota bacterium | reverse complement strand
TACTTCTTCCCGCAGCCGCTCGCGGCGGCCGCATGACCCCGCTCGCCGGTCCACTGATCGCGCCCTGTTTCACTGTACAGAAAAGCGGAGCCACTTCTCTCGACCCGGCTGCACTGGTCGTCAAGGTGGGCAAGACCGGACTGCGGTACCAGGCGCGGTGCCTGAAGGATCTGCACGCCATGCTCGAGAAGCACGGCGTGCGCCATTCGCCAGTTCTTCATCGCCTGCATCCTGCGATTCTACCGGCAGACCGGCGACCGGTTGTGGCTTGTCATCCTGGCGGTCGTGGGACTCGGTGTCCTGCTCACAACGACGGGCTTCCTGCTTGACCGACGGAGACTACGGATCGAGGAGCAGTAGGCGGCTGATACGCGCATCCGGGCCTTACGTCGTGGCTGCTCGTCCCTTGAACGCCAGCGCGAAGATCACCAGGATCACCGCCGCCCCGACTGCCGGTACCAGCCAGATCGCATGCCAGTCATGCCCGCCCCCGGCAATTGCGTAGCGATCGACCACCGCGCCGGAAACCTGGCTGCCCACCACGTACCCGATGCCCTGCGTCACCAGCGTGATGAACCCCTGCGCCGCGGAGCGAACCTTGCCGCTGGCGCGCTGGTCGACGTAGATCTGCCCGGTCACAAAGAAGAAATCGTAGCAGATGCCGTGCAGCAGGATGCCGGCATAGAGCATCCACACGCCGGTGGAGACGTTGCCGTTGGCGAACAGCAGGTACCGCGCCGCCCATGCCGCCATGCCGATCAGCAGAATCGCGCGGATGCCCAGTTTGGCCAGGAAGAAGGGCAGCAGCAGCATGAAGCCGATCTCGCTCGCCTGACCCAGCGTCATCTTCGTGGCTGGCTCAGCGAGCCCGATCTCGTTGAGAAAGAGATTGGTGAAGGCGTAGTAGAACTGCAGCGGGATGCACAGCAGGAACGAACCAATGACAAACGTCGCGAAGGAGCGGTCCTTCATCAGGGCGAGCGCATCGAGCCCGAGCACGTCGCGGATGGCGAGCGGCTTGCCGGCGGCCTGCGGCGGGGTGTGCGGCAGCGCGAGGGCAAAGAGGCCGAGCACGACGGAGGTGGCGGCGGCAAGCTGCATCGGCTGGGCGCCGGATTCCATGCCGAGGCGCCCGACCACCAGCCCGGCCACGATCCACCCGATCGTCCCGAGGACCCGGATGCGGGGAAAATCCCGGGCGGAGTCGGCGATATGATGAAAGGATATCGAGTTGGTCAGCGCGAGCGTCGGGGCGTAGCAGAGGGCGTAGAGAAAGAGCAGCCAGAAGACACCGCTGAACGTCGTGGCGGTCGAGGCGGCGTACATCGCCACCGCGCCGAGCAGGTGGAGTAGCGCCAGAATCCTCTGCGAGGCGAAGAACCGGTCTGCGACCATGCCGACAAAGAACGGCGCCGCGATTGCGCCGAAGGCCATCGTGGCATAGGCCGAGCCAATCTGGTGTCCGTCAAACTGCCGCGTCGTCCCCAGGTACGTGCCGAGGGTCACGAACCACGCCCCCCAGATGAAGTACTGGAGGAACATCATGAAGGAAAGCTTGGTGCGGATCATGGGGAGGGGGTGAGGGGGGAAAGGGCGATTAGGCGATTAGACGATTTGGCGAATGGGCGGATAGGCGGTTCGGCGGTTCGGCGGTTCAGATCAGTCTTCCATCCGCCACGCCCGCCTACTCCCTGCCGCCCACCGCCTACCTGAGTTCCCGAATCCGAATGTCCCGGTACGCCACTTCGTCGCCATGATCCTGCAGGGCGATATGGCCGCGCACCGCTTTTCCGTAGCCGGGCCACTGGGCAAACTTGCTCCTGGCCACCTTCGAGAGCCACTCCGGATTGCCGAGGGTGTAGTCGACCACCTTCACGCCATTGAGCCAGTGCTCCACGTGACTGCCCGCCACCATGATCCGCACCCGGTTCCATTCTCCCGCGGGCTTCACAACACCAGCGGGACTGGGATAGAGCCCATAGCAGGCGCCGGCAGCGG
Organism: Gemmatimonadota bacterium; assembly: GCA_034440415.1. GTDB lineage: Bacteria > Gemmatimonadota > Gemmatimonadetes > Gemmatimonadales > GWC2-71-9 > JADJOM01. Next base: position 1,180 of record JAWXBX010000387.1, on the reverse strand, counting down.
TGAGGCGAGAGGCACCGTCGGGATGCCTGGCGTCGTCCAGCACCTGCATCTCGGGGCCGCTCTCGTACGTCGCTTCATTGTCTTCCGTCACCCGGTACATGATGCCGCTATTGCCGCCAGGGGAGATCTTCCACTCGAGCGTCAGCTCGAAGTTGCCGTAGGTCGTGCGGGTGACGATATCGCCGCCCGGTCCGGTGCGGGTAAGCCCGCCATCGACCACACTCCACCCCGCCGGCAACGTGCCCGCCTTATAGCCCCGCCAGGCCGCGGCACTCGACCCGTCGAACAGCATGACCCAGCCGGCGGCCTGGTCGACGCTGCTCAAGGCGGCACCGGGCGCAGGCTCCTGGGCGCGCGCGGCACGCGGGACCCCGGCAAGGGCAAGGAAAAGTGCCGCGTTCGCGAGCGAGAGGCGAATCTGCATGGGACCGAACGTTTGAGGTGGCAGATAGGATGGCACGAGGGAGCGATCATGTCCAGCAGCGGTGAGGGGGGATCATCCGCGCGGAGGCTGGAATAGAATACCATGTCGCGTGGATCAGGGGCAGCCATCACCCGCCTGCTGGACGCGTTCCCCGTCACGCCGTACCTTCTCTCCGTCCCCCCCGCTGAACGGATCATGCGACGCCGAGACCTGCTCCGCCTCCTTGGCGCCACGACCGCCCTCCCCCTCCTTCCCGGCCGCGGCGATATCGTGCAGCTTGGTCGTGCGCTCCACGCCGGGCTCCGCCAGAACGCCGACCTGCAGCTGCTCACCGCCGACCAGGCGGCACTCGTCACCCTGCTCGCTGAGATGGTCATCCCGCGTACCGACACGCCGGGGGCGTCGGATGTCGGCGTGACGGCATTCATCGATCATCTGCTGGCGGAGTGGTTTCAGCCCGACGAGGTCCAGCCGCTGCTGGCCGGACTCGCCGCGATCGACACCAGGGCCCGGCTGGACTATGGCAGCAGCCTCGTGGAGCTGCCGGAGCCAGACCGGGTCAGCCTGTTGACCTCGATCGATGATCGCAAAGGCGCGGCCGACTCCGCGGAAGCGGCCTTTGCCAGGATCAAATCGCTGACGGTGTACGGCTACTTCACCTCCGAGCGGGTGATGACGGAAGTGACCCGGGAGCCGATTATTCCGGGGCGGTTTGATGGCTGTGTGAGGATGTAGCTGGCAGGTGGCAGGTGGCAG
>JAWXBX010000386.1:0-9353 GCA_034440415.1 Gemmatimonadota bacterium | reverse complement strand
TAGGCGGTAGGCGGTGGGCGGTGGGCGGTGACGGCAGGCGATAAGCGGTGGGCGGTGACGGCAGGCGATAGGCGATAGGCGGTGGGCGGTGACGGCAGGCGATAGGCGATAGGCGATAGGCGGTGGGCGGTGACGGCAGGCGATAGCCGATAGGCGATAGGCGAACGGAAGAGGGGGAGTCGGCGGGGCACCGAGGCCCAGTAGCCGTCCCGCCCAGGCCCCGTCCGATGCCGCATTCCCCGTCGGCTGACTCCTCCGCCTATTTTCCGGCCATGCCCACGACGCTCGACCGGACCATCAGCCGCTTCCGCGGAGCCGACACCCAGACCCGCCTCGAGCTGCTGCTCGATTACGCCAACAAGCTGCCCGATCTGCCCGAACGCTTCCGTGCCGCGCGCGACCTCGGGCTCAACCGGGTGCCGGAGTGCCAGTCGCCGGTGTTCCTGTTTCTGGAGCAGCAGGACGGCGGCGTGATGCTCCACGCCGACGCGCCGCGCGAAGCCCCGACCGTGCGCGGCTTCGTGAGCCTGCTCAGCCGTGGCCTCAAGGGAGCAACCCCGAGCGAAGTCGCTGCCCTACCCGGCGACCTCCTCGATCAGCTGGGTCTGACCGAAGCGCTCGGCATGACGCGGATGTATGGATTGACTGCGATGGTCGGACGGATCAAGCGGATGGCGGGGGAGATGGGGGAGTAGGCGATTGGGCGATTGGGCGGTTGGCGTTCGATGAAGCTGGGTGGCGGCGGAGCTCCAGCTCCGCCCATCTGTACGATCCGGTAGGCGCGGAGCCATTGCTCCGCGCTACGACTTCCGGTGTCATCCCGAGCGGAGCGAGGGATCTTCTGGGGTTCCGCGCGGACCTTGAAGGGATCCCTCGTCGCTCCGCTCCTCGGGATGACAGGGGGGGGAAGTCAGGCACCCTGAAGGCGGAGGCCTGCCCTGCGATGTCGTTGACGGAGTGGGGGTCTACGCGGCCACCTCGACGAAGGTGGCGTAGGAGTGCGGTGCCGGAACTGCCTGGCCATCGGCACGGAGGGTCTCGAGGTGAAATTCGATTGCCTCTCGCATGGTGCGCTCGACCTCGTCCCGGGTCGCTCCCGTTGCGATGCAGCCTTCGACGTCCGGCGAGTAGGCCGAGAATCCGGTGGGGGTCTGTTCGACCACGATGAGGATTTTCATCATTTGAGACCTGCCTGCTTGAGAATGCTGTTCAAGGTGCCCGGCCGGACAAGGAACCAGCCGTCCGCCGCCAGGAGCCGCAGCAGATCGCCAACTTTCATCTTCATAAGGATGCGAGGCGGGGGCAAACCGGCAAGGATGGGCGAGGGTCGCCCAGTCGCCTCCAGATGCATCACGCAAGGCTCACATGACTATCCAGAAACACCTCCGGGGTACTCACGGAAACGCAGAAGGGCGAGGGTATTCGGCGGAGGGTCAGGCACCCTAACGGACTCCCTCGGGTCCGGGGACGCGCTACGCGCTCCCAAGGGGCCCTCGGTCGCGGAGGCCTGACCTGCCGGGATTCTCTTTGCTGCGAGTGCCGCCGATGTGGCGCTTCCGGCCGGCATTCCCATATTCCGGATGTAGCGGTGCATCGGATTACCGTTCCTCCCCTGCCCCGCATTCCTTCCCTTCCTCCCCTGCCCCATCCAGGAGCACCGCATGACCGGGCTTTCGATGGCCCTCGCTGCCCTGGTCACGGTCCATGGTGTTCCGGCGCCGAACCCGGCGGCGGTGTGGTTCGAGCTGGGGCACCGAGTGGTGGCGCGGATCGCGGAGCGGCGGCTCACCCCCGCCGTCGCGGCAGCGGTGCGGGAGCTGCTGGGCGGGCAGGACATCCGGGAGGCATCGCTCTGGGCGGACCAGGTGCGCGGCCAGCGTCGCAATACAAGCCCACTCCACTACGTCAACATCCCGCTCAGCGTGACCGCATACGACTCCGCGACCCGGTGCCCGGGGGGACGGTGCATCATCGCGGCGATCGCGGAGGAGCGCCGCGTGCTGGCCGATCCGGCCAGCTCGACAGTGGAGCGGAGCGAGGCGCTGCGGTTCCTGATCCACTTCCTGGGAGATCTGCATCAGCCGCTGCATGTGTCGGACGATGGGGACCGGGGCGGCAACGACACCCAGGTACAGTTCTTCGACCGGGGGTCGAACCTGCACAAGGTGTGGGACGGCGAGCTGATCGTGGCGGCGGGGCTGGGGGATGAGGAGCAGTACGTCGCCCACCTCGACGCGATCATGGCCACTCTCGACCTCACAGGATTCGAGCGGGGGACGGTGGTGGACTGGGCGATGGAGGGGCACGAGGTCGCGGCGCAGAGCGCGTACGTGATTCCCCGGAACCGCCACCTGGGGATGAGCTACACCGAATCCAGCATGCCGCTGGTGGATACGGCGATCATCAGGGCGGGGGTGCGGCTGGCGGCGGTGCTGAATGAGGGGCTGGCCGGCTATCACCCCGCCCCTGCAGCGCCGGCGCTCGGGCCGGGCACGTACGCCGACCGGGAGGCGGCGGCGCATGTGGGGGAGACGGCGATGGTGGTGGGGACGGTGGTGACGGTGTACCGGTCAGCGGCGGGGAATGTCTACCTCAACTTCGGCGCCGACTATCCGCATCAGACGTTCAGCGGGGCGGTGCTGAATCCCACGGATCCGGCGCTGACGGCGCTGGACGGGTTGGTGGGAAGGCGGATCGGCATCCGGGGGCTAATCAAGCTGTACAAAGGGGTGGCAGAGATCGTGATCGAGCGGCGGGAGCAGATTGTGGAGGAGCCGTGAGGGGATAGGCGGGTAGCCGGTTGGGCGATTGGGCTGGTAGGCGATTAGGCGGTTCGGGGGAGGTCGGGCCTCCGTGCCCGACGGAGAACGGGGAACGGGACCCGAAACTACTCGGTGGCATTGCGAGGAGGCCTCGTCAGAGGCTGACGAAGCAACCTTTGCTTGCTTACCCCAGCAAACCGCTGCGCGGCCTCGCAATGACAACCAGGCGCTGCGCGGCCTCGCAACGACAGCAGTTCCATCTCCCTTTTCCCTGCGTTGCCTCCTACTTCTCGATCGGCAACCCCACCCCATTCCCCCATTCGGTCCACGAACCGTCGTAGTTGCGGACGTTGGGAAAGCCCAGCAGGTAGGTCAGCGCGAACCAGCTGTGGGAGGAGCGTTCGCCGATGCGGCAATAGGCAATCGTCTCCTGGTCGGGCCGCAGCCCCTGCTCTTCCTGATACAGCGCGCGCAGTTCACCGGCGGGACGGAAGGTATGGGTGTCGGGGTTGACGGCGCGCGCCCAGGGAATGCTCTTCGCGCCCGGGATGTGCCCGCCGCGCAACGCGCCTTCGTTGGGGTAGTCCGGCATGTGCATCCGCTCGCCGCGGTACTCCTCCGGACTCCGTACATCGACCAGTTGCCCCCGCGCCCGCACGTGGGCCCGCACTTCATCGCGGAAGGCGCGGATGGTGTGATCGTCGCGCTCTCCCGCGACGATGTTCCCCTCCGGAGGTCTCGATGCCACGGTCGTCAGTGCCCGCCCTTCCTCGACCCAGCGCATGCGCCCACCATCCATGAGCCGCAGCTTCTCGAGCCCGAACAGACGGAACACCCAGAAGGCGTACGTCGCCCACCAGTTGTTCTTGTCGCCATAGAGCACGACGGTGGTGTCCTGATTGATTCCCTTGGCGCGGAGCAGCGCCTGGAAGCGATCACGGCCGAGGTAGTCACGGGTGAGTGAATCGTTGAGCTCGGTCACCCAGTCGATCTTCCCCGCCCCGGGGATATGGCCGGTCTCGTAGAGCAGCAGGTCTTCGTTGGATTCCAGCAGGCGGACGTTTGCGTCCTGCAGATGTGCCGCGACCCACTCGGTCGAAACCAGCACCTCGGGGCGGGCGTAGCCGCGGGATGCAATCGGGGGGACGGCAGGGATTGTGGTTGCGTCGTTCATCGCGTGCCTCGTGCAGAAGGCGCCCTGAATCGGGCGTGGCAGCGAAATACGACTAAAACGTTCGTGATGTCAAGAGGAGGCCGCGGTCGCGCCCGCCACGGAGGATGGCCTCGCTGAATGCACCGACCACGCGGCCGTCGAACAGGGTGACCGCGCTGCGCTCCAGCTGGAGCAGGGCGACGGTGGATTCCAGGCCCGGCCGGTCGGGGCGCGGCGCGAGCAGGGCGTCGAAGGCGTCGCAGACGGCGATGATCCGGCTCATTACGTGGGGTTCCCGGGGGTAGCTGAGCCGGGGGTACCCCGATCCATCGTGGCGGAGATGGTGCTCGTAGGAGACGACGGCGGCCGTCTCGAACGGCTCGGACTGACGGAGCAGGAGTCGTGCGCCCTCCAGCGGATGTCCCCGCACCCGCGCCCGGTCCTGCGGTGAATACACCTGGTCGCCCAGCATATCCGCCGGCAGTCGCACCATCCCGATGTCATGCAGCAGCCCCGCCAGCGCCGCCTCGCGTCGTTCCTCCGCCGGCATGCCCAGCACATCGGTCACTGCCAGTGCGAGGAGGGCGGTATTGAGTGCGTGAGCGGCCTGGTAGACCGTGCGATCCTCGGGCACGAGGAGGGCGAGCCCGGGACCATCAGGGGTCGTGCGGGTGGCCTCGAGCGATGCCACAACCGCACAGGCATCGCCACGGCGGAACGGCTCACCCCGCGCGGCGGCGGTGAGGATCTCGCTCATCACGGCGAGTTCGCCGGCAAGGGGATAGACCGTGTCGTGGTCATCCGCGTCCAGCTGGGTACGATCGTGCGACCAGCTGAGGCCATCGCGGTCCTGCGGCCAGACCGGCGTCTCGGCCGGTTCGTCGGCGGCGAGGTCGAGGAAGGCGGCGAGCGTCGCGGCGGTGGGCAGGGAGCGAATGGCGAGGTGGGAAATGCCGCGCCATGCGAGGTATTCGCTCCAGTTCCAGCCATCGAACTCGGCCAGGGGCAGTTGCTGGTAACGCACCCCGTAGTCCTGGAAGTCGAAGCGCGGGGCGGGATCGGTGGCGAGCAGGTCGGTCAGCCGGTCCAGACAGGCGTCGTCGGCCGCGCGCCGGGCAATGACGCCGACATGCCGCTGACGGCGCAGATCCAGGGCATGGCCCATCGCATGGAGGAACCGGACGGCGTCGCGCATCAGCCGAGGGCCCGTGGCATGGCGGGATGGGAGCGGCGGACCGGAGCCCGGGCAGCGTCACGGATTTCCGTGTCGCGTGACTGACGCGCCGTCTCCAGCAGCGGCACGACCTTGGGATGGCTGCCCCAATGCGCCGCCAGGCCCCGCAGCGCCGCGAGCATCGTCGGGCTCCGGGGCGCGAGGCGGCCCATCGCGGCGATACCCCGCGCGACCACCATTCGGCGGAGCAGGCGGAGGACGACTGGATCGTGGACCGGCGCGAGTGCGGTGACCGCGAGCGCCCGCAGCTCCGCCTCGATCCGGGGATCGGCGGCGTGGGCCATCAGCCGGGGTATGAATTCCTGGGGGCACCGCTCGGCCAGGAGCCCGTACACCAGCCGCAGAGTCGGCTCGAACTCACTCTCGAGCGCGTCGATGAACGCCTGTTCCTTCAGGTCCGGATCTACCAGCGCGAGCGCCAGCGCCTCATGCCGCACCCGCGGATCGCGATGGCCGCGGAGCGCAGCAGGCGAGAAGTCGGGCGGGAGATCGGGTAGCCGGCCGAGCAGCGCGAGCAGATTGCGCTGCACATACCACGGCATTCCTTCGATCCGCTCCGCCGCCAGCGGCCCGATCGCCTGCCCATACCGGGTCAGGAAATCCAGCAGCCGCAGCCGGACTCGGCGTTCTCCGGAGTGTGCCAGCGCATCGAGCAGCGCCGGCGCCGCCTCGATGCCGGATGCCGGAATCAGCCGGTCAAGTGCCTCGAGATCGATCGGCGCCACCTCGAGCAGAGCCCGCACCGTCTGCGGGTGAAAGACACGACCCCGCAGCCCGCGCGCGACGGGATCCTCGCGCGGCACCGTTTCCAGCAGGGCCAGCAGCGGTCCCACCTGCCGTCGCGCGATCATCCGGTCGGCGGCGACGAGAGTGCCCCGCTCGAGGATGCCGCTCTCCAGCGCGAGCTTGAGCAGCCGCTCCGGCTCGAGGCCAGGACGTCCCGCGCCGGTCACGGCGTCCTGACCCGAGACCAGTCGCACCACTTCCTCTTCCAGCGCTCTCCGCGCGGCGCCATGCCGGGGATCCTCCGCCTGCGCCGCCATGCGTCCCAGCACCGGCAGCGCGCTCGGGGAGAGGCGTTCCTCCCGGCCAGGCACGAGCGCCTGGGCCAGGCGGTAGAGGCTGGCGGCATCGAGCACGCCACAGCATTCCTGGACGAAATCGCGCACCAGCTGATCATCGGCCGCGGGCGAGACGAGGCGGCGCAGGGTGACGAGCGGAACGGCCCCGATGAGCAGCTCGAGGTCGGTGGCCAGCTCGCGATTGAGGACCGACTGGGCCGCGACGCCGAGCAGCGCCGCAAGCACACGATCACGCCAATCAGGCTGCGCGGGATGCAGTTCGAGTGCGACGGCGATTCCCTCGGGATCGCGCTCCCCGGAGGGCTGGGCCTCATCGCCCAGGACCAGTCGCTCGAGTACGAACCAGGGCGCCGTCCCAGCGGGAGGCGTCGGGCGCTGGGCGCGGAAGGCGAGGTTGGCCGTTGCCGGGATGGAGCGCTGTCCGCCGCCATGCAGCGCGACCGCGCTCAGCCCGAGGAGCAGCTCCGCAGCGGTCACCCCCGGCCGCAGTTCGATGGCGTCGATCCCCGCGTCGCGCAGCAGCACAGTGAGGTCCCGCAGCGGCTCGTAGTCCGGATTGGTCTCCATGCCCTCGACCAGCAACTGCACCGTGCCGACCTTGATGGTGAGCAATTCCCGCGAGGCGAGCAGTCCGGCCAGGGCACGCTCCAGCGCGCCGATCGCCCCGGTCACCTCGGGATGCGATTCCGGCAGGCGGCGCAGGCGCTGCACGACGGCCGCCAGGCCGAGCAGCACGTCGGCCAGGGGACGGCTGGGCGAATTGGGGAGTGAGTGTCTCGGTGCCATGTCACGGCAATCTACTCCCCGCCGCGCCAGCCGACACCCCGGGCGCGGGCCGGGAAGGTGCGGGATGGGCCGGAATCAGATATAGTAGAAGCCATGTCGATCCCTCCATTCCGCCGCTCCGGGCCCACCACCTCCATCAAGGGATGGGCGACGGCCACGCCGGGAGTCGCCGATCAATTGCGGCGTGGTGCCTGGTATCCAGTGGTCGATGAGCAGCCGGACGGCATGATCACGCTGGAAGTCGATCACGCACCGGTCCATGTCCGCCGGGAGGATCTGCGGTTCCGGCCCGACCGGCCCGAGCAGTGGAGTGTCGTGACCCGCACCGGCGTCATGCGCCCGACCCTGGCCGGAGTGAAGCTGGTGTCGACCTACGCCGTCTGTCCCGACTGTACCGCGCGACAGGAATTCGACGGCGAACCCGAGTCCCTCATGTGCGTCCGCTGCCGCCGCGCAGCCAAGGTGGACTGGGACACGACCTACTGAGCCGGGAATGAGCCTCTGGTCCATTCTCGAACGTGCCCGTCGTCTCCACCCGGATCGTCCGGCGGTCGGAGATGACGGGCACGCTCTCTCCTATGCGTCACTCGGTGCCCGGGTCGATGCCCTGGCCCATCGGCTGGTCGAACTCGGCCAGCGACCGGGCGACCGGGTGGCCGCGCTGCTGCCGAACGGACCGGCATACCTGGAGGGGTACTTCGCGGCCGCAGGTGCTGGACTGATCCTCGTCCCACTCAACACCCGCCTGACCGCCAGCGAGCTCGGCTTCATCCTGCGGGACAGCGGCAGCACCCTCCTCCTGGCCGACCCCGCGCTCGCCCCGCTGGCCCACGCGGCGATGGCCGAGGCGCCGGAGGTGGGACATGTCGTGTGGGCCGGGAGCACGCCGGAGTGGAGCGGGAGGGCGAGTGGAGTGGCATGGCCCGAGCCGGGCGGCCCGCCGTTCGTGCCTGTTGTGACGTCGATGGACCAGGTCGCGCAGCTGTACTACACCAGCGGCACCACCGGTCCACCGAAGGGCGTCATGCTCACCCACCGCAACGTGTGGGTCCATGCGCTCGCGGCCATCGCCGAGCTGGAACTACGGGAGACGGACGTCTGGGGACACATCGCGCCGATGTTCCACCTGGCGGACGCGTGGGCAACGTTCGCGATCACCTGGGTGGGCGGGCGACACCTGATGGTGCCCCAATTTGAACCTGGCGAGGTGCTGGCGACGTTGGAGCGCGAGAGTGTCACCATCACCAACCTCGTCCCGACGATGCTCAACCTGATGGTCAAGCATCCGACGGCGACCGAGCGCCGCTTTCCCCGATTGCGCCGGATCCTGAGTGGGGGCGCGCCAATCGCGCCTGCGGTGGTTGAAGCCATCGTCAACATCTTCAAGTGCGAATACGTACAGACCTACGGCATGACAGAGACCAGTCCGTATCTCACCCTGAGCCTGCTGAAGCACCATCTGCGGGCGCTGCCGCCGGCGGAACGCCTCCGCTATCAGGCCAAGACCGGCCGGCCATTCATCGCCATCGAGCTCCGGGTAGTGGACGATGCGGGCGTCCCCGTCGCGGCCGATGAGCGCGCCGTCGGCGAGATCCAGGTGCGGGGCGAGACCGTCACGCCGGGCTACTGGAAGCGCCCCGATGCGACCGCCGCCGCCTTCACCACGGACGGATGGCTCCGCACCGGGGATCTCGCGGTGCTGGACAGCGAGGGGTACGTCTCGATCGTCGACCGGAAGAAGGACATGATCATCACCGGCGGGGAGAAGGTCTATTCGACCGAAGTCGAGGCGGTCCTGTATCAGCATCCGGCCGTTCTGGAGGCCGCGGTGTTCGGCAGCCCCGACGCGATCTGGGGTGAGGTGGTCAATGCCGCGGTGGTCCTGCGGGACGGAGCGCGGCTCACGGCCGAAGAGATCACCGACTTCTGCCGGCCACAGCTCGCCGGATTCAAGCTGCCCCGGCACGTCCGCTTCCTGACCGAGTTGCCGAAGACCGGCTCGGGCAAGATCCTGAAGCGCGCCCTTGCGGGCTGAGCGGCCGAGTCCGATGGCGGGATCGAAGCGAGCGCGCCCGGGGTCGTACTCGACCGTCCTCCCATCGACGACGGTCTGGAACCGGCGCCTGGCGGCGCTGGTGGTCAGCGTCGTGTTCCATGTCTGCCTCGTCTGGTGGCTGCTCGCGGGACCGATGCGCGGCCGGGTGGCGAGCCTGCCGCAACAGAGGGAAGCGGTCCAGCCAATCCAGCTCACCTTTGCCCCCCCGCGTCCGACCCCGACCCCACGTCCGGTCCAGCCCGTAGACGAGCCGCGTCAGGAAGTTCCCGCTGTCCCGCTC
>JAWXBX010000385.1:0-3792 GCA_034440415.1 Gemmatimonadota bacterium | reverse complement strand
GGCGGTTAGGCGATTGGGCGGTTGGGCGGTTGGGGCGCGAAAAGGGTGGGTAGGTCGGGCCTCCGCGCCCGACCGCGCGGCGATTGGAGTATCAGGCGATTGGGCGATCGGAGTTCGATGAGGCTGGGAGGTGGCGGAGCTCCGGCTCCGCCCCAGCTGGAACCATCCGATGCTAACTGGCCCTGCTTTCGGGGGAAAGGTCATCGGCGGGTCCATCTGCGTTCCCCTCCGGTTCATCATTTTGAGCCACGCCGAGGAGGTTTCGTGCTCGACCCGGGGTCAGAGAAAATGGCGGCCCGACTGGACAAACGCTTCACTGATGCGTACCAGTACGTATAGATGCGCACGCGCTTCCTTCCCCTCGTTGTGCTTTCCCTTGTCATCCTCGGCCCCGCCTGTGGCGCCGGCGGAGACAATGGCGTTGGCCCGTCTCCGCCCGCCGACCGACTCGTGCTCACGACGAGGCCGCCGGCAACCCCGCGGAACCGGGAGATATTCTCTCCCCAGCCGGTCATCCAGCTACGTGCAGTCGGTGGAAAAGACATCGCGAAGGGCGGAGTCACCGTCAGCGTAGCCCTTGTGGGCAGTACCGGCGCTCTCCTTGGCACCGCAACCGCGGTCACGGATTCCACCGGCCGGGCCCGGTTCACCGACCTCGCGCTCGCGGGGAAGACGGGCACGCGGCAGCTGGTATTCCAGTCCGTCGGACTGATTCCGGACAGCACGGCAGTCGTCACGCTTATCGGCGGGGCGCCCGCGGCGATCAAGCCTGTGACCAGCCTCAGTCAGGCAGGCGTGGTCGGCCAGACCGTGGTGGCGGCACCGGCCGTCAAGTTGACTGACCTGGACACCAACGTCGTTTCTGGCTCGGCGGTGACCTTTCGGGTGCTGCAGGGCGGGGGATCGCTTGCCGCAGCGAGCGTGATTACGGGCTCCAACGGCATCGCTGCCCAAGGACGCTGGACCCTCGGCGTGCAACTGGGCCGCAATGCTCTCGTCGCTGAGTATGTGACCGCTGGACTGACGCTGGCGGATACTTTCGTGGCGACGGCGGCGGCTGGCCCGGCGAGACGAATGATCCAGGTTGCTGGCGCTGGTCAGGTGATTCCGCTGAACTCTACCGTGCCAATCCCGCCTTCCGTTCAGGTCACCGATTCGTTCGGGAATCCGGTGGCTCGAGTGCCCGTCACCTTCCTGCTCGGCTCCTACTACGACTCGATTGCCGGGGCTCAGCAGGTGACCGACTCCGCGGGGATTGCCACGGTCGGCTCGTGGAAGGTTTCGACCCGTGCCGGGGCTCAGTTCCTGCTGGCAAGCGTGGCCAATGCCTCGTTCGGCCCGATCGCGCTTTATGTAACCGTGCTCCCAGGGCCGGTGATTGGCATGAATCAACTCTTCACCTGCGGCGGAGACCTTGGGGCGCCAGCCGGGTACGAATTCAAGAACTGCCTGTTTCTTCCCTACGATGCCTACAGCAACAGTCTGACGGATTCCCCGATCCACTTCGCGGTCACTGCCGGCGGAGGAACGCTCCTGACCCCGGACACACTCACCAATGGGTCAGGGTGGGGCACGCTGGACAGTTGGACCCTCGGCCCGTCTCCGGGCCTCAACGAGCTCACGGTCACTGCCGGCGGGTTCAATTACGTGCTACAGACCCAAACCCATCTGGGTAGAACCCTGACGATCATGCAGGGAGACAGTCAGGCGGTGAGGGCTGGCACTGTCGCTGGCACTCCGCTGGAAGTCCGGGTGACAGACTCGTCCGGTCTGCCTGTTTCAGGCGTTCTGATTGCTTTCCACGAGGCCCGGAGCACCAACCTCGATGGCTCACTCGCCGGCATTGGAACGGTGCCCACCAATTCCGCCGGTCTTGCGACTGCGCCGGCGTGGACGGTGGGGACGAGCAGTTATTTTGACAGTCGCATGACCGCGGCCGGTTTGGGACTGGCAGGTTCCCCCGCGACGTTCACCGCGCTGATCCAGGCTGACACGCCGCACAACTACGTCGTGCTGAACACCCCGTTGGACGGGGAGTTCGTCGCGCTGCCGGCGGGGCCACCCGTTGCACAGGTGGTAGACCAGTATGGCAACGGTGTTCCCGGATTGCCGCTCACATGGCGGGTCCTCGGACCGCGGGGCTCGCTCGCCGGGGTGGACAGCGTCACGGACTCCCTGGGGATCGGCCGAGTCGCCGCCTGGACCTACGACACGGCGGTGGGCCTCAATCAGCTGGTGGTGACAACCACCGCCCTCCCGGGCGACAGCGTTCTCTTTCATTCCATCACCCGAGCCGGACCGGCTGACACAGTGATCGTCGTGGCCGGTGACAGCCAGACTGCCCCCACGCGCCATCTGCTGCCGGTCTGGCCACGAGTCCGCACCACCGACCGGCTGGGCCACGGCATGCCGGGCGAAGGGCTCACGCTGACCGTCACGAGCGGCAGTGGCAGTCTGGGCCAGACCGTGGCGACTCTGGATTCGTTAGGCGAGACAACCGTCAGATGGTTTCTGGGACCGCCCGCCGGACTTCAGACCGTCGCACTGCGGGATCAGTCCATGGGCCGGTCCGGCAAAATCCTGGCCTTCGGTACTGCTGCGCCGCCCGCTGCCATCACCCCTTTGAATACCCCGGCACTGAGTTCGGCCGCCGGAAGCGCGCTCCCGGTTCCCCTCGGTGCCCTGGTCACCGATTCGCTGGGCCTCGGAGTGGCGGGAGTGATGGTGCACTACGCGGTAACCGCCGGGGGAGGGTTCCTTCCCGTCGACTCCGCCGTCACCGATACCGGGGGCATTGCACGGGTGCGCGGGTGGCAGCTTGCGCAGGGATCGAACGCCCTCGACGCGTCCGTGAACGGCGTACCCCAGGCGGCGAACCTGAGCGCCACCGGTCTCGCTCCCGGCTCGGCGTTCAACATCGACGTGACCTACATCGGTTCCCCGCCGGGCGGTGCGACCCAGGGGGCCTTCATCACAGCGGTGGCCAGATGGCAGCGGGTGATCACCGGCGACATCCCCGATGCGACGATCAACCTCGCCACCGACGCCTGCGTCACCGGCCAGCCGTCGTTTTCCGGCACGATCGATGACCTGAGGCTCTACGTTCAGATCACTGCCATTGATGGCCCGGGCGGTATCCTGGGCGGCACCGGGGTCTGCGTACGACGGAACGGCAGCCTCTTTCCCACCGTGTCGATCATCGTGCTGGATGTGGCCGACGTCGGCGGTCTCGGCAGCTCGCTGGACGAGGTCGTCCTTCACGAGATCGGGCATGCGCTCGGCATGGGATCCAACTGGGTGAGCAAGTCGCTGCTCACCGGCGGCGGCTCGCCGACGCCCGAGTACATCGGTCCGGGCGGCCGTCTTGGCTATTGGGCGGTGCGCGGGGCACCGGACTCGCCGGTGAATGTGCCGGTGGAAGGTCAGGGGGGAGCCGGTACCGCCAATGTCCACTGGCGCGAGACTTCACTCATGGCGGAGCTGATGACCGGATATCTCGATTCGCCCCCCGATCCGCTCAGCCTCGTGACAGCGGGAGCCCTCATCGACCTCGGTTACGTCGTGGATCTGTCGGCGGCGGATCTCTCCTTCACCGCTGCCTTCCGGCGCGGACCTGCACGCACCGCACCGGTTCTCAGAGAACAGCCCTGGACTGGCCCGAGGTTTGAGATCGCTCCGGATGGAACTCTGACTCCCTACTGACCTCCCGCCTTCACTCTCCTCACGCACCTCGGCGATCTGGCGATTGGGTGGCAAGGATGGTGCGGGGAAATCGGGCCGACTCTCCCCTTC
>JAWXBX010000384.1:0-7183 GCA_034440415.1 Gemmatimonadota bacterium | reverse complement strand
GTTCTTCGGCGAGCCGGAGTTCGATGTCCATGACCTGCTGGTCACCACGCGGGAGGGCAAAGGCGTCGTCACCTGCCTCGAGCTGAGCGATGTGCAGGACAAGCCGCAGCTGTTCTCCACCGTTCTGATGTGGCTGCTGGCGGAGCTCTACCACACGCTGCCGGAGGCCGGCGACCTCGACAAACCGAAGCTCGTCTTCTTCTTCGATGAAGCCCACCTGCTGTTCAACGACGCCTCGAAGGCCTTTCTCCAGCAGGTGGAACAGGTCGTGCGGCTGGTGCGGTCGAAGGGGGTCGGTGTGTATTTCGTCACCCAGAGCCCCAAGGATGTGCCGTCGGACATCCTCGCCCAGCTCGGCCACCGGGTGCAGCATGCGCTCCGCGCACACACGCCGGACGATGCCACGGCGCTCAAGGCCGCCGTCCGGACCTACCCCAGGACCGAGTTCTACGACCTGGAGGAGACCCTGACCTCGCTGGGGATCGGCGAGGCGGTGGTGACCGCCCTCGATCCCCGCGGCGTGCCCACGCCGGTCGTCGCGGCGCGGCTCATTCCACCCACCTCCCGCATGGCCCCCCTGACGCCGGACGAGCTGCAGGCCGACATCCGCCACTCCGACCTGCTGGCCGAGTACGGCACGCCGGTCGACCGCGAGCGCGCGCGCGAGATGTTGGCCGCTCGTCTGGAATCCCCGGGGCGGGGAGGGCAGGCCTCCGCGCCTGACGGCAGGGGAGGGCAGGCATCCGCGCCGGCCAAAATGTCCACCGGAGCGAAAATCGGTTCGGCGATCGTTGCGGCCCTGGGGACCACGGTGGCACGGAGTGTCGGACGGGCGCTGGTGCGCGGAGTGCTGGGGGGACTGCTGGGCGGAAAGGCGTCGCGCAGGACGAGCCGGACACGGTGGTAGAGTGCGAGCGAGGAGTGAGGCGGAAGTACCGCTCCTCACTCCTCACTCCTCACCTCTTTGCGACCGTATCTTCCTTCAATACCCTTTTCGCGAACAGAAAGACCAGAAACGCCACGATCACGAAGTTGATCAGCGCCGCCAGCACGATTCCCACCTGAAACGGACCCACCACCAGCTGCTGCCAGTCCCCGCTCGGCAGGACCATGCCGACGACAGGCATGAGCAGCCCGTCAACGATTGACTTCACCAGTTCGCCTGCCTTGGAGCCGATGATGACACCGATCGCCAGGCCGATCACGCCATACTCCTTGAGGAACTTCATGAACTCGCCGTGCATGCGGGGCTCCTTGTCGTGTGGGAGGGCTAGAAAGCCTTCAGCCTTCAGCTAACGGCCATCGACGCTATCCTCTGTTCCTGCCACCTGCCACCTGCCACCTGCACCTGCCACCTGCGAGCTCTCAGCTTCCAGCCACCAGCATCGCATAGTTCTTCTTCCCCTTCTGCAGCAGCACATACCCACCGGGCAGTTGATCGTCCGCGGTGAGCTTGCGCTCGACGTCACCCACCGGTGAGCCATTCACCGAAAATCCTCCCTGCTGCACCCCGCGTCGCGCGTCGCCCTTCGAGGCGGCGAGCCCGCAGCGGACCAGGGCATCCACCAGGCCGAGCCCGGTCAGTTCAGTCGCTGGCACGGCGGTGGTCGGGATCTCTCCGGCCAGCACCGCGAGCACGCTCGCGCCGGCGTCCGCCAGCTTCATCCCGCCGAACAGGATGCGGCTCGCCGCGACGACGCTCTGCAGTGTCGCCGCGCCGTGTACCAGGGTAGTGACCTCCTCCGCCAGTCGGCGCTGCCCCGCCCGCTTGCCCGGCTCCCGTATCTGTTCGGCGGCCACCGCCGCGATCTCCTCCAGCGGCAGAAAGGTGAAGAACCGCAGCAGGCGTTCGACGTCGGCATCCTCGGTGTTGAGCCAGAACTGGTAGAACTGGTACGGCGAGGTCCTGGCCGGATCGAGCCAGATGTTGCCGGCCTCGCTCTTGCCGAACTTGCCGCCGCTCGACGTGGTGAGCAGCGGAAAGGTGAGCCCATGCCCCTCGCCGCCACCGCGGCGGGAGATGAGCTCCGTCCCCGCCGTGATATTGCCCCACTGGTCGCTGCCGCCCATCTGCAGCTCGCACCGGTCGGCCTGGTGCAGGTACCAGAAGTCGTAGGCCTGCACCAGCATGTAGCTGAACTCGGTGAACGAGATGCCGGTATCCATCCGGCTCTGCACCGCTTCCTTCTGCAGCATGTAATTGACGGTGAAATGCTTCCCGACGTCGCGCAGGAATTCCATCAGGTGCAGCGGCCGGAGCCAGTCGGCATTGTTGCGCACCCGGGCGGCGTTGGCCCCGTCAAAGGCGAGGAAGCGCTCGAGCTGTGCGCGGATGCGCGCGGCGTTGTGGTCGATCTCCGCCAGCCCCAGCACCGGGCGCTCCGACCGCTTGCCGCTCGGATCGCCAACCATCCCGGTCCCGCCGCCCACCAGCACGATCGGCGTGCCGCCCAGTCGCTGCAGCCACGCCAGTCCCATCACCGGGACCAGGTTGCCGACATGGAGCGAGTCGGCGGTCGGATCGAAGCCGACATAGCCGGTGATGGGCCCGCGGGTGAGTCGCGCGGCGAGGCCCGGTGTGACGTCGTGGACGAAGCCGCGGGCGGTCAGGGTGCTGAGGAGGTCGGTCATGGGGGACAATTCTAAGCGGGGGAGCCGCCGTCGGTCACTGACCGGTGAGGGCCGACGGCTGACGACTGACGACTGACGGCTGACCGCTGATGGCCGACGGCTGACTCCCCCACCTATATTCCTCGCATGCCCCCCGTCGTCCTGCATACGCTCTCCCGCTGGTGGTACACCCCCCGCATCCGGAGCTCCATCCTCACCACGATCCTCGCGGCTGTCGCGCTCGGCGGTGGTGTGGCCATCGGCGCATGGGGCCGCGCCTGCGCCAACAACGCCTGCCCCTCGATCGCCAAGCTGGTGCAGGAGGGCTACGACCCGGCGCAGGCCTCCAAGGTCTACGCCGCCGACGGCCGCCTGATTACCGACCTCGGGGAAGAGCGCCGCACGCTCATCCCCATCACCCAGATCTCTCCCGCCGCCATTGCCGCCTTTATCTCGGTGGAGGACAAGCGGTTCTACGAGCATCACGGCGTCGACTGGGTCCGCGCCCTTGGCGCAATCAAGGCCACGGCGGTCGCCACAACCTTCGGCCGGGGGCGGGTGCAGGGCTTCTCCACCATCACCATGCAGCTTGCCGGCAACATCTTTCCCGAGGACATCAACCGGCAGGACCGCTCCATCCGCCGCAAGCTCCGGGAGATGCAGGTTGCCTTCGAGATCGAGGACAACTTCCCCAAGGACAAGATCCTCGAGCTGTACCTCAATCAGATCAACCTCGGCAACGGCGCCTTCGGTCTGGAGGCGGCGGCCCAGCGCTACTTCGGCAAGTCGGCCCGGGACCTGAATGTCGCCGAAGCGGCCACACTCGCCGGCATCCCCCGCTCGCCCACCCGCTACAACCCGCGGCGCAATCCCGATCTCTCGGTCGAGCGGCGCAATCTGATTCTGGACCTGATGGCCCAGGAGGGAGTCCTCTCCGACCCCGATGATGAACGGTGGAAGGCCTATCCGCTGCTGCTTTCCACCCGCTCCGATTTCAGCGAGGTGGCTCCCTACTTCGTCGAGTACGTCCGGCAGCAGTTGCGTACCCGGTTCGGCTCCGAGCTCTATCGCGGCGGCCTGCGCATCTACACCACCGTCGACCTCGACATCCAGCAGGCCGCCGAGCGGGCGGTGCTGCGTCAGCTCGAGGGGATCGAGCGCGGCAAGCTGGGCAAGTATCCCCGGCCGGGCTACGCGGAATACATGGGGAAGCGGCCGGATGACGCGGTGTCCCAGTCGCAGTCGCCCTACCTGCAGGGACTTGCGGTCGTGCTGGAGGCGAAGACCGGGAAGATCCTCGCCATGGTGGGGGGACGGGACTACAACGACAGCAAGTTCAACCGCGCGGTCCAGGCGCTCCGGCAGCCGGGCTCCACCTTCAAGCCGATCGTCTACACCGCGGCGCTCCGCGCGGGTCGCAACTCGGATCATCCCTGGACCTGGTCGTCGATCGTCAACGATGACCCAATCAGCGTCGAGATGCTGGCGGGGGAGCCGCCGTGGGAGCCGCAGAACTACGACAATCGCTTCGACGGGCCGATGTCGATGAAGCAGGCGTTCTTCCAGAGCCGCAACATTCCGGCGATCCGGGTCGGCATGGACATCGGTGCTCCGGCGGTGATCGGCGAGGCGGCGCGGTTCGGGATCCAGACCAACGTCCCGCCCTATCCCGCGGTGTACATCGGCTCCGCCGACGTGATTCCGATCGAGCTCATCTCCGCCTACAGCGCCTTTGCGAACATGGGCACCCGGACGGCGCCCTTCGCGATCGAGCGGGTCGAGGACCGGAACGGCACGGTGCTCTGGGCGCCCCGGCCGCGTACCGAGGTCGTCATGGACTCCGCCCTCGCCTGGCTCATGCTCGACGGGTTGCGCGACGTCGTGCGCCGCGGCACCGCCGCCGGTGCGGTGGGCCGTCAGTTCACGGTGCCCGCCGGCGGCAAGACCGGGACCACCAACGATGGCGCCGATGTCTGGTTCGTCGGCTTCACCCCCGATCTCGTCGCCGGTATCTGGTTCGGGATGGACAAGCCGGAAAAGATCATCGACAATGCGCAGGGCGGCCGCCTCGTCGCGCCGGTGTGGACCACGATGATGAAGGAGATCTACGAGCGGCGCCCCACGCCGGCGGTCTGGCCCCGGCCCTCCGGCCTGACCGTGGTCGATGTGGACCGGCAGACGGGCGGCAAGTTCATGTCCTTCTGCCCCAAGGATTCCCTCTCAGTGGAGTCCTACCTGCCGGGCACCGAACCAAAGGAGTTCTGCCCCATCCACAATCCGTTCCGGGCCGGCGCCGTGAATCCGCTCACCAATCAGCGGAACTGACGTGCGCCTCGCTCGGTACGCCGCCCCCTGGCTGCTGCCGATCGAGGGACCGCCGGTCAGCGACGGGGCGGTGCTGGTGGATGCGCAGGGCCGGATCGCGGCGGCCGGTCCTGCGGCGCTGGTGCCCACACCGCCGGAGGCCTATCTCGAGCGGCTGGACGACGCGGTCCTGCTGCCGGGCCTGGTCAACACCCACTCTCATCTCGAGCTGACCGGGCTTGAGGGCCAGGTTGAGGATGCGGATTTCGCCGGCTGGATCCGGCACCTGATCTTGCTCAAGGCCCGGCGGTCGGTCGACGAGGTACGGGCGGCGGCGGCGCGCGGTATCCGGGAGGGGTGGGCGAGCGGTGTGACCACCGTGGCGGATACCGGCGACAGCGGCGCCGTGATCGAGGCGCTGGCTGGGCTCGGCGGCAGCGGGATCGCCTACCACGAGGTGTTTGGGCCGCACCCGGCACAGGTGGAGGAGGCGTTCCGCGGCTGGGTTGGTCGGCTGGACGAGCTTGGCCGGTTCGCCGGGGAGCGGGTGACGCTGGGTGGCTCACCGCACGCGCCGTATAGCGTGAGCGGCCCGCTGTACGCCCGCGTCGCCCGGCACGCGGAGGAGGTGGGTCTCCCGCTCGCCGTTCATCTGGCCGAATCGGCTGAGGAGTCGGCGCTGCTGGCGGGGCAGGGGGGTGCCTTTGCCGAGGGGTGGAAGCGGCGCGAGGTTCCCCTGCCGACGGCGCCGGGCTGTACCCCGGTGGCGTGGCTCGACCGGCACGCAGTCCTCGGACCGCGGACGCTGTGCATTCACGTTGTCCAGGCGACGGGGTCGGATCTCGACACCTTGGCGTGGCGCGGGGTGGCTGTCGCTCACTGCCCGCGGTCCAATCAGCGTCACGGCCATGGCCGGGCTCCGCTCGCGGAAATGCGGCAGCGGGGCATCCGGGTGGGCGTCGGGACCGATTCGGTGGCGAGCGTCAGCCCGCTGGATCTCTTTGCCGAGGCGCGGGCCGCGGGCCAACTCGCGGGGCTCACGCCGGGGGAGATGCTCGCCCTCGTCACCCTGGATGCGGCGCGCGCCCTGGGGCTCGAGGCTGGAATCGGCAGCCTGGTACCGGGCAAGTGGGCTGATCTCGTCGCGCTGGATCTGCCGCCGCAGGTTGACGCGGAAGCGCTCCAGGATACCGTACTGACCCGGCCGCGCATGGCGTGCCGGCTCACCCTGCTCGGGGGCCGAGAGGTCTACCGCAGAGGAGTTGCGCTCTGATGAAATTGCAGCGTCACGCCGCGATCCTGCGCGCGGTGCGGGAAAAGCGGATCGAAAGCCAGGACGACCTCCGGGCGGCGCTGGCCCTCAACGGCATCAACGTCACCCAGGCCACCCTGTCGCGCGATATCCGGGAACTGGCACTCGCCAAGCTGATCGACCCGCAGGGCGGCGCCTACTATGCCAACCCGCACGAGGGATCGCTCCGCCCCGACCTGGGGCAGGTCCTGCCCGCCCTGCTGGTGAGCGTGGAGGGGACCGGGCCGCTGCTGGTGATCAAGACGGTGACGGGCGGCGCGTCGGCGGTCGCGGCGGCGCTGGATCAGGCCGACTGGAAGGAGATCATCGGGACCCTGGCCGGCGACGACACCCTGCTGATCATCGCGCGGAACCCGCGGCTGCGGCAGCTGCTCGAGGTCCGGCTGGCCAGCCTGGCCCGGTGACTCGACCGTTGCTTGCGTCGCCTCACGGCCCGCGGTTACGATTGGATGGACCCTCACGAGGGAAGAGTGGGATGGTACGGTGCCTCGCGCTTAACGCGTCGTTCGAACCCCTGACCATGGTGCCTGTCCGTCGGGCCCTGCGGCTGGTGATCGAGGGCAAGGCGGAAATCGTGGAATCGGAGGATCGCGACGTGGTGCGCAGTGCGTACCTCGTCCTCCCCAAACCGGCGATCATCCGGCTGGTCAAGTTCGTGCACGTCCCCCGCCGCTTCCGCCGTCAGGTCACCAATACCTTCCTCTTTGCCCGCGACCAGTATCGCTGCCAGTACTGCCACCGCTCGCCGCTGGAACTCCGGGCCCGGGAATGCCTGACGCGCGATCACCTGATTCCGCTGTCGCGCGGCGGCGGGAACGAATGGACCAACGTCGTCACCGCCTGCTCCAGCTGCAACACCCGCAAGGGCAACCGGCTGCCGGAGGAGTGCGGCATGCACCCGCTGTCGCACCCGCACGAGCCGCACTTCGTCCATCTCTCGTGGGCGGTGCGCCGCCT
>JAWXBX010000383.1:0-21976 GCA_034440415.1 Gemmatimonadota bacterium | reverse complement strand
GTGTCGCCGTGCTGCTCCCCCTCTTCCTGATCGGCAGTCACTGGGGGGTCAATGGCGTGGCTCTGGCCTGGATCATCGGCTATCCCGCGATTGCCTTGCCGCTGCTGCGCGCGGTGCTCCGGGCAACGGACATGAGACTCGGCACCTACTTCGATGCGCTGCGTCCCCCGCTCCGGGCGTCAATTGCCATGGCGATCGCCGTGCTGGCGCTGCGCAGCGTGTTGCCAGCGACCTGGCCGGTCCCGCTGCAACTCGCGCTGGCCGTGACCGCCGGCGCCCTCACCTATGTCGGCGTCATGCTCGGCGTCTACGGCGATCATCTCCGTACCCTCAAGGCGCTGGCCCGGGAGGTCCGCCGGTGAGCGAACCCTTCTTCATCGTCGGCTTCCAGCGCAGCGGCACCACCCTGCTGCGCCTCATGCTCGACAATCACCCCGACCTCGCCATTCCGCTCGACACCGTGGGGCTCTGGGCCAGGTACGAGGATCGGCTGGCCGAGTATGGCGGCCTCGCCACCGACATGGATGCGCGGCGGCTGGTGACGGACCTGCTCGGTGAGGAGCGGATCCGGCTGTGGGAAGTGCCGCTCACGGTGGATGGCGTCCTGGCCTTGCATCAGCGCACCGGCTTTCCCGGCATCGTCGACGCCTTTCACCTGGCCTATGCTGCCGCGAAGGGGAAGCGGGCGTGGGGCGACAAGGACCCCGGCAACATGGAGCGGATCGACCGGATCAGCCGCTGGTTCCCGGCCGGCAAGGTGATTCACATCGTGCGCGACGGCCGCGACGCCTGCCTGTCGCAGCAGCAGCAGGACTTCGGCATCCACGATCTCTTCGACTGCGCCTGCGCCTGGCGGGAGCAGGTCGAGTGGGTTCGGCGGATCGGTGGTGTGCTCGGGCCGGACCGCTACTTCGAATTGCGATACGAGGACCTCATCACCGACGCGGCACCTATTCTTCAGCGGCTGTGCGCCTTTCTCGGCGTGGGCTACAGCGCGCAGATGCTGGAGTATCACCGCGACGTGAAGCGTTCGGTGCCGGACGAGAAGCGCCACCTCTGGCCGCTGCTGAACCAGCCACCGCAAAAGGACAACGCCGGCCGGTGGAAGCAGGCGCTGTCGCACGGCGAGCGGGTGGGCTTCGAGAAGCGGGCCGGGAGTGTACTGCAGACGTTCGGCTACGAGACCCTGCCAGTACCACTCACCGGCGGCTATCGGACTGAGTTGGCAAGGCTGCTGCGGCGCGTGGGACGGGCGCTCACCCAGCGGCTTCGGCGTTCGTGACCGGATACCGATACCGGATGAGATAATCGTGAAGCACTGTCTCGAGGGTCGCTTGCTGATCAGTGGTGAAGTCACGACGCCACTTGTCATTCTCGCTGCGGAGCGGCGTGGCCCGCACCGCGGCCTCGAAGCCGGGGGTCCAGGAGAGCCCGGCGAACTCCACGGCTCGGCGGAAGCTGGCGACCGGATCGGCGCAGAGGGTCTCGTAGCGGATATCGAGATAGTTCTCCGCGCTGAGCGGTCCCTTTGCCAGCTCCAAGGCGTCCATCAGGAGCTTCCATTGAATCCCCGCCAGGGCGACGAACGAGCGGTCGTGCCGTTCCCACTCCTGGCTCTGATCCGGCGAGAGCTCACCCCAGAGCCAGTTGCCGGGACCACGCCAGCCGCGCCACCAGTCCACGTTGAGAAACGAACTCGCGACTGGCCGGCCGTCCCGCATGACGTGGATGAACAACGCATCCGGGTAGAGTGCCCGCAGGAAACCGATCCGGGGCCAGCCGGTGACCTTGACGAGAAGGCGCTGTCGGCGGGACGTCACGACCTGCGCAAAGCTCTGGTGGAGCCGCTGACGGGCCAGCAGTGTGAGATCGCTCTCCCGAAGATCGCGGCACGGTTGACTGAAGCCGGCAAATCGGTTGTCCCACCAGCGATAGGCTTCGGCCGGATCGGCGTAGCGCGTGGCCCAGCCGGTCAGGCCGGGATGATCGATCGCGTGCATCAGCAGACGGTTGAGGACGGGACGGGTGGGGAATCGTTCAGACAAACGGGAAAGCCAGGCGACTTGGTGATGCTGGGAGAAGACCTGGTGAAAGATACTCGAGCCGCTCCGCCCGACTCCGATGATGAAAATGGGTCGAGAACAGGCCGGGAGGAGTTCACTCATGCGAGACCCTTGTCGGAACAACAGGAATATGGGCGCGGGGAGGTAGCCGGCAATTTAGTCCGGTCACTTCCGATGGGATACCCTGTATGACACAGGTGATCGTGATTGCCTACCACTTCCCGCCAAGTACAGCCGTGGGCGGACTCCGCAGCTACAAAGTCGCCCGCGCGCTCTGGGCCGCAGGCTACGACGTACACGTCATCGCCGCAACACCGTCAGGTCAGCAGTCGGGGACCCGTGAAATCCTCCCGGGGCTTGTCGTGGAACTGGTCAAGCCCTGGACCAGTCCCCGATGGTGGTATGTCAATCTCAAGCGACGGATCTTTCCCGGTCGTCCTGAGCCCGCGGAAAGCACGGCAGGTGGGCCCGTATCCATCGCGGGACCAGTTCGCCCAGTGGCACGGCTGAAGCGCTGGATCTCGGCCCTCTTGTGGCTGCCAGATGACAAGCAGGGGTTCATTCCAGTTGCAGTCATTGCCGGCCTCAGGGCGCGACGGGCAGGCGGGAAGGTGCTCTACACCTCCGCCCCACCATTCTCGACCCACCTGGCCGGGCTCGCTCTCCACTTCGTGACCGGTTTGCCGTGGGTCATCGAGTTTCGCGACCCGTGGACGGATAGTCATTTTCGCTCTGCCACCCAACGCAGTCGCTGGACGTCGATCATTGAACGATGGCTGGAACGACAGTGCCTGCGGCGCTCGGCTCTGGTGGTTTCGGTGACTGAGGGGATTCATCGCCTGTTGGCCAGCAAACTCCCGGCGAGTGCGTCACCCAAATTCATGGTGACCCGGAACGGGATCCCGGCCCTGAGGGCGCCGAGCGCGCGGCCGGGAATCCGCCGGCCTCCACGTGTGGTCTACGTCGGCAGCTTCTATCATGCCCGTGATCCATTTCCATTTCTCGAGTCCTTGGCTGCATTTCTTGCATCGCGTGAGTTGAACGCAACACGCCTCCAGGTCGACCTGATCGGTGATTGTCGCACGTTCAACGGCTGGTCCGTCGCTGAACGGGCTGCGAGACTCGGGCTGTCCGATGTCGTCCGCATTTGGGATTGGGTGCCGCACGCCGAAGCCCAGGCCGCGATCGATTCCGCCAGCTTGCTCCTCCTGCTGGCGCAGGATCAACCCGCGCAAGTGCCGAACAAGCTGTACGACTACCTCGGCTCGCGTATCCCAATCCTCGCCTATGTGGATCAGGAGGGAGAATCGGCCTGGATGCTCCGCGAAGTCGGCGGACACTTTCTGGTCACCCAGTCCGCCGCGTCAGGCGCGGAGGATGCACTCGCATCAATTCTGGGGCTCTCCGCAATTCCACACCTGCCGCCCGATGACCGACTGGAGTCGTGGACCACCGACCGACAAATGGCTGGCCTGGTCGATGCCGTCGCGACCCGTTCCGGAGTCCTGCCGGCTCATCCGGCCCGCTCCGCCAGCGCGCCGCCAACCGGATGAGACTCGAGAGATGGGGCGCCGGAAACGGCTGTGGAATGCGCGGGACGGTAGTAGTTTTCTCCAGCCGATATTACCCTCGCTGCGCGCTTCCGGGGCGCAGACCTACGACTCTCGGGAAACGACATTTATGGTAAGCTTGGGACGCTGGCGCCGCGCGCAACAATACGAGCGGGCATACTGGGCCAAGACGGCAGAGGCGATCGCGCATGGCGCGACGGCCCAGTTGGACTGGTATCAATGGCGCGCCAATCAACTCAAGCTCCGACTGGATCGGCTGGGGATGGGAACGCTGACTGACGGTACCGCAGCCATCATCGAGGTCGGCTCTGGTCCAATTGGAGTCGCAGGCTTCTTCCCTGCCAGAGAGCGCGTGCTGGTGGATCCGCTTGAGGGGTTCTACGGCAGCAATCCGGTGCTCAGTGCGCTCCGCAATCCGGCCGCCGACTACCGCACCGGTGGCGGTGAATCGCTTCCCGTGGCGGATGCCCATTACGACATGGCAATCATCGAGAACTGCATCGATCACGTCCAGCACGATGACGCGGTGTACCGCGAACTGCACCGCGTGCTCCGTCCCGACGCGATCCTCTATCTCACTGTGAACTGCCGGACGCCGACCGGCTTCCTGGTACATCGCACGCTTTCCCGCCTGCGTCTGGATCCTGGACACCCGCACACCTATACCCCGGAGAAGCTCCGCGCCAAGCTCCGCCAACACGCCTTCGAGCCGGTGGATCTGGCGGCAGGATCCTACGCCGAGGCACGGGCAGAAGACCTTCGATCACCCCACCGTCATGCCCGGCTCAAGGCCTATCTCGGGATCAGCGAGTATCTGGCATCTGTCGTCGCGCGCCGCGCCGGATCGTAGGTTCCGTGGCCGAGGCCAACCAGATCGGGGCCGGACTGTTGCACGGTCTCCGAATCGCACAGTTGCTCGAATCCGACGGCCCGGGGGGCGCGGAAAACGTTGTGGTGTTTCTCTCGCGTGCACTCCAGGAGGCCGGGGCGCAAGTCGTCGCGTATGTCCCGCGACGCGGCCAGGGGTGGCTCGAACAACGCCTGGTGGGTTCGGGAATTGAGGTGGAACACTTCGCAATCGATCGTCCCTTCTCGCCCCGTTTCGGCCGCTGGCTGACTGATTCGTTTCGCGACCGCCGCATCGACGTCGCCCACAGTCACGAGTTCACCTTCGCCGTCTACGGGGCGTGGGCTGCCTGGCGGAGGGCCATACCCCATGTCATCACCATGCATGGAGGCCGGTACTACGCGGCACGATGGCAGCGACAACTGGCACTCGGTTTGGCCGCGCGAATGACCGCGGGGATGGTCGCTGTCTCACCCGCCCTCCAGGCGCACCTGATGCACGACCTGCGTCTTGCCCCCGGGCGGGTGCGGGTTGTGCCCAACGGAATCCCGGACTCCAGCCTTCCGGACCCCGGCATCCGGAAGGCCCTCGGGCTGCCAGCCGACGCTCGAGTCGTACTCGCAGTCGGCAATCTGTACCCGGTCAAGGGACACGCCACACTGATCGGAGCGATGGCGCGGCTCGTGACTGCCCATCCCACCACCCATCTGCTGATTGCGGGGCGTGGAGAACTGCACGAGGAGCTGGTGGCGCTCGCGAACCAGCTCGGCGTGGCGCCACACGTCCACCTGCTCGGCCTCCGCGCCGATATCCCGGCACTGTTAGCGGCCGCAGATCTGTTCGTCATGCCTTCGCTGTCTGAAGGCCTGCCCATCGCCATCCTGGAAGCCATGTTTTCGGGAACGGCGATTATCGCCTCACAGGTCGGGGCAATCGGAGAGGCGCTGGGAGACGGGTCATGCGGCCGCCTCGTGCCCCCGGGCGCAGTGGCGGAGTTGGCGGCTGCCCTGGCAGACCTGCTGAGCAATCCCGCCCAAGCAGCGGCGCTCGGAGAGCAGGCCCGGCGCCGAGCACGAGACAACTACTCGACCGAGAAGATGGTTGAGCACTACACGACGATCTACGGAGAGCTACTGGGCCGCGTCAGCGCCTCTTGAGCCACCAGCCGATGCGCTCCTGGGCCCGCTCCACCACATCCAGACAGCCTCGCGCCACATGCAGCATTGCCAACGACCCCGGCCCGAGCATCGGAGTCGCCTCCAACCGCACCCAGCGACCGACGTTGCGGTAATCCCCGGACCGGAGCGCGGCGATCGGGTCCCGCGCAGCCTCGGCGGTCATTTCGATGCAGGTCTCGCGAAAGTTCCTGGCATCATGCTGATCGAGCCCAACAGTGGCGCGCAACTCCGGCCGACGCGTCCTGAGCCGCTGGAACAACGCGATGGCTCGGGGATCAGGCAGGTACCGGGTATTGTAGGAGGCATTCCAGATCTCGATCGCGTCGATGTGGGCGGTGACATCAGCAGGCACCTGATAGTTTGGCAGAATCGGATGCGCGACAATCGTGAAACCGGCGGCACGTCTGGCGTCGGCCAGAAACTCGGCCGGCGTCCCCGGTGACATCCATTCCCGCATGCCCAGTGCAAGCAGGTGCAGCCCGGGAAAGCCGGGAAAGCGAAATTCGAGGCCCGGAATCAGCACCACCTGGGCATCGGATTGGGCCGCACACTCGGCACGAAACGCATCGAACCTCGCCTGATCGAAGTCCTCCGCATGGTCGGTCATCGCCAGGAACGAGAGGTGGTGCCGCACGGCAAAGGCGCGAAGGTCCGCGAGCGAGTCACGGCCATCGTGCGAGTATGCGCTGTGGACGTGCAGCGCGCCAGTAAGGGCCGGCATCACCGTCCTCTCAGCCACGCGAGGGTCTCTGCGAAAAATGGCAGCGGATCATCCCATCGCAGAACTTCCCCCCGATCCTCACGCGCACCGCACCGAAGGAAGTCGCGCACAACCTGAGCCCGAGTCGACGCCCCCGGGGGCAGCGCCAGCTCTGCCGGGGAGTGTCGAAGCCGTGCCAACAGGTGGTCGACATCGCCCCACCACCACCGGCTTCGAACTCCAACCCGGTATGGCGGAGTCTGGACGTGCGCGGCACCGGTCGCGACCGAGACGAGCAGTGCAGGAAAATCGACACCTGCATCGATGGCCAGTTGCAGTGAACCCCAGAAGCGACCATTGATCTCCATCAGGAACGGTGTGCCGGTGGCGGAATCGACCTTGTACTCGATCATCGCAACCCCTGACCAGCCAAAGTGATCCAGCAGGCGCTCGGAACAAGCGACCAGCGCGGGATCCGCCGCGATGCTTTCCCGAAAGACGCTCGCGCCTCCCGATGGTGGCTTTTCCCGCAATCGCCGGTGGGCGAAGGTCGCACTGGTCCTCCCCTCCCAGCGAAGCAGGAAGATGCCGATCCCTGGTCCGATGATCCGTTGCTGCAGCAGGAGAGGAAAGGCAGCCTCCGGCATCGCCGCAAGCTCCCGGCGGAGTTCGGTGGCCGAAGCGGCATGTCGGACGCTGAGCTTGACCCGGGCCGCGGCGGCTCCACCCACCGAACGGCTAGGCTTCATGACGACCGGATAGGCCAGGGCGCCAACTTCGAGCGCCAGTGCTGCCGCACGATCCTGGACCTCTGTCTGGGCCGGAATGGCAATCCCCGCGGCGGGCGCAGCCGCGAGCACCCGGGCCTTGTCTTGCACGCACAGGACCAGCGAGAGATCTGGCCATGGGCAGCGATACCCGGCGAATCGGGATCCAGCCTCAAGGATCGCCAGCAGGGCGGGCTCAGCAATCGGCAGGATAACATCGATCCGGTGAGTCTGGCACTGCGCCAGCACTCCATCGACGAATCCTGCCGGAGCAGTGAGTGGCGATGGCACTCGAGCGGTAGCTGCCGCATGGCGGGAGGCACCGGAAAGGCTGCCTCGGTGTTCCGACACCACCACGACGGTGTGCCCGGCGCGCCCAAGCGACCGAACGACCGCCAGCGCTGCCCGCTGCTCCCCGTCAGTCACTAGGACTCGTGCCATCAGCCGGCCCCGATGTCGGCCAACCGCAGTCGAATACCGTTGAGTGACAAGCCAGTGCCGATATTCAGCCGGGGCAGGGTGAATGGATCGGGAACGGGTGCGTGACTCCAGCCGCCGTCCACTCGCCATGCCGCCTGGTATCCGTGGCGCTTCACTACCGCCGCGACATCAGGCGACCAGAGTCCGTAGGGGTACGCCAGCCACGGCCGAGCGCGGCCGGGAAAGCGGTTGTTGAGCCATTCCAGCGGTCGCGACAGCTCGTGGTCCAGATCGGTGGCGGAAATGGCGGCGAGGTTTGGATGGTTCCACGAATGTGCGCCGAACTCAAGTCCCGGATGAGCCGCGAGCGCCCGGCTCAACTCCTCAGCCGTCGCAATGCCGCAGTGCGGGTCCAGCGGCTCGCGCCGCCTCAGGATCCCGGTATCCTTTCCGATCAGATCGGCCCGCCCCTGATGTTGCCAAAGGAGCTCACGACGCGTGACCCTGGAAGACCCGGTGAGTGAGCTGGCCAACAAGTCATCCCACCAGAGGGAGGCTGCGCCCAGCAACCCCGGGGGAACAAAAACCGTGGCAGCCAACCCGCGCCGGGCTAATTCAGGTATTCCCGCGAGAATCGCCCCCCGGTACGCATCATCAAACGTGATCGCGATGCGCGGTCGGGTGGACTCAAGGATCCCGTGCTCGAATATTGTACCCAGGGGGATGATTTCACAGGTTGCGGCAAGCAGATCGAGCTGGGCACAGAAGGCGGCGAGTGGCAGGTGCAGGGCGCGGTCCTCACCGGGCTGGGCGCCTGGAGGAAGGATGTTGTGGTAGGCCAGAACGAGCGTGCGCCCTCGGAGCCCCCGGGTCCGCCAAGCCGCGATTCCCGAGGCGATGAGGGCCCGTTCGACCATTCCCTTGACCACTGCGCGCATGCCGTCGCGATCAGCGGCCGTTGGGGGGCATCCCCACCGGGGGCAAGCCGCCGCGGTACCGGCGCACCGGCGGCGGGACGGCGGTGGCTCCGGTCGAATGTCCGCTCAGTTTCTCTTTGAGCACGGTCATGTAGCCCGCCTGAAACGCACCTAGCAAGTAGATGGGTTCGATGTAAGCATGGGAGACCAGAAGTCCTGCCGAGCCGAACCCGAGCAGAGATGCTGGAAGGAACATGGTCAGCTGATAAAGAAACCGCTCCTCCGGCGTGCCTTTCTCCCAACTGACCGGGAGCTTTCGACGAAGGGCCAGCAATTCGAAGACCCCTCGGTACATGAGCATCACCATGAGCACCAGGCCCGGCACGCCCATCTCGGCCCCAGCCTGTACGATCGTACTGTGTGCAGCGTTCCAGCGCACGCCATCGTCGACCTCGTGCGCGGCCACAGCCTGATCCGAAATGTTACCTTCCGCGCGCTGAAAATTGTTCACCCCTATCCCGGCAATCGGATGGGTGATCATGTACGTGAAACCACGCTTCCAGATTTCAACACGGCCCGTCGGCGAGGTCGTGTTGTAATCTTCCGAGGGGTGCAGAATGGTCTGCATCTGGGCTAGGTATCCCTCGGGCGCAGAGAGGAAGACGCCCATCGCAAGCACACCGACGGTGAGCAGCTTTCGATGTACGGAGATGCCTCGCACCAGTACCAGCAAGGCGCCACCGACGACCACCAGGCCGAGGAACCCACCGCGTGAGCCACTCCGAGCGACCAACATGCCGACTGCAAGCATCGTCATGACCGTGAATACGCGCGCGGCGCCCGTGCTGAGTTGGAAGCAGAGCAGCGCGAATGGCAATCCGATCACGGCGATCACACACATGTCGTTGGCGTCAAAGGAGAATCCGCCGGAAATGCGGGCCATCGTGTCCCCGGCCGCGACCGTCGTGCGGAGGACGAAGATCGCCAGGTAGGCCAGACACGCAGTCCCGGCGACGTACGCCCAGACCATGGTATATAGGTCCCGAGTATTTCGGATGGCCGCGAGCACCAGGAACGCAAGGACGAGCGTTTTGGAGTATTCATTCAGGAAAAATGCCGCCGCGCCCCCCATGGAGAGGCCGAACGGAACGGAGAGACAGGCCATCAACCCTAGGCCGGCCATTACTTTTGCGGGCCACGTTCGCAGTAACTTTCCGGTGGCGAGTGACTTGGGATTGGCCATCGCGTAAAACAGGGCCAGGAGAACTGCCAGCTGAGCCGGATGCAGTCTCGTAAGAAAGTTGAAATTCGCGTGGATCTTGCTGATTGCCATTACAATGATGGCGAACAGCAACATCCGCATCGGATCTCGTTCGATCGAAAGACTGGCCCCGGACGTGGATCCGGTCCGGCTTCGAGCGGTGGTGGCGATTGCGGTCATCTCTGCCTGGTCCACGGAGTGCAGGAAGTACAATGAGGATTAGTTTATGGCGAGCAGGACACATGCCATGGTACTTAGAATCAGGTGTTTCCGTCCACTCCTCGGATCCTTCCCGACGATACTGCAATGGGTCGAGGGTTCATCAAACGTATGCATTCCAACAGCTTCCAACAAGCGATTCGGTTGGTTCCATCATCCCCGATCCCCGGATGGCCTGAAAGTTGCTTAGCTGTGTTTTCTTGAACACGCTCTCGCCCCGAAGGCCTCCCTTGGGTGTTGGAACTGTATCCTAACCACCAATGGCATGACAAAATCCACGCTTCGAGTTGGGCTAGTGGGTGCGGGACAGATGGCCCAGCACCACGCGGACAGCATCCGTCGACTCGGCACGAGTGCCTCTTTGGTCGCCGTCTGCGATCCACAACTGACAGCCGCACAGGCCTTGGCGAACGCCGCGAATGGAACGCGCGCCTATGGATCGCTCGCGGAAGCCATCGATGCGGAAGCGCTTGACGTCGTTCATGTGTGCACTCCACCCGCGTCCCACGTTACGATTGCGACCGAGGCCCTGCGAGCCGGCTGCCATGTCTATATCGAGAAGCCGTTCACCGACTCACTATCCACCACCACCCAGCTGCTGACTCTGGCCGCCGAAGGCGGGCGGCATGTTTGCTCCGGTCATCAACTTCTATTCGAACGCCCCACGCAAGCGGTGACCGAGTTCTTGCCATTTCTGGGAAAGCTCAGGCATGTCGAAAGCTATTTCTCGTTCCGGGCTCTCAAGCGACTGCCGGACGGTCGAGCTCCCTTGCGCGACGACCTCCAGTTCCTCGACATACTTCCCCACCCTGTCTATCTCCTGTTGCACTTCCTGAAGGCCGGCGGCGAAGGGCCGACAGAAATCACTTCGGTGTCGGCGGGTAAGTCAGGTACCGTGCATGTCCTGCTCCGTCGAGGCACACTCACGGGTACGCTCGTTGTGACGATTGAGGGACGCCCTGTTGACAGCTACCTGCGTGTGGTCGGCACCAACGGCTCCCTGCACGCGGATTTTGTCCGGAGCACGGTACAGCGCCATATCGGACCCGGCAATTCGGGGATCGACAAACTCCTTTCGCCATATCGCCAGGCATGGCAGCTCATCGGTGGCACCACCGTGAGCATGGCGCGGCGTTTCCTTCACCGCCAGAGGAGCTACCCCGGACTGACCGAGATCTTCGACGCATTCTATAAGAGCATCCTCGGCCAGGGACCTTCCCCGGTTCCGCCTGAGAGTATCATCGAGACGGTTGATGTATGTGAGCGGATCGCGGAGGCGATGGCCAGCGCGGCGCCGGTGAACGCCATCGCCCCGGCGAACTCTCGCCCGAAAGTGGTCGTGACCGGAGGCACTGGGCTTCTCGGCCGGGAAGTCGTGCGCCAACTGGTGGCCGAAGGTGCCCACCCGGTGGCCCTTGGAAGGCGGGAACCCGCGCCGTGGGATCGCATCCCCGGCGCGGAGTACGCCGTAGTCGATCTCGCGCGACCTCTGGCAACTGAGATCCTCCGCGACGCGGTGGTCGTGATGCACTGCGCTGCAGAAACCGCCGGAGGGTGGGGGGCCCACCAGCTCAACTCGATCGATGCAACCCGGCACCTGCTCGAAGCGTGTGGAGCGGCCGGTGTGGAGCGGGTGATCCATGTCAGTAGTCTTTCGGTGATGGCCGGATCGCGAAACGGCGAACTTGTAGGTGAGGCGAGTCCATTGGAATCCGATCCAAAGGCGCTTGGACCGTACGCCTGGGGAAAGATCGAATCAGAGCGACTCTGCGCCACCTTGTGCAAGGAATCGGGCATCGAGTTGCGGATACTTCGACCGGGTGCCTTGGTTGACTACCGGGAGTTCGATCCGCCTGGCCTGCTGGGGAAGCGACTGGCAAATCTCTTCGTAGCCATCGGACGGCCGAGTCACCCGCTGGCCGTCGCAGACCTCGCATTCAGCGCCCGAAGCCTCATCTGGATGTGGCACAATTTCAAAGACGCACCACCAATCCTGCACCTGATGGATCCCGCCCAGCCCAGCAAGGCGGACCTCTTAGCGCGCCTACGCGCGACCAACCCGGACCTCGCGGTAATCTGGCTTCCGCCAATCGCCCTGGTGCCGCTCTCCTGGCTGGCCCTGGTCGTGCAAAAGGTACTTCGGCCGACCCGACCGGCGATCAATGTTGCCAAAACCTTTGCGCGCCAGGAGTACGACTACTCGCTCATTGCGCGACTTGCACCCGAGATCATTCGATCTGTCGGGAGCGACATTGCGGGCGCCCATCCTGTGGCGGAGCGGCCGATTGCGCACACACAGGTCTCAGCAGCTCCGACATCGCCTGGATGATGCTCCTTCTACTGTTCGTTGCACCGCTTGTCCTGCTGTGGCTTCCGGTGCTCTCGGAGGGCATCGCCCTCCTAACCACTCGGCCACCTCGACATCACCCGGGTATTGGAGGTTCGCAACCGCGAATGGTAGTGCTTGTGCCCGCGCACAATGAAGAGCTGCACATCCGCGACTGTGTCCGTTCGCTTGTTCAAGTCGACTATCCCAAGGCTGATTGGGAAGTGATTGTAGTTGCCGATAACTGCGTCGACATGACCGCGAAGTTGGCAATGTCCGAAGGAGCGAAGTGCCTCGAACGCCACGATCCACAGCACCCGGGCAAGCCGCAGGCACTTGTCTGGGCGATGGCCCAACTCCGACTCCGTGAGTTTGATGCAGTTGTCATCATTGACGCCGACACAGTCGTACCGCCGGACTACGCCCTCGCCCTGGCCATCTATTCTCCGCTCCGAGACGTCGTACTTCAATCCAATTTTCTCGTCGCAAATGAGCAAGAAAACTGGCTCACACGACTCGGGGGCGTGCTCAGTCGTTGCCGGTACCAGGTCACCTACCCCCTGAAACAGCGAGCCGGACTAAACTGCCCGCTCACGGGGAATGGGATGTGCATCGGGACAGGAGTGCTTCAATCTGAAGGCTGGCAGGCGTTCGGGATTACCGAAGATTCGGAGCTCTACGCTCAATTCACGGCGGCTGGCGTGCCGATTCTTCATGCTGACCGGGCAAATCTATACTCGCAAGAAGCGAGTTCCCTTGCCCAGGGGGCAACCCAGAGGCGGAGATGGTTAGCGGGGCGGATCGGCGTCCTCCGCCAATGGGGAGGAATTGTATTGAAGAGCAATCAGATCACGTGGCACCAAAAGCTGGATCTCCTGGTCGAGCTGGGGCTTTCCAGCCCGATTCTCCATCTGGCGGCAGCGGTGACCGTAGCGATCGCAGCGCTGGCCACCTTGCCCCAGCCGATCAACGCATGGATCGCAGCGGCGGCACTCAGCTCCCTAGTTGGCTTGATCATCGCAACCGTCTATGTCCTCTGGCACCATCCGGAGCCCGGTCCGACCCTGCGCGCGTTTCTCAAACTTCCGCTTTATGTGATGTGGCGGATCCTCCTGTTCATGCGTACAATTCTTACGCTCGGCCAAACCCGTTGGGAGCGCACCCGGAGAGCTGCACACACACGATGATCGCTTCGGGCGATTTTCAGTGCCACTCCGCGCACCATGCACTGAGCATGACCAGCGCCCAAACTCCCATCTCGTTCTCACCCGTTCGTTCGAAGCGCCGCCACTCCGCCCCGACCGCCACCGGATCAAGCAATCCATGCTGCGCCACTGCTTCCTGCGAGAGGAGATCACGGGCCCACGGCCGGAGATCGCCACGCATCCAAGCGCCAATCGGCACGGTGAACCCGACCTTTGGACGCTCCACCAGGGCGCGGGGGATCCGGCGGTAAAGCGACTGTCGAAGAATCCACTTTCCGACCCCCCCACGAATTTTCCAGCTTTGTGGCAGCCGCCAGCTAAACTCCACGAGACGATGATCGAGCAGCGGGACCCTGGCCTCGAGGCTGACGGCCATGCTGGCCCGGTCAACCTTGGCCAGCAAATCATCGGGAAGGTAGATCTGCTGGTCGGCGAGCATCATGCGGTCCAGGAGCCCGAGTTTCCCGGCCTGCATTACCTGACTCATGCGATCATCCCCGATTGCCCGCGAGGCCAAAAGGCCGGAGGGCGTGTGCCACGCCGAGAGGAGCGCGCGATAGCGCGACTCATCCGAGGCTTCCCCAAGCACACGGCTCAGCTTGTGAAGCTTCGTGCCTGCCAGCCTGACCTGCGGCTTGCGTCCGGCGGCCGAGCAGGCGAGGGAATGCAATCGGTCCCAGGCGTCGGCTGAGAGGAGGCGGAGTCCATGGCCCGCGAATCGTCCGATCCTGGCAGGAACGCGACGGGCCCGTGCGATCGTCCGCACGCCGTGAATGTACCGATTGTATCCACCGAAGAGCTCATCCCCGCCATCCCCGGTCAGTGCGACCGTAACCGACCGACGGGCGAGTTCGCTGATCAGAAAAGTCGGAATCTGCGACGCATCCGCCAAAGGCTCATCGAACATCCGTGCCAAGCGGGGAACCACCGTCAGCGCACTCGCTGAGGACAGCATGAGCTCGCTGTGGTCAGTTCCGAGATGTCGCGCGATCGCCCGCGCGTGAGCGGATTCATCGTGGACCCCCTCCTCGAAACCGACCGTGAATGTCTTGACCGGGCGAGCGGATCTCTCCTGCATGATCGCAACGACCGTCGAAGAATCGATGCCTCCCGAGAGTAATGCGCCTAGCGGCACATCAGCCTCCATGCGGAGCGCGATCGACTCCTGCAGCAGCGTATCGAAGGCCTCGACGCCCTCCGCCTCCGTTCCCGAGAAAGGCTGGGCCACTCCGGCGCTCCCCACCTCGGCCAACGACCAGTAGGGCTCGCCCGGGAGCAGCGCCTGCGCTGGATCCCGAATCGTGAGCAGGTGCCCTGGGAGCAGTTTGGATACCCGGGCGTACGGGGTTCGGGGCGCGGCGATGTAGAGATACCGGAGATAGTCACTGAAGGCGACCGGATCGAGCGCGGCGTCGAAGCCCGGACCCAGCCGTAGCGCCTTGAGCTCGGAGCCGAACGTGATCAGGCCGGGCGCCTGATACAGATAGAGTGGCTTGATGCCGAGACGGTCACGCACCAGCGACAACTCCCGCCGCTCCGCGTCCCATACGGCCAACGCGAACATACCCACGAACCTCTGGACTGCAGGCCCGATGCCCCACGCCTCGAAGGCTGCGAGCATCACCTCGGTATCGGAGTGCCCCCGGAATCTGGCGCCATGCGACGCAAGTTCACGTCGCAGCTCGGCGTGATTGTAAACCTCACCGTTAAACACCATGACGAAGCGCCCGCTGGCGGACGACATCGGCTGGTGGCCATTGGGGGAGAGGTCGACGATCGCAAGGCGGCGGAAGCCGAACGCGAGACACCGATCCGCTGATTCCCACGAGCCGTGATCATCCGGTCCCCGATGGCGGATGGCGGACGACATCCGTTCGGCCCAATCCCCCAATCGTCCTTCTACCCGCCCGGGGCTGACAAAGAGGCCTACAAGCCCACACATCAGTTCACCGGCGGCGGGCGACGCTTGTCAGGATTCGGGCGGCGGGGGCCGGCCTTGGTCCTAGGGCCGTCGTACGGAACTCCACTCATGTAAACATGGTCGATGAGAATATCGTCCGGCCTTGTTCGCACGCCACCCGTTCCACCCCAAGTCGGATTCCACTTCCACTGGAGGAATCCGTTTGTGTTTTCGCCATAGACGTAGGTGAGGTTGTCGTAACTCAACACCGGTTCACCATCCAGCCACCACCGGACAGTCCCGTTTGCCTGGCCAAGCTGGTTGAGTTCCATCACGATCTCCCAGTGGTGCCAGCCGCCGCACTTCATCACACCTCCGCGACCACCGTTCGGATGCCACTTCTTCGCGAACCCTCCCTCGCGAGAACTGCCGGTCTCTTGGTGAAAGTGGAGGGGAAAATTGCAGGCCACACGCTGCTTTCCACTTCCCGCCAGCAGGAAGTAGCTCTGCGTCCCCGCTCCCCGTTCTGGGGACCAAGCGGACGCAATGAACCCCATCTTGGTGCCAAATGATTGATTCTCGAATCCCTCGCTTGGGAGTTTGATCGTCATTGAGAGATAAATGCTGCGCTTCTGCCCACGGTCAGCTCCAGCGGTATCCCAACCCACCAAGCTGGCTGGACCTCGTCCCCCCTGGAGCCCGACCGGAAATCGAGTGCGCAAGACCCCGGGCGGGCTTTCCGGAGCACTTGGGTCATTCACAATATTGAGACCCCGTTTTCCCCCGACAACGAACCAGTTTCCGAGATTACCGGCGAGCTGTTCGGGCTTCTCTCCAGGAAGCTGGTCACCGGTGAATTCGGCGAACGCGACAAATCCTGCCGGCTCGTGAGGGTGGGCACCTGGCCGGGTTACTCCGCGTGTGGCTTCTCGCCGTCCACTCGGTTCCTGGGTTCCCTCAGGTGTTTGCGCGGAACAGACGCGGATGGCGCCGACAAGGAGGAGGCAACACCTGAAGGATGTATCAATGCGTAGCGGGCTGAATCGGGCGGACGGAAGCAGGACCGTCAGCGAGGCCCGACCAGACCACCGCGATGTCAAGGCAGTCCGCACGAGGCGAGCGGGCATGATTCAGGGAACTCCGGAGATGTAAGTATGATCGATATCGATGAAGTCGTCACGCGTCTTCGTGCCCGCTGTCCCGCCCCAGGTGGGATTCCATTTCCACTCCCAAAATCCATTCGTGTTGCTGCCGAAGATGTAGGTTACATCGGTGTAATCACATACCAGGATGCCATCGATCCACCACTTGAACTTGCCGTTCGCAACTCCGAGTGTGTTTAGTTCAAACACGGCCTCCCACTGGTGCCAGACATTCGTCCGCATTAGGGCTTGTTGGTTCACGTTTTGTGAGAGCACCCGGGTGAATCCGCCTGCCGACTGGAAGCCAGTCTCTTGGTGAAGGTTTACAATGAAATTGCTACGCGGGACTTGGGAGCCGTTTCCCCCAAGGAGAAAGTAGGCCTGCGTTCCGGCGCCGCTCGTGGGAAGTGCGGACGCCAGAAAGCCCATCTTGGTCCCAAACGTCTGGTTCTCGTAATCGAGACCTTTGATCTTCAGCCAAAAAGTGATGTACACCTTGCTCTTCTGACCAGCGGGTCCCTTCCCCAAGACGTCCCATCCAGACATCGTCACCGGACCACGCCCGGCAGACAATCCGTTCGGAAACCTCGTTTCCAGGATGTTGGGCTGACTCTCTGGAGCTGTGAGGTCAGGAGTGATGATCGAGAGGTTTCCGGTGGTTGAAGCAGACCACTTGCCGAGAATCGCACCGAGACTAGTTGAAGATGTTGTCGGAAGTGAGCTGAAGTTGTGCTCCGCAAACGCCACGTACCCCGCCGGCTCATTCGGATGCGATGCCGGATTGGAGGGCAGCAGTACATCCGCGGTAAATGTGACCGAGGGTAGACCGGCAGCGGAGACGACCACGGTATGAATCCCGGCGAGCGGCCCGACTTTCCACGTTGCAGAGATCTCGCCCAGACTGTTGGTGGTATTCACCTGATTGAGCAGCGTCCCGCCGTTGTTGACCAGCCAGACCACCGTCGCTCCCACCGTCGGGTTGCCGGCGCCGTCGTAGATTCTGGCCTTCAGCTGGATAGGCAGCGTGGAGTTGACCAGTCCGCTCTGGTTGTTGCCCTGCAGGATGACCATCGACCCCGCCGGCGCACCCACCAGGAAGCTGACCGTCACCGTCTTGGAGGCCACGCCAGAAGTGGTGCTGGCCACCGGCACCGTCGCGGTGTAGCTCCCCGCAGCGAGTGCCCCCGTCGTCGGTGTGAGCACCACCGTCGCCGGCGATGTCGTGCTGGTGATGGAGGTGGCCAGCCATCCGGTCGGCTGGCCCGCCCCGTAGGTCACCGGGCCGGCGCTCAATCCTGCCAGCGTCCCCGCACCACCGTTGGCGACATTGATCGTCTTCGGCGTGGGGTCGGGCTGCCCGGTGGTACTCGTGAAGGTGACGGTTGTCGGTGTCAGTGTGATCGATGGCACCCCGCTGACCACCAGACTCACAGTCACATTCTGCGGGCTGTTGCCGGCCACGCCGGAGGTGACCGGCACCGTGGCACTGTAGCTGCCCGCCGCCAGGGCACCGGTGGTCGGTGTCAGGGTGAGCGTCGCCGGCGCGGTGGTCTGGTTGAACGACGCCGCGAGCCACCCCGGCGATCCGCCAGTGTAGCTGATCGTACCGGTGCCCAGCCCGGTCAGCGTCTGCCCGCCGGAGTTGGTCACCTGGACCGTGCGAGCCGCCGGACTGGCGCCACCCGCCGTTGCCGTCAGCGTGAAGGAGGTGGGCGAGAGGCCGATCGTCGGTGGCACCGGTGTGGCGGCCACAACCAGCGTCACAATCATCGTGTCCGGGACAGCGCCCGCAACGCTCGACGACACGATCTGCTGGGCGGTATAGGTCCCCGCGGCAATCGACCCGAGCGTCGCCGTCGCCGTGATGGTGGCGGGCGCCGTGGTGTTACTCAGCCCGGAGGAGAACCATCCCGCGGCGCCCGGCCCATAGGTAACCGTCCCCAGAGAAAGGCCTCCCAGTGTTCCGCCACCCCCGTTGGTCACCGCCACCTGGATCGGGCTCGGGCTGGCCCCGCCGGCAACAGCGTTGTAGCTCAGATTCGCGGGAGCCAGGTTCACCTTCGGTGGTACCGCCGCCAGGGACACCGTAAGAACGACCTGAAACGTCGCGGAGGCGACGCCCGCCTGCGACGACTGCACCGTCACCGTCGCTGTGTAGCTGCCGGAACTGAGTGCGTTGATGTTGGCCTGGGTCGTGACCAGCGCCGGCGCGGTGGCGGTGCCGATGGTCGAGGTGAGCCAGCCGCTCGCCCCCGCGCCATAGACCGTTGTCCCGATGGATAATCCGCCGAGTGTCCCGCCGCCACTGTTGGAGACGCCAATATTCTGAGGCGAGGGGTTGGCGCCACCGGCCACAGCCGAGACGGTCCGCACCGCTGGCGAGACGGCGATCGTTGGCGGACTCGCCACCGTGCTCACGCCGAGGGTGACAGTGATCGTGTCAGGCACGACCCCCACCTGCGTGGAGGTGATGGGGACCTGCGCAACGTAGGTGCCGATCGCCAGGGCCCCCGTCGTCGCCTGCACGGTCAGCGTGGCCGGGGCCGTCGTCTGATTGAGCGAGATGGAGAGCCACCCGGTGGCAGCGGTGTCATAAATAATGGGGCCGGCGGCCAGCCCGGTCAGCGTCCCCGAACCGGCGTTGTCGATCGAGACGAACTGCGGCGCGGGATTGGCCCCGCCCTGCTGCACCGTGATGTTCACCGCCGAGGGAGATTCATCGATGACCGCTACCGAATCCACCGTCAGCGTGGCGATGACATACTGGGTGTTGACTCCCGTCACCGTGGAGCCGATCGGGACCGATGCGACGTAGGTACCGGGCACCAGATCCGCCGGCGGGCGCGGAGTCAGGATCAGGGTGTTGGGGGTCTGATCG
This sequence comes from Gemmatimonadota bacterium, assembly GCA_034440415.1. Taxonomy (GTDB): domain Bacteria; phylum Gemmatimonadota; class Gemmatimonadetes; order Gemmatimonadales; family GWC2-71-9; genus JADJOM01. Next base: position 2,582 of record JAWXBX010000383.1, on the reverse strand, counting down.
AACGCGGTGGCCAGATCGGCCGCGAGCCAGCCGGAGGAGATGGGGCTGTACAGGATGGTGCCGACGACCAGCCCGCTCACATCCGTTGGCGTACCGGTCAGCACGATAGCCTTCGGAGTAGGCAGGGCATTGCCCGGGGAGAACTGGAAGTCGACGCTGGTCGGGTTCAGGCCGAGCTGCGAGATGTTGATCGGCGGAGGATTCCCCGCATTCCGATCTACCGCCGTGCAGCCGACCATCAGCAGGCCGGCAAAGGCGAGGGCAGTGACCGCACCGATACCGGCGCGCACCGACAGCGGCGCAGAAGCGAAGGTGTTCTTCACAAGCGCATCCCTGTGATCTGGCCCACCCGGGCCGGGAGGAGTAACTGCTATTATGGAAGATAGCCTGAAAGGTGCACCCTGTTCCCTGCCGCGTCCATGACGTGCGTCACAAGCCATTTGCTGGCAAGGAATTAGGGGTGAGGCCCCGTTACACGGCCACTCCGACCACCGAGTCCTGATCGGCCAGGGTCAGGTGGCGGTAGGTCGGCAGGGTGACGAGGCGTTCCGCCAGCAGCCGTGCCCCGGACAGCTCTTTCCCCTCCACCGACCGGGCCCGGGAGAAGCCGGGCAGATCCTGCAGCGACAACGGATAGCCGGGGGCTACCCCCCAGCGTGTGCCCGCAGCGATGAGTCGTTGCGCCCGCTCCAGGCTCGCAGCGATGATCGGAAACCGCAGGTAGCCGGCGACACCGGCGCGAGGCACCAGCGGAACGGCAAGCTGGCTGTTGCCCCGTAGCGCAGCCGCATAGTGCGCCGCCGTCCGCCGCCGCCCCTCCCCCTCTGTCACCGCCTCCGCAAGGTTTCCGGCCAGCAGCCCGCAACTCGCCGAGGCCATCGCCGTGGGGTCGTGCGGTGCCTGGTAGCGCGTTTCGCCCAGCCCCAGGAACGGCAGTGAGGCAGGGATCCAGTAGAGCCAGGGCCGGCTCAGCTCACGCTGCGCCAGTATCAGGAGAAGTCGACGGGCACCATCGGTGGCCGGCGGGAGCGGAGGCAGCGCCGGTCGCAGCGCGGCCTCGGTGTGCAGCAGCAGGGCACCACCCCCACCGCCGGTGATCCCCTTTCCCCGGCCAAAGCTCAGCACCGCGTAGTCGCCCCAGGATCCCAGCGCTCGGCCTTGCCAGCTTCCCCCCGCGCCCTGTGCCGCATCCTCGATGACCCGGACGCCACGGGCCCGGGCCAGCGCTGTCGCGCGGTCGAGGTCGACCGGTATGCCGTACAGATGGACCAGCACCACGACCGCGGGGTCAGTGGCGAGTGCCGCCTCGTAGCTGGTCCACTCGGGCCCGAGTGTCAGTGGATCGATATCGTAGAGCACCACCTCGAGATTGGCGCCGTCGCAGGCAGTGGCAAGGTCGTAGCAACCATAGGCCGGCAGCGCCACTCGAGGCCGGTCCTGGCCCGCGGCCGCATGTTGCAGCGCCAGTCGCAGCGCGGAGGTACCGCTGTCAACGAGATGCCAGCGCTGAGCCAGGAAGCTGCGCTCCAGCCAGACGGAGAGCTCTCCCATGGCGCGCCGGCCCTTGGACCGGCCAGTCAGGGCGCGCAGTCCGCGCACGAGCGACTCCGGCGTGATCGGCGAGTGAACCGGCGGCAGCCGACGGAGGCTCACGGAATGCCGCGCACCACATGCGGCCCGAGCGCCGTCGCCAGGCCAAGGGGGAGCTTCTGCCAGATCCGCGGACCCCAGGAAAAAGCGCCGTCGTCCGGCGAGGGAGTCTTGGCCTCGCCCCCGCCCGCCGCCAGCTGATACCACCAGAGTGTCTCGTCCCGCGAACCCCACTGCCGCTTGAACTTGTGGGTCCCGACGCCCGGGGTGCAGCGCCCGAAATTGAAGAGCGTCAGCCCCTCCTGCACCGCGCGCTCCATGAACGCCCAGTAGAGCCCCATGTTCGGCGCCACCTTGTTGTAGGCATAGAGCGACGACGCCCAGGTCATCTCGAACTCGCCATTCCACACGAAGCCCACGCCGCCCGCAATCGGCTTGTCGCCCAGCCAGGCACAGCCAAACCAGGCATCGGGACATCGCTCGGCGATCGTCTCGAACAGGCGCCGCGGCTGCGTGGGGGTGCCCAGGTCCCGCATGTGCCGGGAGAAGACTTCGAAGAACGGGCCCACCTGGTCGGGACCGAAGCGCACCGTGACGCCCTCCTTCCCCGGCTTGCGCACCTGGCTGCGCAGCTTGGCCTCGAAGCCCTTCATCAGCGCCTCGGGCGTCGGCGGAAGATCGAGCACCACGGTGACCTTCCGATGCGACACCGGAAGATCGAGTGGCAGCTCGCCACGGCTGCGCAGCTCCAGCAGCTTGACCCCATCCTCCCCTGCCCGCCCCACCGCCCACGCGGTCAGCGCACGGACCGCCTCGGCGGTGCCGAGCGGACCGCCGTAGTTGACGAAGGGAAGCGAAACCAGGTAGTGGCCAAAGACCAGACTCTTCACCCGCACCAGAGGCAGCACGCCCACGAGCGCGCCGGCGGTATCACGTGCCTCGAGGTACAGCGCCTCATGCCCCGAGACATCCTCGTAAATGATGCGCCAGTG
>JAWXBX010000382.1:0-5143 GCA_034440415.1 Gemmatimonadota bacterium | reverse complement strand
GCCGGCGCCGGCGCCGGCACACGCTGAGCCGTGACCGGGAGACTGGAGCCCAGCAGGAGGACCAGGACGAGGAACATATGCCCGGCAAGAAACATGGAATATCCTGTTGGGAGATCGCCAAGGGTGGGCCGCATGTCGACCGGGCACAAGTGCCGCAAGACAAACTGCGCCGAGTCGGGAGGCTCGGCGCAGGCAGTGAAAGGGCTCGGGTTGAGTGGCACCGCCCACGCGGTGTCGGACGGACCCGCAGCGGCGTGTAGGGGCGGGTCTTCGCCCCCCCCCTCTACGGCCGCCGGAAGGTCATCTCCAGGTACGCGAGAGTCGCCGAGTCACCGGCATAGATAGCCCGCACGACCTTGGAACCCCACGCATGACCCACATAGCCGTACACCCCCCACCACGGGCGCACCGTCCAGTCCACTGATAGATCTGCCAGCGTCGCCAGACTGGTCTCGCCGTTGCTGGGGCGACCACCGAAGCCAAAGCTCCCCCGCCGCTGGTAGGCGCCGGACCCGCCGTACCAGAGATCGTTCTTCTCGGCGAGGCGGATCGAATGCACCTCGGTGCGGACCAGCAGCTTCCCGGGTACCGGCCGGACCACCAGTTGCGCGAAGCGGTCCTCGTTATTCATCAAGTTGAAGAAGGGGAACTGGGCGAAGGGGCGCACCGTCGTCAGCGCCTGGAAGAAGGTCGCATGCTTGCCGTCAGCGGCATTGTCGTCGCCCGAGGAGCGATTGTAGCCGACCCGCAGCCACGGCTTCCACCCGGTCCCGCTGAACTGGTAGCCACCCTCGGCGGCCATGGCCCACGCCCGGTGATCGAGCCCGCCCCACGAACCGCCCTGGTAGACTCCCCAGAGCATCGCGTCCCACTGACCCTTCCCCAGCGTGCCGTGGCGGATGTAATGCCCGCCGATCATCGGCATCGAGATGGACGCGGAGTCGATGTTGCGCACCGCGCTCGGCCGATTGTCCACCTTGAAGACCGAGTCCGCCGGGTTGCGCCGGTCGCCGTAGTACATCACGAAGAGCCGCGCCTCGCCGGTGCCGCCGAGCAGCGCGGGCTTGAGCGTGAGGGTGGCGGCGGCGATGTCCACTTCCGTCATGTCCTTCCAGCCATCCAGCTCGAAGCCACCCTGACGCGGATGGGCCGCGAAGAGCGTGAGGTTGGACCGGGTACCGTCGAGCGCGGCGCTCGCTCCGTCGAAGGTCCGCTGCACCTGGCTGAAGCCGAAATTGGCAATCAGCCGCCCCGACACCCGCGCGCGGCGGATCCACTCGATCGTGGGATCGGTGGTGATCGCCTCGGTGCCGTCCATGTAGTCGAACCGGCCGGCGCGGACGAAGGTGGCCCCATGTCCCGGTCGCTTGAACGTCACGAACCCCTGGTTCAGGAAGACCCGGGTGTCGTTGGACTTCTGATGCGGGGAAAAGTGCGAGGCGCCACCGCCCATTTCGCCGATCGGCGCCGGGCCCTTCGCGTCGTCGGGCAGGCCAAGCAGGGAGGTGTTCTGGAACTCGACCGTGGCATCAAACCAGCGGCGGCTGTCGTACCGCAGCCCCGCCTTCAGCAGGCCGGCCGCGTATCCATAGCTGTTGTTGTTGGCTCCCGACGGGGCGGCGGAGCCTGGATCGAACCAGTTCCACCCCTCGTAGCGCACCCGCAGCGAGCCGTAGTAGCTGAAGGCTGGCTTCGGGGTGGGTGACGGCGCCTGGGCCGCTGCAGCGGGGGCCAGGAGGCAGCAGGAGGCCAGGATGGCGAGGCAGCGCGGCGGGTGCAGAATCATTCAGGCTGACCGGTCTGGGGAGGCAGATGACTTAGGCAAAACTCGTACCGAAGGAGGGCCATAGCAAACGGAAAACGGGCCTCGGATCAGCTCCGAGACCCGCCAATCGCCCATTCGCCCAATCACCCAATCGCTTCCTACCGCGCCAGCAGCGTCCGTCGCAGCACGGTCATCCGCCGGCGGATCGAGCCGTCAAACACCCGGTCGCCGACCCGCACGATCACTCCGCCGAGGATACCGGCGTCTTCGTGGAAATGGGTGACGACTTCCTTGCCCATGACCTGGCAGAGCTGGGCGGTGATCGCCTGGCGCATGGCCGCATCCGCCGGACGCGCCACCGTGACCGTCGCACGCACCCGGTTCAGCTTGATATCCAGCAGGCCGAGATACTCCAGCGCAATCTCGCCGAACAGCCCCTGGCGCCCGCGCTTCACCACCGCCTGCAGAAACAGCACGAATTCCCTCGGTACAGTGGCGAGTGCCGCGGCCAGCAGCGCCGATTTCTTGGCCTTGGTGATCCGGGGCGACATCAGCACCGCCTGCACCTTGGGCGCGGTGGCGATACCATGGGCCACCGCGTCCATCAGCTCGGCATACTCCTGCGCCCGCCCGCTCTTTACGCCGAGGTCGAACAGCGCCTCGGCGTAGTTGCGTGCGATCGTCTCGGATCTCACTTCGACTTCTCCAGTGAGGCGAGATAGCCCTCGACCAGCGCCCGGTCGGTGCTGGCATCCAGCCGCTGGCCGATCAGCTTGCCGGCGGCGGCGAGGGAGAGGTCGACGGCCTCACGGCGCAGGTCGGCGACGGCCTTGTCCCGCTCCGCGCCGATTTCGCGCCGGGCCCGCGCCAGCAGCTCCTCTGACTCATGCCGCGTCTTCTCGATCGCGCTGGTCCGCTCCTTCTCCGAGGCGAGCTTCGCGTCGGCCATCATCGCCTGCGACTGGGACCGCGCCTCGGCGAGCAACCGGCGATTCTCGTCCAGCATCGCCTTGGCGTCGGTGTTCGCCTTCGATGCTTCATCCAGCTGCTTGGCGATCGCCCGTTCCCGGTCCTCGGTGGCCTTGAGGATGGCCGGGAACGCATACTTCCACAGCACGAACAGCAGGATGCCGAAGACGATCCAGGTCCAGAAGAAGATGCCGAAGTTCACCGCGAACGGTGAGATATCGCCTCCCCCTTCCTCCGCAGCGACCGCGAGCAGCGATAGCAGCGCCATAGAACCGCCTTACTTGACGAACAGGAAGAGCAGCGCGAACACGAGGGCGATGATCGTGGCGCCTTCGAGCAGGACCGCGATGAGCAGACCGGCGCCGCGAATGTCACCACCCGCCTCGGGCTGACGCGCGATCGACTCCGCCACCGAGCCACCGATGCGGCCCAGGCCCAGACCGGCGCCGATGATCGCCAGACCGATGCCGATACCGGCGCCGAGCCGGCCGTAGTTCGGGACCGCCGCGACCGCTTCCTGCAACAGCATGAGCATGTTCAGCATGTGTTTCTCCGGAAAGTCCTGGGAGATTTTAGGGGTGGGCTCGGCGGTTGTGCCGGTCCCTGCATTCGCCGGCCGCCGCCGAGTCTCCCGGCTCGGCGCCGTCACCGTGATCCGCCAGTGTCCCGAGGGACAGCGGATATCGCCCGCCATTCGGCTGGGCTACCGGAGGGGTGGGACCGAATGCTTCCCCGCCCTGCCGATGTTCCTATCCTCGAACCGCCCAACCGCCTAACCGCCCAACCGCCCAACCGCCTAGTGCTCGTGCTGCATCAGCCCGATGAACACCGAGCTCAGCAGCGCAAACACATAGGCCTGCAGCAGGGCGACGATCAGTTCCAGCATCATCACCCCGACCACCACCAGCGCGGTGACAATGCCGATCCCCCAGCTCGCCACCCCCAGCTGGCCAAACAGGAAGATGATGCCGAACAGCGCCAGGATGACGAAGTGCCCCGCCGTCATGTTGCCGAAGAGACGGACCGCCAGGGCGAACGGCTTGACCAGCTTGCCCAGGATCTCGATCGGCGCCATGAAGATGGACATCGCTACCGCCCCGGCGCCGTGCAGTCCCTCCACATGGGGGAAGACCGTCCCGAAGTAGCCCTTGGGTCCAAGCTTGATGAGGCCCCCGATTTCGACCACCAGGAAGACCACGATCGCGAGCGCCGCCGTCACCCCCAGATTGCCGGTCGCGGAGCTGCCCCAGGGCATCAGGCCCAGCAGGTTGCAGTAGAGAATGAAGAAGAACAGCGTGATGATCAGTGGGGCGAACCTGGCGCCATCATGCCCGATGTTGGCGATCGCGATATCGTTGCGGACGAACAGCACCATCCCCTCCACCGCCCCGGAAAAGCCCTTCGGCGGCGAGCCGGGCTGCTGTCGGGCGATGCTCCGCGCGGCAGTCAGCATCGTCACCAGTACCAGCACCGCGGCGATGATCATCCAGACCACGTGCTTGGTCGGTGACAGCGTCGCCGCCATCGGATAGGTGAGATGGCAGCCCGGGATCCGCCAGGCGCCAATCGGGTAGAAATTGAGGGTGCAGGCGTCGGCGGTATGATGGAAAATCATCTCGCCCAAGTCCAGCGATTCCTGAAGCATCAGCATCATCGGACCAATCGTGCCTCGAGAAAGAGCAGCGGAATCACCACACCCAGATATCCGAACGCCGTCGGCAGCGGCGGGAATCGCTCCGCATCAGCCAGGATGGCGATCACGAGGAGCAGCACGCCCCCCGCCCGCAGGATCAGGCCAGTGCCGAAGCCGCGGAAGAACTCGGTGAGGGTCCCGTGATACGTCCGGGCCAGCGCCCGCACCGCCACCCACTGAATGACCGTGGCCAGCAGGCCGAAACTCACACCGGGCACGAGCGCGCTCTCGCCCCAGACCCGCCAGAGCACCGCCGTGACCAGGATCGTCAGTGCCGCGCCCAGTATCGCGACTTTCACTCGCCCTCCGGCCGCCGCCTGGGTGGATGATCGGCCTCGTACCGCGCTTCATCCTCGCGAACCCGCTGGTAGACCCAGAGGAAGCTCACGACCGATCCAACGATTGTGCCCAGAATGGTGAGGAACGGCAGCAGACCCAGCCAGCGATCCAGCAGGAAACCCAGAGCCATGAAGGCCAGGATCCCACCGGCAAAGGCGAGCCCCAACCCGAGCGAATCGGACCGCGCTCCCGACCCCGAATCTGGCGGCTGCTGGGGCTTCATAACCGGGGAGAAACTACCCGCTTGTGAAATGTTTCGCAAGGAAAAAAGGTGGGTGGGGCCTCCATGGCTTACCCCCTCATGGTGCGTGGGGCAGGCGGGACGCCTGCCCTACCACGCGAAGGATTCGATCCATACTCGCTACTCCCTATTTCCT
>JAWXBX010000381.1:0-4672 GCA_034440415.1 Gemmatimonadota bacterium | reverse complement strand
CTTCCTGGAGACGCACCTGCAGGCGGGGGGAAGGTAGGGAGTTGGCGGCAGGTGGCAGGTGGCAGGTGGCAGGTGGCAGGTGGCAGGTGGCAGGTCGAACATACTGTCATCCTGAGCGCGCAGCGGAAAGCATCTCTTGGTCCGGAGGCCGATGTCAGGTCCCTCCTCCGGCCTGAAGCGAGTGCTGCGTCGGCCGCTTTCTCGCAGTGAGGCTGGTGTGCGAACGGCTGATGGCTGAGGGCTGAGGCCCGACGGCTGATGGCTGACGGCTCTCAACTATCTTACCAGCCATGACACCTGACCGCTCCCTCGCCGCGCAGCGCCGGCTCGATGCCTTCCTCGCGGCACCAGGTCCGCGTACGCTCGAATCGGTGGTGAGGTGGATCGCGATCGACGGCGCCACGACCGACGACGCGCGGACGGCCCGGCTGCAACTGCTCGCCCGGACGCTCGACAGTCATCCCCGTCGCGTGGACCTGGAGAAAGAGATCTCCGCCGTCTGGACCAGCGGCTCGGCGGTACAGCTGCTGGCGGAGATGGGGTTGCCGCTGCACCAAACGCTGGTCAAGGAGATTGTCGAGCGCGTCGTGGATCGCCTCGTGCCGCGCCGTGCATCGGACACCGGCCTCTCGATCCTGCTGACCCGGCTCCCGGTGGACGAGGCCACGGCGGGTTGGGTCGAATCGCTGCCGGATGATGTCCTCGCCCCGTGGCGCTCCCTCCTGGGACTTCCCGAGAAGGCCCTGCGTGACGCGGCCACCCTCCTCGCGCTGCGGACCGCGGCCGTCGGCCTCGCGCGCGATATGCTCGATCTCGAGCCCGAGCTGCTGGAATCCTCCTCGCCTTTCTTCCAGCTGGCGGGCACCGTCGCCCTGGTCGCCCAGCATCCGCGGGACAGTGCGCACTGGGAACACTGGGTGCACTGTCGGGCGGAGGTCTATGTCGCGCTGGACCGGGGGCGGGAGCGGCTGGACGTACACGGGGTCTCCACCGACCTGATTTACCGCTTCGAACTGCTGGAAGCCCAGCTCGCACGACTCGACCTCCTGCTCGGCGTCGCCTCGGGTCGCGTCGAAGCCCGCCGGCTGGCCGGCGCACTGATCCGGGGGCGAGCGAACCAGTTCGCCATCCGCTTGCTGGGACGAAACGCGCTCAAGCGGCTAGCACGAAAAGTGGTGGAGCACACTGGGGAGTCGGGCGACCACTACGTCGTCCGCACCGGCGCCGACTGGCGCTCGATCGAGCGCTCCGCCGCGCTCGGCGGGGTGCTGACGGCATTCACCGCGGTGGGCAAGTATGTCATCGGTGCGCTGCCGCTCGCGCCGATGTTTGCCGGGCTGGCGTATACCTTCAACTACACTGGCAGTTTCATCGCGATGCAGCTGCTGCATCTCACGCTGGCCTCCAAACAGCCGGCGATGACGGCCGCCGCGCTGGCGCATGCCTTGGAGCATCAGGGCGATGTGGAGGAACAGGTCGAACTTGTCGCCGGTATCACCCGGTCACAAGTCATCGCGACGCTGGGCAATGTGTTCGCCACCATCCCCGTCACGCTCCTGCTGGTCGCGTTCTGGTTCGGCCTGACCGGTCGGCCCGCGCTGGGGCCGGAAACAGCGGAGCACACGCTGCACGGGATGCACCCCTTCCTGTCCTGGACCATCCCGTTCGCGGCCCTGACCGGCGTCTTCCTGTGGATTTCGAGCCTTGCGGCAGGGTGGGCATCCAACTGGAGCACCTACCGCGGGCTACCGGTGGCTATCGCCGAACATCCGGGACTCCGCCGCACGGTGGGCGAACGACGCGCCGCCTGGTGGGGGGCGTTCGTCGAGCGGAACCTCGGTGGCATCGCCGGCTATACGGTGCTGGGATTCCTGCTGGGATTCGTGCCCGTGCTGTTCAAGTTCGCCGGCGTTGCCCTCGAAGTGCGGCATGTGACCCTACACGCGGCGAGCCTGGCGTTGAGCGCAGGGTCGCTGTTTATCATCGGAGCTGGGCAGCTGCAGTGGCAAGCAGTCGTGTGGGGCGCGCTGGGGATCGTCATCATCGGCTCGCTCAACTTCAGCGTGTCGTTTACGCTGGCGCTTCGGACTGCCATGCGCGCACGGGACCTCGGGCAGCGCGAGCGGCGTCGGCTCTGGGCGGCATTGAGGAAGGCGTTCCGGGAGCAGCCGCGCCGGTTCCTGGCGCGACCGCGGGACCGGTAGCAGGAGGCCTCCGGGGCCTCAGCCGGGAAATCCGTTCGGATTCATCGACTGCCATTTCCAGGCGTCAGCACACATCGCATCGAGGTCGTGCTCGGTTTTCCAGCCCAGTTCCTTGAGCGCCTTCGACGGATCGCAGTAGCAGCTCGCCGCGTCGCCCGGCCGGCGGGCCACGATCTGATAGGGAATCTTCTTTCCGCTCGCCCGCTCGAAAGCATGCACCGCCTCGAGCACGCTGTTCCCCCGGCCGGTGCCGAGGTTGTAGGCCACGCAACCGGTCTTCCCCGCCAGCTTTTCCAATGCCTTCAGATGACCGACCGCCAGGTCCACCACATGGATGTAGTCCCGCACGCCGGTGCCATCCGGCGTCAGGTAATCCCCGCCGTAGATCTTCAGTTCCGGCAGCTTGCCCACCGCCACCTGGGTGATGTATGGAAAGAGATTGTTGGGGATGCCGTTAGGATCTTCGCCAATGCGTCCGCTGGGATGCGCACCGACCGGATTGAAGTACCGCAGCAGCGCGATGTTCCATGAGGGATCCGCGCGGTAGAGATCGCGGAAGACGTGCTCCATCACCAGCTTCGTCTGGCCGTACGGGTTCAGGGCGGAAAGGGGGAAGTCCTCCCGCACCGGGACTGTGGCCGGGTCACCATAGACAGTGGCGGAGGAGCTGAAGACCATCGTCTTCACGCCGTGAGCGATCATCACATCGCACAGGCTCAGGGTGCCGGTGATGTTGTTGTTGTAGTACTTGAGCGGCAGCGCCACCGACTCGCCCACCGCCTTGAAGGCGGCGAAATGAATGACCGCATCGACCGCATGACGCTCAAAGACATCATTGAGCGCCGAGCGGTCCAGCAGGTCCACTTCATGGAAGGCGAATGACTTCCCGGCGAGTTCTTCGGTGCGGCGCACCGCCTCGGGCTTGCTGTTGCTGTAGTTGTCGACCACGACAACCTCGTGGCCGGCGCGCACCAGTTCGACGGTGGTATGGGTGCCGATGAAGCCCGCACCGCCGGTCACAAGAATCCGCATGAGCGCCCTGGAAGAGAGAGGGAGGCGGGGAAAGTAACAGGCATCGGGCCAGAGGACGGCGGCGCAACCTCAGGCGGACGCCGTTCCGTAGCCACCTGTGCCAGGCCGACCGGGGCGCCCTGAAGCGCGCCCGGAGATCCCAAGCTCCTGCAGCAGGGCACGGATGGTCCCCCAGGTACGCTCCATGTCATTGTCCAGGCCAACGGAGAACCGGATCAGCCCCTCGCCCATTCCCATCCGCTGGCGTTCCTCCGCCGGAATCTCCGACGACGTACTGTGGCCTGGCGCGCTGAACAGCGTCTTGAAGTAGCCGAGGCTGACCGCAAGGTAGCCAACCCGCTCCTCCTGCATTCGCATCATCAGCCGATCCGCTGTCGCCTTGTCACCCACATCCACGGCCACGATGCCACCATACCCGAACCCGCGGTTCATCAGTCGTGCCATGAGCTCGTGCTGTGGGTGATGGGCGAGCCCCGGGTAGTAGACCGTCAGCCCCGCATCGTGGCATTGTGCCGCGAGGAAGAGCGCATTCATGCTGTGCCGGACCAGCCGCACGTGCAGACTGTGGAGGTTCTTGAGGATGCTGGCCGCACGATGGTTGTCGAGCACGGGACCCAGCAGCATGCTCGGTCCGCTATTGATGTGGTTGAGGCGGGCAATAAAATCATGCGACGAGATCACGCAGCCGGCGACGCAGTCGCTCGTGCCATTGATGAACTTCGTCATGCTGTGGACCACGACGTCCGCCCCGAGCCGGAGCGGGGAGAGGATCAGCGGGCTGAACGTGTTATCCACGACCAGTGTCACCCCGCGCTCCTTCGCCACGCCGGCCAGCGTGGGAATATCCGCCACCTCGAGCAGCGGATTGCTCACGCTCTCGCAATAAATGACGCGCGTTTTCTCCGTCACCGCCGCGCGGACCGCTCGCAGGTCGCCGAGATCAACGAACGTCGTCCGGATGCCGAATCGGGGCAGAAGATTGGCCAGCAGCGCATAGGTGCCCCCGTACACCGTGCGGCCCGACACGATCTCGTCACCGGCGGAACACAACTGCAGCAGACTGGTGCTGATCGCCGCCATTCCCGAGGCCATGACCTGGGCCGACTCGCCTGCCTCCATCCGGGCCAGGGCGGCCGCGAGAGACTTGTTGGTCGGATTCCAGTGTCGCGCGTAGAGGAAGCAGCCTTCGATCTCGTGCTCGAAGACCTCCTCCATCCTGGCAATGCTCAGAAAGGTGAAGGTCGACGAATCGCAGATGGATGGATTCACATCGCCGAACTCCCCGAAGGCAAGGAAGTCCTGGATCTCTCTGGCCGGATCGAACGTCATCTGCCATCCCCGTGATTCAGTCACCACACGAGCTTGCGACCCGGGCGGCCCCCTTCGGGCAGGAGGCTGTCGGCCGGGCGCGCGATGCCGGGCACTGGTGGTGGTGG
>JAWXBX010000380.1:0-10343 GCA_034440415.1 Gemmatimonadota bacterium | reverse complement strand
TCCGCGCACTGCCGCTCACCGCGCTGGTCGATGCCCTGCGGGCCGTGATGCTGGAAGGGGCCTCGCTGGGTGGGATCGGCTCGCAACTGCTGGTCCTGCTGGCCTGGCTGGTGGTGGGATTTCTGGGCGCCATCAAGCTGTTCCGCTGGCAGTAGCGGCCCTGGCGGTCGCGGCGGTACGACATTCATGTTGCTGCGGGGCCGCAACATCTGACCACTCCTTGGGACCCCCGGCCTCGCGCCCCCCCGCTGACAGCCCCGCAACCGCCATCGCTTCAAACGTTTAGGAAAATCGCGCCCCACCAGACCCCGCCACTCTGATGCCGGACAACCGTGACTTCTACGGCATGCGGTCTGCCATACATGTTGCTGAAGCAGGTAATCCACAGGTTCCGTCGTCGACCCCCGGACTTTCCCTCGACACCCATTCGCAGCGGAGCGATTCCCATGACGAAGATTTTCCCCCGAGGCATGAGCGTGCTTGGCACGGTCCTGCTTGCTGGCTTGGCCTGCAGTGAGATCGGGGACAGCAATCCGATCGCCCCGGCCGCGTTGACTGGTTCCCCAACCCCGGTCAAGGGAGAGCTCACCGTTTGCAAGATCGGATCGGATGCGAGCTTCTCCCTGACGGTCAATGGCGTGAGCCAAGGCGGGTTCGGGCTTACCGACGGTCAGTGTGCGCTGGTGTACAGCAGCCTCGCCAATCCGGCCAATAACGTGACCGTAACGGAACTGCCCAGCGGCGCGACCCTGGATTCGATCGTCGGCGTCGGTATCCGCGGGGCGCAGAATGATCCCACCGGCACCATCTCGCAGATCACGATTCTCGGCACCAACGCGGCCGCGGTGAAGGTCGGCCTGGAAATCGGCGTCGTCCTGACCTTTTATAACACGGCACCTCCTCCGCCGCCGACCGGTGAGATCGGTGACTTCGTCTGGAACGACGCCAACGCCAACGGCATCCAGGATGCTGGCGAGCTCGGCATCCCCGGCTTGACGGTCACGCTGAGCGGAGCGGCCAGCGCCACGACCACCACCGGCCCCGCGGGAGACTACCTCTTCACCGGCCTCACCGCCGGGAGCTACACCGTCACGGTCGCGACCCCGGCGGGGTACACGGCCAGCCCCACCGGCGCGGGCACGCCGGCGACGGACAACAATGGCAGCCCGGCAAGCGTGACCCTGCCGACCAATTCGAGCAGCGACCTCACGATCGACTTCGGGTTCTTCGTGCCAGCGCCGCCCGTCGGTGGTGAAGGCTGCACCCCGGGCTACTGGAAGCAGAGCCAGCATTTCAACAACTGGACTGCGCCCTACACGCCTTCAACCCAGTTCTCCGCCGTGTTCGAGAATGCCTACCCGGGCAAGACCCTGCTCCAGGTGCTCAATAACAACGGCAATACGACCGGCCTGGATGCTCTGGGGCGCCACACCGTGGCCGCACTCCTCGACGCTGCCTCCAGTGGCGTGAACTACGACCTGACCGTGGCCCAGGTGATCAGCCAGTTCAACGCGGTCTATCCCGGCACCAAGACGGCTTATATCGCGCAGAAGGACATCTTCGAGGCCTACAATCAGCAGGGTTGCCCGCTCAACTGAGCGCAAGCGCCACCTGGCAATGGAAGCGGCGGCGAGCTCAGCTCGCCGCCGTTTTCCTTGCCGCCGCTGACCTGATCAGTTCAAGCCGGCGGTGTCCCGGCGGCACGGGTCCGGAAGCGCCCCGGATCGAATGGAGTCACATCGAACCGTGACCTTCCTTCGAGAGCGAGATCCGCCAGCACCTCACCCACTGCGCTCGCGAACTTGAAGCCGTGCCCGGAGCAGGGACTGGCCAGCAGCACCCGTGGCTCCCGCGGATGCGGCCCGAGGAGAAAGTGCCGATCGGGCGTGTTGGTGTAGAGGCAGGTGACGGCGTTGCTGGGCGGGAGATCCGCCGCCGGAATGAAACGGCGGAGCAGCGTGCGCAGGGTGCTGATGTCCGCCGGGGTCACCGTCCGATCGACAGTGTCCGGTGTGGTCACGTCACCTTCGTGATGGCAGGCCGTCTTGAAGCCCTCGCCCTGATCGGGAATGCCATAGAAGGTCCGCTCCGGCTCCCACTCCCAGATGAAGACTGGCAGCGACGCGGCCAGAAATGGTGCGCGGACGGCCGGTGTGAACCACGCCATCACCTGGCGCTCGACGGTGAGTGGCAGGCCGAGCTCCCCACAGAGCTCCGTCATCCACGGGCCGGCGGCGAGGATCAGCCGGCCGCACTCGATCGGTCCCGTCGCGGTCTCGAGCCTGATCCCATCGCCCCGTGGCGACCACCCGGTCACTCGGGTATTCAACCGCAGCTCCGCGCCAGCGCGTGTCGCCAGTTCCAGGCAACTGGTGACACAGGCTTCGGGATCGAGCACCCCCGCCCGCGGCTCCCACACCCCCACCGTCCCCTCAGGAATGGCAAAGGCCGGCAATCGCGCCCGGAGCGCCGCCGTCTCCAGCAGCTCGTGCGACAATCGATGCTCGCGCGCACTGCGGAGCGCCCCCTGAACGAGGGTGGACTCCGCCGAGCCAAGCATGACGCCGCCGGTGACCTGCAGCAGCCGCCGGCCGGCGTCGTGCTCGATGCGGGCCCACGCCTCATACGCCGCCTGCACCAGCGGGACGTACACCGGTGATTCATAGTACGCTTCCCGAATGACACGGGAGCGGCCATGGGTGGAGCCGTGCGGATGGGGAGGGGAGAACCGGTCAAGCCCGACGACGCGCACACCGCGCCGGGCCAGCGCCAGCAGGGCCGCACTGCCGGCGGCGCCGAGGCCCACAACGGCCACATCGGCACCGCGAGACATGCTAGAGGCCCAGGTGGCGGTGCCGCTGCAGCAGGAAGCGCTGCTCTTCCATGATCACGCGGAGCGGGACACCCTGCTCGAGCCGGGCGCAGACCTCCCCATCATCAAGCCGGAGCACGGTGCCGCGCACATCTACGGTCTCGCCGCGTTTGAAGCGCAGCGTGCCTTCGAGTTCAAAGCCGGGGGCAGGTGGAGCGGCCTCGCCGAGGCGGAAGCGGATACCGCGTTCAGAGACATCAACGACATCGAAAGTGTGCCCCTGGATCAGGAGCTTGGGTCGCGCCACGGTGGGGTAGGCGACGCGGTAGTGCTCGCGCGGGTGTTGCCAGCCCATGGGCCTACCAGAGGAGGCCGGTCCGGCGCGCCAACGCGGGACCGGCGGGAAGGTTGCCCGACAATTCGTTCTGCCCCAGGTCCAGGCGCACCGCGGCCTCGTTGCCCTTGACCCGCAATACGCGGCCCGCGACGGTGACCCTGCGATCGGCCGGAAACCGGATCGTGGCGCGGAGGATCTCGCCGATGGTGACCGGACGCTCGGGGTGCTCCGGCATCCGGAAGCGCACGCCGCCAGGAGAGAGGTCGAGGATCTCGTAGCTCTCCGCCTCGGTCTCGAGCCGGGGCGCGACGCGCCCCGCAAACGAAAGCCGCGGGTGCAACCGTGGGATGACTTCCATCAGGACTGCGTCCTCCGGTCCAGGTTCAGCGCATTTCCGGTCGTCAGGGCGTGGCGATCCGGAGCCGACAGGTCCAGCAGGTCGAGACGGGCGATCGGGGTCTCCGCCAGCCGGAGCGGCTGCCCGCTCCCGAAAAGGAAACGCCCAACGCCAATGGTCGCAAGCAGGTGCGCCAGATGATCCTCCGGCGGCCCCCAGATCCAGGCAATATCCCACCAGCAGCGCCGCCCCTCATCCGACGCGAGGCTGAAATGTACCTCCTCGATGAATCCCCGGTCCGCATGGGTGAGTACCAGGCGGGTCCGGGGGGCACTGCGCGCCCAGCTCCGCACCGCCCAGGTAGGCAACTCCGGCGCGACATCGAGCGGATGCCGCCCGCGCAGATCCTCCAGCCGCACCGCTGATACGAACGGGAGATCCGCCTCCCCGCAGGCCTGGACCAGCTCCAGCATCTCGTGGCCCGCCGGGGCAAGGCCGAGCTGCCCCGGATCGGCGCGCACGGCGACGGCCCCTTCTGCCGCCGCACGGCGCAGGTCGGCTTCCCAGTCTGGCAGCCCCGGGTGGATGACGGGCACCGGCCGCAGCCGCGGGTAGCGACCGGCAATGCCAAACAGCTCCGCGTGACTCTCGGCGGGATCCTTCCAGTACAGCGATGGCAGATGCGTCACCCAGGCGGTACCGATGCCGAGCTGGTCCATCGTGACCAGCAGCGCCGCGGGCTCGATGCCGGGCACCGGCCGCCAGGGCGACGCGCCCAGGAACGCATTGACGTCGATCACGCGAACGCTCCGGCGGGAAAGAGGCGGACGGCGTTGCCCGAGCGGATCAGCTCGGCATCCGGGGCCGGCAGGAGCCGCTCGAGGTGGCGCAACTTGGCCCACCCGGTGCACAGCGTCACGTCGGCGCCCCACACCAGGCGCTCGGCGCCCACCGCGCGCAGGCAGGCCTCGAGCATCCCGCCATCGGTTCCGCTGCCGGAGAGATCAACATGGACATTGCGGTGGGCGCGCACGGCGCGGAGCGTGTGAAGCCAGTCGCCGCCGCCACCGATGTGCGCCAGAATGAAATTGACGCCCGGATGGCGAGCCGCGAGGCGGCACAGTTCGACACCATCCGAGGCCTCCTGCCCGGGCCACTCCCGGCGCCGATGCTGCCAGATGTGGTGCAGCACGGGGAAACCCAATGAGGCCGCTGCCTCACACAGTGGATCAAGTAGCGGGTCGTCGGCCCGGCGGCTGGCCGCCAGCTTCAACCCGACCATGCCCTCCCTGGCGCCCGTCGCGATCTCCGCCAGTGCGTGGGTGGTGAAATTCGGGTTGACGGCGACATAGCCGCGGATCCTGCCGGGATGCTGCTGCTGGAGCGCCCGCTGCGCGGCGTTGGCGATGGTCAGGTCGGCTGGCGACGGGAAATAGGTGGGCGAGTGCCGACCCCAGCTGCCGAGTATCGAGGCCACATGGAGGGTGATGCCCATTCGGTCGCCCGCCGCGAGTCGGCGGCGGTTGAGTTCAGCCCCATCGACCCGGGCGCTTTCACGATGGAAGAAATGGGCGTGTACGTCGATGAGCATGACGGAATCTTGGGGCGGACGGGGGGTGGCGTCCAGAGGCGCGCGCCCGCGGCTTCAGCCGCGAGCCCGCTCACTCGGGCGCCATCCGCTGAATCGCCACAACCGCCACGAGCACCACCAGCCCGCCCAGCAGCTGCACACCGGCGAGGCGCTCGCCGAGGAAGATCCGGGCGCCGATGATCGTCACGACCGGCGGCACAGTGAGAAAGGAGGAGACCCGACTGGCACCCAGCCGGTCGAGCGCGACCAGGAACAGAAGGAAGGGCAGCGCGAACTGCAGCGTGCCGGAGCCGAAGGCGACCAGCCAGTGGGCGGACAGCTGCGGTGGAAAGTCGTTCCGGCCAGTGAATGCGACACGCGCGAGCCACACCACCATGGCACATCCCAGACCCCAGAGCTGGTGCAGGGCGAGCGGATGCCGTTGCCGCAGCTGCCGCTCCGTCACCAGGGTGTAGTACGCCCCGCAGGCCACCGCGGCGAGGATCAGGGCGTTTCCGGCGAAAGAGACTGGCGTACCTGTGCCGGTGGGATTGGACGTGGCGAGCGCGACACCGGCGAGTGCGGTGGCGGCGAGCAGGACCAGCATCGGGGCTGGCCGTCGGCCGAACAGCAGCCATGCCAGCCCGATGACCATGACGCTTTCGGAGGCCCAGATCAGCGCATCATTGCTCGCGGTCGTCAGCGCGAGTCCGAGGATACCGAGCACGAACGCCAGTCAGGGCTGGATCAGACCGGGCCAGCCGAGGGAGCGGAGCTCCCCGCCGCGGATCGGGGCCGTGCGGCTCAGCAACAGCATCAGCCACAGTACGGCATTGCTCCCCGTCAGCTGCAACAGCAGCAGCGGCAGCGGCTCGAAGTGACCGAGGGTGCCCTTGGTCAGGACGTTGGCCATTCCCCAGAGGATCGCGGCCAGAAGACCGGCGCCAATGCCCAATCGCTGGTCCCGGGCGGGCGACGGTGCCAGCATCGGTCAGCGTGCCAGCGGCAGGTTGCTGCAGATCTCCTCCAGCGCGGTCAGCACACGCTCGACCATCATCCCGTCGTGCGCCAGCGACACGAAGTTGTAGGCGCTCCGCTTGAACAGGATTCCGCGGGCCGCCATCCGCCGGGCGACCTGTGCCCCGACATCCTCGGAAGTCCACCGCAGGTAGCACATCGTGGGCACCCCCGGGGCAGCGCTGATCAGCCCGGGAAAGCGCGCGGCGAGTTGCATGAACCCGGCGTGCAGCGTCGCCCCGACCTCCGCGAGATATGCCGGCACCTCCTCCCGTACCATGACCGCTACCGTCGCCTCGGCGGCGGCGAGCGCCACCATTTCGGTGGCCAGGGTCGAGGAGATCCAGGTGCGCCGGGCCTGATCCATCACCTCGCGCGATCCGCCCACCGCCGCGAGCGGGAAGCCGTTGCCCAGCGCCTTGCCCAGCACCACCAGGTCAGGGTCGACGCCGAACACGCGGGCCGCACCGCCGGTCGAGAGCCGGAATCCGGTCTTGATCTCGTCGAGGATGAGGAGGGCGCCCGCCCGTCGGGTCTCCGCCCGCAGCATCGCGAACCACTCCGCCGACGGCGCCCCGTCCACCACCGGCTCCACGATCACGGCGGCGAGGCGGCTGGCGTGCCGCTGGATCAGCTCCCGTCCCTGCATGGCGTCGTTGAAGGGAATGGCCTCGCTCAAGCCGAAGGTCGCCTCGGGGACGCCGGGAGTTCCCGACGGCTGGCACCAGTCGAGCCAGCCATGGTAGCCGCAGCGCAGCACCAGCTCCCGCCTACTCGCGGCCCGGGCCAGCCGGAGCGCTGCCGCCACCGCCTCCGCCCCGGTCTTGAGAAACCGGGTCCGTTCCATCCACGGCATCAGTCCCGCCAGCCGCTCGGCGAGGCGCTCCTCCGCCTCCGGTGGCAGCGGCCCGACCACCCCGGCATCGATGGCGGCGTGCGCCGCCGCGTTGACCTCCGGATGGCCATAGCCTAACGCCACGGCACCCAGCGCCATGATACAATCGAGATAGCGCCGCCCTTCGGTGTCCCACACCTCGGCGCCGGAGGCGCGGGCAAGCTTCACCGGCAGACCGACCGGGGCGCCTGCCCCGAACAGCGCGTCCGGCCGCTTGCTGCCGGTCGAGGTAAAGCCCGGAATTCTCATCCGAGGTCCAGCCTTCCGAAGCGGGAGGGCGCGTGCCGATCGCCCCGCAGATAAACCCAGCCGGCCCCGCCACTCCAGACCAGCTGGCCCGCCCGCCGTTGCCGACCCGGCCGCATCTCGTTCACCAGCAGGTCGAAGCGCGGGGCTTCCGCAAGACCGGAGGGTGGCCATCCGGGTATCGCGAGCGCGACGGTGATACGGTAGCCATCGGGGGTGCGGGCCCACCCGCCCTGCACCTGTGCCGGATCACCCGCGGTGGCGTCGGCCGCGCGCACCTGCAGGCGGCCCGATGACGGGTCGGGCACGATCAGCCAGCCGACCGGCGCGTCGCCCGGCAGTTGCAGATAGAGCTGCAGCCCGTCGGCATGAATGAGGTCGGGCTCGTTGTCCAGCTGGAGCGGCGCCGCATCGACCGGCGGAAAGGTTGGCTCCCCATGGCGGACCTGAACGGCGACGTAGAGTGCGGACTCATCGTAGCCCAGGCTCGCCGTCGCGCTGAATACCGCCGCGCCGGGATAGGGTTCCTCGCTGCGACGATAGTGGTCATCGACATCCAGCGCGATCAGGTCGATCGACGAAAAGCCGGTCGGCGACCCGTCGAGCGCGGGCGGCGCCATCAGATGTGGGACGGTGTGGGCCAGCACCACCTGCCGGCGCAGGGTCGTCTCCACGGTGACCAGGTCCAGTGCGCCGAGCACCGCCTGACGCCGCAGGCCACGCAGCGGAACGCGGGCACCGCCGGTCTCCACATCCCACCCTTCGCTCACCTCCCGGTGCGTCACCAGACCCTGGGCTGTCTCCACGGCCGTCTCGCCCGGTGCGATACGCAGACCGACGAGTTGTCCCCCGCCCACAGCGAGCACGGTCGTCAGCCGCACGTACTTGCCCGTCGCTCGGACGAGGAAGAAGCGTCGTCGTGCTGTCTCACCGGGCAAACCGGGCCCTTCGGCGATCCGCAGCTCACCACCCAGCAGCAGAAGGTCGAGGGTGCGGCCGTCGTGAGTCGCGCGACACCGGATCGGGTCGGCGGTGGCCGGGATGTAGCGTGCGACGCCGGAGACGAACTCGTCCGTCATCGCCTCGTCTTCCCACCTCCCCGGCGAAAGCACGTCGATCTCGCCGAGCAGATGCCACGGCAGCTCCACGGTGTGCTCCGCCTCGCCGGCGAACTCGAGCAGGTCCACCAGGTGATCGGGACCCGCCACCACCGTTCGGGTAAATCCCTGAAACCGGCCGCGCACCCAGCTCCAGTCGCCCCGTTCCTCGAAGGCGACGCAGGTAGCATCGCCCATCGGCTGCGAGACACCGTCGAGCCGCGGCGCATTGTGGGCCAGCGTGGAGCGGTACCAGAAGAGATCGCGGGAGACATACGACCCGGTGCCGGGATCGGGAAGCCAGTGGACCCCATCGGCGTGCAGCGTCAGGTGCAGCCGGTCGGGATGCCCGTGCCCGCCGCCGAAGCTGCCGCACTCCAGGCTGGCATAGCGGGAGGGCGTCCGCAGAATCGCGAGTCCCTGCTGCGCCAGCAGGATGCTCCCGGGCGACCAGGCGGCGGGAGATGGCGGCAGCGCGGGCGCCATGGTGCAGAGCATCCACCACGAGAGATCTGCGCGGGTCCGCCGCACTGGCGCCGGCTCGCCGGCTTCATGCAGGTACGAATCGAATCTCTCGGCGGCGGGGGCGGGCTGCCCATACAGCAGATTCAGCCAGCCGGTGAGTTCCGAGGCCGGAGCCTCTTCACCGTACTCCCGCAGCAGTGCGACGCCTCGTTCCCAGAGTTCGAGGTACATCGGCTGCGCGAGGGAGATACTGAAGCGACTGTCCTTCCGCGCCGGGAATTGTCCTCCGGGCAGCGCTGTCAACGCAGGCGCGCGCAAGGCGGCGCCCAGCCGAGCCCGACCCGCCTCCCCCTCGAAGAGATCCATGCCGGCGAGCCTGGCCCAGTCCGCCCCGACCAGCAGCCCGCGCAGCGCGAAGAGATGGTAGTTCTCCCCCTCGTACCACATCCCATCATCGCCAAAGCCGTCTGCCAGATGGCCGATCAGGCCGCTCGGCGGCTGCAGCGCACGCTGCACCAGCTCCTCGTCCTCGAACCAGACCCCGGCGGCGCAGAGCGCGGCGTTATGCCAGGTCTGCCGGTTGGAGAGCCCCTCCTCGAATTCGCCGATGAGGTTGGCCGCCTCCTCGGTCGCCCGGTTCACCGCCTCGATCCCGGCCTCATCCAGCGCACCCACCTCGCGCACCAGAAAAGCGGCAGCGAGAAACTGGGTCAGCCAGATCGATTCGAGGTAGGTGGAGGAGAAGAGATGGGCCGGGCCCAGGACGTTGTCGCGATTGGGATACTCCAAATACCGCCGGGCGTACTCGGTCACCCTGCCGGCGACCCACGCCACGACGTCGTCCGCACCGGAGATGACCCCCGCTGTCGCAGCCGTCGCGATCCGCTCAGCGAGCCAGAGATGCTGGTTCATGGCCCAGCGCTGATCGTGCCGGACCCCGGCCTGCACCACGCCGCACCGCGGGCACGGGTGCCGGCCCGGGTTCCACGGATCGAAGGTGAGGAGCGTTCCGTCGGCGGGACAGAATCCGCCATCGGCGGTCAGCAGGCCCTTGAGCGAGGGGATTGGAGGATTCCGCTTGACGAGGAGCCGGGACTGGGCGAGCAGCCGGTCCCGCAGCGCGGCCAGCTCCGGTGCTTCATCCACCAGCTGCTGCCGCGCCGTCAGTTCGTCACCCGTCAGCATGTCTCGACTCCAGTACGTGTATAGGTCGCATGCAGCACCGTTGCGCCACACGCCTCGGCGATCTCGATGGCGGAGACCCGATCCTGCGACATCACAAAGAACATCACGCCGCCCGCGCCGGATCCCGCCGCTTTCCCGCCGATGGCCCCGGCAGCGCGCATCGCCTGCTCCAGCGTCCGCATCTCGGGGGTGCAGATCCCCGCGTCGAGCCGCTGCTGGCAGGCCCAGTTGGCGGAGAGCAGCCGGCCGACGAGCGGGAGATCCGCGGCGCGCAGTGCGGCCGCCATCATGTCGGCGAGGCCGGCGAGCTCGACGAGCGCGCCGGTCACGTCCGCGTCGCCCTGTTCGTAAGCCTCCATCACACGGCCGATGGTGTCGCCCG
>JAWXBX010000379.1:0-8312 GCA_034440415.1 Gemmatimonadota bacterium | reverse complement strand
GGCCTCCCACGGCACGCGCGACATTGCCGAGCGTGTCGCTGCCGACGTCGCCGTAGGCCACCGTGTCCGGTGCGGCGCCGATGCCAACGCCATCGAGCACGATCAGGGCGGCGCGGCGCAGGCTACTTCTGCTCCGTCGAGACGAACCGGAAGCGGATGCCGGTGAGCGCCTCGGTCAGCAGCCGCTGCTCATCGGGCTCGAGCTGGCCCCGGGTCTTCTGCTCCAGCATGCCGAGCGTGTCGATGAGCGTTCGGGCAACTTGGCGCGCATCGGGCGCGCCGGGCGTCCCCTCGGGGAGCTTGCCCTGGATCGCCTGATCGGCCTGATGGGCGAGGCCCACGACGAGGGAAGCAAAGTGCTGGTTCATCCGTGGTACCTCCGCTGAATCCGCGGGCCCATGGCGGTCAGCAACTCGTAGGAGATGGTGCCCGCGCGGGTGGCCTGATCGTCGAGCGAGACCCGCCCGCCGAAGATCGTCGCGACATCGCCGATCTGGCAGGGTCCCGCGGGCACGACCATCGTGAAGTCCATCGTGACACGCCCGACGATAGGCACCACGGCGCCATTCAGTTCCACCACGCCGCAGTTACTCAGGCTTCGATGCAGCCCGTCCGCGTAACCGATCCCCAGCGTAGCCACGACCGTATCCGCTTTGGCCACCCAGATCGCATCGTAGGACACGCTATCACCGGTGCGGATGGTCCGTATCGCGACGACGCGGGCCTGGAGCCGGACCACCGGCGCGGCCTGGCGGTGGCCGGCGTTCCCGCCATACAGAAAAATCCCCGGCCGGACCAGGTCACCGGCGAACGCCGGCCCGCCAAGTGCAGCGGCACTGTTGGCCGCGTGCACCAGCGCAGGTCGGTGCCGCAACGTCGACACGATGGCCTGCAGCCGCTCCCATTGGACGGTCACGGAACCGGGGTCGGTCTCAGCAGAGTGGAAGTGTGTGAAGATGCCCTCGCAGGCGCCAGCGTCGCTGAGCAGCTCCCGCCATCCGCCCGTCTCGTCCCAGCGGAAGCCGGTCCGCCCCATGCCGGTGTCGATTTCGGCGTGAAAGGGACCGCCTGATGCGCCGATCCAGTCCCGCAGCGCGGCCGTGTCCCCGATGACGGGACGAACGCCATGTGCGACGGCGGAAGGGATCTGCCTGGGATGGAGTGGGGAAAAGGCGACGAGGGGATGATCCACTCCTGTGGCCCGGAGCGCGGCGGCTTCCTCCAGCGTTGCGACGCCAAATCCCCACGGGCTCAGTGGCGCAAGCGCGCGAACGGCGGCCGGAGCACCGATACCGTAGGCGTCGGCCTTGATCATCGGGAGCAGGCGGGTGCCGGAAACCCGCGCCACGGTGCGCGCATTGCCTGCCAGCGCGGTCAGGTCCACCTCGGCCCACGCGCGCTCGGGCGCGTCTGTGATTGACGTCATGATTGAGCGGGGCGTATGATACGGATCGAGGAGGACAAATGCAAGACAAATCAGCGCTTGGACGTGCCTGCGCGATGGTGCGTGACCTGCGACGCCGCTGCCCCTGGGACCGGGTGCAGACCCGCGAGACCATTCGCCCCTATCTGGTCGAAGAGGTCTTCGAACTCGACCATGCGATCGCCGAAGGAGAACCGGCCGCCATCCGCGAGGAGGTGGCGGACCTGATGCTGCACCTGGCCTGGCAGATCGTGCTCGGCGAGGAGCAGAAGGAGTTTACCGCCGACCAGATCGCCGGTGAGCTCGAGGCGAAGATGCGCCGGCGGCATCCCCATCTCTTCGACCTGGGGCCCGCCGTGAGCTGGTCGAAGCTCAAGCGGAGCGAACGGCGCGGTGGCACGCTGGCTGGCCTGCCCCCGGCTCTGCCGAGCCTGGTGATGGCGTACCGGCTGCAGGAACGGGCGGCGACGGTGGGCTTCGACTGGCCGGACACGATCGGGCCGGTGGAGAAGGTGCGGGAGGAACTGGACGAGGTGGAGGAGGCACTTCGCCAGCCCGAAGCAACCCCAGGAAGGGGCGAGCCTGCGACTCTCCCTCGCACTGACCGCGGAGCGGTTGAGGAGTCGGGCGAACCGATCGGCTCACCCCCAACGGCTGCGGTGATCGACGAGATCGGCGACCTGCTGTTCGCGGTCGTGAACCTGGCCCGGAAGGCACGGGTACAGCCGGCCACCGCGCTCGAGCATGCCAATCGGAAGTTTCGCTACCGCTTCGAAGCGGTGGAGCGGCTCGCGGCCGAACGGGGCATCGAGATGGCCACGGCGGGACTGGAGGCGCTGGACCGGCTGTGGGACGAGGTGAAGGCGGGGCGGGTTGAGTAGGCGGTTGGGCGGTTCGATGCTAACCGACTGACCGCCCGGTCAGGGGTAGAGCCGGTGTATCTGTCTCGGGAAGGCAATCGTCTCCCGGATGTGAGGCAGGCCGCAAATCCATGCGATGGTACGTTCCACGCCGAGACCAAACCCTGAATGCACGAACGTCCCGTACTGCCGCAGGTCGAGATACCAGCGGTAGGCTTCGGGATCGAGCCCCTGCTCCAGAATGCGGGCCAGCAGTCGCTCGTAGCTGTCCTCCCGCTGCGAGCCACCGATGATCTCGCCATACCCTTCCGGGGCCAGGCAGTCGTTGTTCAGGACGGTGCGGGGGTCGTCCGGGTTCTCCTTCATGTAGAAGGCCTTGACCCCCTTGGGGTAGTTGAACACGAAGACCGGCCGGTCGTACTGCTGGGCAAGCAGCGTTTCGTCGTCGCCGCCGAGATCACGGCCCCATTCCATGTCGGAGCCGAGCGCGTTGAGCTTGGCCACGGCGTCCGTGTAGGGGATCCGGTGGAATGGCGCCTGGACCCGTTCGAGCGTGGTGGTGTCACGCTCCAGCTCCTTGAGCTCCTCCTTCCGGCGATCAAGGGTGCGGCCGACGACGTAGCTGACAAACTCCTCCTGCAGCCGCATGTTGGCGGCGGAGTCGTTCCAGGCCACTTCGGGCTCGACCATCCAGAACTCGGTGAGATGGCGCCGCGTCTTCGATTTCTCGGCGCGAAAGGTCGGCCCGAAGCAGTACACCTTGCCGAGGGCGGCGGCGGCCGCTTCGACGTAGAGCTGGCCGGTCTGCGCGAGGTAGGCCTGACCCAGATCGAAGTACTGCGTGGTGAAGAGCTCGCCCGCCTGTTCCCCGATGGACCCGGTCAGGATCGGCGTGTCGACCAGGGTGAACCCCCGGTCGAAGAAGAAATCCCGGATGGCCTGCACGACTTCATGCCGCACCCGCGCCACCGCAACCTGGCGCCGGCTGCGGAGCCAGAGGTGGCGATGCTCGAAGAGATAGCTGGTGCCGTGTTCTTTGGGCTGGATCGGAAAATCGGCGCTGGTCCCGATCAGCTCGACGTCGGAGAGGTGCATCTCGAAGCCGCCCGGTGCGCGGGGCTCGGCCTGCACCACACCGGTCAGCGCCACACTGGCTTCCTGCGTCAGGGCGGGAAAGCGGGCCCACACCGGCTCCGGCACTTCCTTCTTGCTGAGCACGCCCTGGAGGTAGCCGGTGCCGTCACGCAGCACGACAAAGGCGATCTTGCCACTGGAGCGGGTATGGGTGACCCACCCGCGGATCGTGACGGACTGCCCGACGTGGCGTGCGAGATCTTCAATGCGGACGGTGGTCATGATCGGAATCGGCAGGTGAGCCGGCCAGGTGGCGGGCGGGCGTGGAGTCTAGCCCTGCTCCTCCTGACCGTCAACGCGGGATGTGGGGGGTATCGGCCGGTCCCCGAGTTCGAGCCCGGGGACCTCAAGTCGCCGGTGCCGGTCGCGGGCACGCCGCTCACCCTGCTCTGGCGCAGTCGACCGGTGCGGGGGCCGAGCGCTCCGCTCGCCCTCGATGCGACCTCGCTCTACGTCGGCGGCTCCGACCGCCGGGTTGTGGCGGTGGATCTCCAGAGCGGCCGCACCCGATGGTCGGTACGGGTGGGTGGTACCCTTGTGGGCGGCGTGCTCCTGTCCGGCGACCTGGTTTATGCCGGCACCGACCAACCGGGTGGAAAGGTGCATGCCTTTCGCACCATGAGTGGCTCGGAGGTGTGGGCCAGATCCACCGGCTACATCCAGTCTCCACTCGCGCTGGTCGACGGCAAGCTGATCGGCATGACACGGCAGAACCAGGTCATCGCCCTTGATGCCGCGACCGGGCGCATCGCGTGGCGCCGGCCCTTGCCCACCTCTCGCTACGCCCCGGTGAAGCTGGGGGGGGCGGACGTCCTCATCAGCTCGTACGACAGCCTCTACCGGATCCGTGTCAGCGATGGCAAGGTGACGTTGCGGCGACGGGCCCCCGGAGTCATCACCGCCGGCTGGCGCGTGTTCGGCGATCTGCTCGTCGCCGGCACCGGAGACTCGCTGGTGCTGGCGATCGATCCCGACAGCCTCACCGAACGCTGGCGGGTACAGCTCGATGCTCCAGTGCTCACGCTCCCCGCCGTCACCGGCGACACGCTCTTCGCCGTCACCCAGGTCGGCTCACTCTACCGGATCGTGAGTCTGGGGGACGGGGTGGACGCCGAACCGCTGCAGCGCACCCCCTGGCCCGCCACCGGCACGCCGGAGATCATCGGCCCGTGGCTCCTGACGGGGGCATCGAACGGCGCCTTGCGTGCCTATGCCCTGCTCGATGGCAGCCTCGCCTGGACCACGCAGCTCGGCCGCCCGGTGGAACTCGGCGCGATCGCCCTGCCCGACAGCGGGTTCCTGATCTTCGGCGGTCGGGGCGACTTGCAGCGCATGCACCCATGAGGAACTCCGGAATGCGGACAGTCGTCACCGCAGCGCTCATCGGCCTCGCGGTTGCCGCGCCGGCGGAGCCGCTCGCCGCACAGGACTCGATCGCACCGATGGTGAAATCGATCCCGGCGGTGGTGCGGTATGGGAAGTGGGCGTTGCTCGCCGCCGCGGTCGGCATGGGGCTCAAAGCCTCGAGTGCCCATCATGACGCCGACCACGCCTTCGACCGGCTGGAACGCTACTGCTTTGACGAGGAGACGCGGTGTGACCAGCAGTCCAACGGGCAGTATATCGACCCGATCTCGGAGCGCTACTACCAGGCCTCCCTCTCCGGCGACCGGCGTGCCCGCGGCTGGCTCCTCGGCGGCGAGGCGACACTGCTCGCGACCGCGGGATTGTTCGTGTGGGAATTCACCCGACCGAATCATCCGCCGAAGAACATCCCCTTTGAGCCGACGGTGGAGGTGATCGGGCCGCGCACCCATCTGGGGCTGCGCGTCTCGTTCTAGGGCTCAGCCGGTGCGAAACAGCTCCAGCGCCCGGGGATATCGTCCCAGCGCCCGTTCCTTGAGCGGCTGATGCCGGGTACGGTTCAGCAGCGGGTCCACCGCGAGGATGGCGCGCGCCTCGGTCCGGGCACGGATGAGCAGGTCGGTGTCGTCGGGCAGACGCGCCAGCCGGAGCTCGAAGTCGCCGGCCTGGCGCGAGCCGATGAGGTCCCCCATCCGGCGCTCCTCGAGGTCCAGCTCCGCAATCTTGAATCCGTCGTTCGTCGCGGCGAACGCCTTGAGCCGCCGTGAGCCGGGGCCATCGGCCAGCAGGATGCAGTAACTCTCTTCCCGCCCCCGCCCGATCCTCCCCCGCAGCTGATGCAGCTGCGCCAGTCCAAAACGCTCGGGATGCTCGATCAGCATGACCGTCGCGTTGGGTACGTCGATGCCCACCTCGATCACCGTCGTCGCGACCAGGACGTGGATCTCGCCGAGCCGGAAGCGGCGCATCAACTCATCGCGCTCGGTCGCCTTGAGCCTGCCATGCACCAGCCCCACCTCGAGATCCGGCCAGAGCGCCGTCAGTTTCGTCGCCATCGTGGTGGCGGCGCGGAGATCGGCCCGCTCCGACTCCTCGATGATCGGCAGAACGACGTAGGCCTGGCGCCCGTCGCTGCACTGCTCGTGCACGAACCGGAGCACGGCGTCCCGCTGGGTGACGGCACGCACCGCGGTCTTGACTGTTCCGCGGCCGGGCGGGCGTGACTTGAGCACCGAACAGTCGAGATCGCCGAACCGGGTCAGCGCCAGCGAGCGGGGAATCGGCGTGGCGGAGAGGAGGAGGACATCCGGCGCGTCGCCCTTGGCCATGAGCCGCGCCCGTTGCTCCACCCCGAAGCGATGCTGCTCATCGATGACGACCAGGCCCAGCCGGTGAAAGGCGACGTTCTCTTCCAGCAGCGCATGGGTGCCGACCACCAGCCGGGCCTGGCCCTGCGCCAGCTTCTTGCGTGCCTCCACCTTTTCCGCCGCGGTGAGCCGGCCGAGCAGGAGCTGCGGCCGGAGGTCAAGCGGGGTGAGCAGCGCGGTGAGCGTGGCGAAGTGCTGTTCGGCCAGTAACTCGGTGGGCGCCATCAGGGCGGCCTGGTAATCGTTCTCCAGCGCCAGCAGCATGGCGAAGAGCGCCACGACCGTCTTCCCGGTGCCGACATCGCCCATGAGCAGCCGGTGCATCCGCTCGGCCGTCGTCATGTCCGCCGTGATTTCGCGGATGGCCCGCTTCTGGTCGGCGGTGAGCGGCCAAGGCAGCGCCTCGGCGAGCGCCCGTGTGAGGGTGTGGCGCACGGTGAACGACACGCCGGCACGTCCGCGCTTGGCAAGAAGCCGCGCGCGCGCAAGCATCAGCTGCAGGTCGAACAGCTCGTCGAAGGCGAGCCGGCGCCGCCCCGCCTCCGCCTCCGCTACCGTAGCCGGTCGGTGTACCGCGCGCAGCGCCTCCGCCACCGGCATCAGGCCGAGGGCGACACGCTCGTCCTCGGGCAGCGGATCGCGGGAAAAGGCGATCATGCCGTCGAGGTGACGGTCGACCACGGAGCGGATCACCTTGTGGCTGAGGCCTTCAGTGGCGCGGTACACCGGCAGCACCCGCCCGTTGCCCGCGCCCTCCTCCTCGCCTTCGGCGCCATCCGAAAGGACGACGAATTCCGACGGTGCGAGCTGCCGCCCATGGTAGAATTTCACCGAACCCGCCACCAGCAGCGTCTGGCCGACTTCGATCGTCCGGTCCAGGAAGCCCTGCCCCGGCCAGGCGCACTCCAGCATACCGCTCGCGTCGCGCAGGACGGCGGTGAAGATCCTGAGGCCACTCCGGGTCGGCATGAGTCGCTTGGCGATCACCTTGCCCACGCAGGCCACTTCCGCACCCACCCGCGCACTGGCCAGCGGCGTCACGGTGGAGGCATCGAGATACCGGAAGGGGATGTGCCACAGGAGGTCCTGCGCGGTGCGCACGCCGAGGCGCGCAAAGGCCTCGGCGCGGCGCTCACCGATGCCTTTGAGGAATTTGACGGGTGTGTCGGGGCGGAGGAGGGCCATGAAATGATGCCGGCGGCCGTCAGCCGTCGGCCGTCAGCTGATCGTCATCAACTGGGAATCCAGCGCGGCTCACTCGATGCACGGCGCCGGCTGCTGGCTGATGGCCGACGGCTGATGGCTCACTCCAGCAATCGCTCAGCAAACGCCTTTGCCTCGAACGGCTCCAGGTCATCGACCGTCTCTCCCAGCCCGAGGAATCGAATGGGAAGCCCCAGTTCGCTACGCAGGGCGACGACGGCGCCGCCGCGGGCGCTGCCGTCCAGCTTGGTCACGATAATCCCGGTCGGCTGGACCGCCTGCAGGAACTGCCGGCCCTGCTGGATGGCATTCTGCCCCACCGTGCCGTCGAGCACCAGCAGCGTCTCATGGGGTGCTCCGGGGAGCTTCCGGGCGATGACCCGCACCACCTTGCGGAGTTCATCCATCAGTCCATCCTGCGTGTGCAACCGGCCCGCCGTGTCGATCAGTACGGTGTCGAGGCCGCGGGTCACCGCCGCTTCGATGGCGTCAAATGCGACGGCGGCGGGATCGCCGCCGGGTGCTCCGGCCACGCACGGCAGCGCGAGCCGCTCGGCCCAGGTCTGCAGCTGGGCGATCGCACCGGCGCGATAGGTGTCGGCCGCGGCGAGCAGCACGTTCCGTCCTTCACGCTGGAGCTTGCGCCCCACCTTGGCGACACTGGTGGTCTTGCCCACACCGTTGACGCCAACGAAGACGATCACCGTCACTCCACCATCAGCGGCACGGGCCAGCTCGCCCGGCGGCGGTCCCGGGACGGCGAGGAGCTGCGTCAGCCGGGCTCCCACCGCCGCCTTCAGGTCCGCCTCGGTCTTGAGCTGCCCGCGCCGGACCTGCTCCTCCACCGCCTGCACCACGTCAATTGTGGCCTGCACCCCGAAATCGGCCTCGATCAGCGTCCGCTCGAGCGCCTCGAGATCCGCGGCGTTCATGCCGCGCACCAGCGCGCCGACGTCGGTG
>JAWXBX010000378.1:0-10184 GCA_034440415.1 Gemmatimonadota bacterium | reverse complement strand
TCCGGCAAGCCGATCGTCGAGTCGGAGTATGACATGGACGACTCGGCGGTCTGCTTCGAGTACTACGGCGGCCTGGCCACCAAGATCAACGGCGAGGTCATTCCGGTCCCGACCAACGCCATGGTTCTGGCGGTCAAGGAACCGATGGGCGTGGCCGGCCAGATCATTCCATGGAACTATCCCCTGGCCATGGCGGCCTGGAAGCTGGGCCCCGCCATCGCGGCCGGCTGCACCGTCGTGATCAAACCCGCCGAGCAGACGCCGCTCTCGCTGCTCGCCCTCGCCGAAGATTTCGAGGCCTGCGGCCTGCCGCCCGGCGTGATCAACATCGTCACCGGGCTTGGTCCTGATGCTGGTGCGCCGCTCGTCGCCCATCCCGATGTGCGGAAGATCGCCTTTACCGGCTCCGCCGAGGTGGGCAAGCTGATCATGCGGAGCGCCGCCGATCAGCTGAAACGCGTGTCGCTCGAACTGGGTGGCAAGTCGCCCAACATCTTCTTTGCCGATGCCGACTTCGAAGCGGCGGTCGACGGCGCCCTCTTCGGCACCTTCATCAATCAGGGCGAGGTCTGCTCCGCCGGCAGCCGGGTGCTGGTGCAGCAGGCGATCTACCAGAAGTTCGTCGACGCCTGCGCCGCCAAGGCGAAGACCATCCGCCTCGGCCCCGGCATCGACCGCGAGACCAAGATGGGACCGCTGATCAGCGCCGAGCAGCGCGACCGGGTGCGGAAGTACCAGGAGATCGGCAAGAAGGAGGCGAAGGTCGCCGCCGGCGGCGGGGTGCCGAAGCAGTTCGACAAGGGCTGGTACGTCGAACCGACGATCTTCTATGATGTCGACAACAACGCCCGCATTGCGCAGGAAGAGATCTTCGGTCCGGTGATGAGCGTCATCCCGTTCAAGGACGAGGCGCAGGCGCTTGAGATCGCCAACGCGACGCCGTACGGCCTGGCCGCCGCGGTCTGGACCCGCGACATCTTCAAGGCGTTCCGGGTGGTGAAGCAGCTCGAGGCGGGGATCGTCTGGGTCAACCACATGCAACCGACGATGCTCGAAGCACCCTGGGGTGGCTACAAGATGTCGGGCTTCGGCCGCGAGCTGGGCCACTGGGGGGTGGAGGAGTATCTCGAGACCAAGCAGATCTACATCAACCTGGATGAGGCGCCGATCGGGTGGTACTAGGCGGTTGGGCGGTAAGGCGGCTGGGTGTAGGGTGTAGGTGAGGTCCTCGTGGATCCCACCCTTCCCAGTTCGAACTAACCGCCTAACTACCCACCTTCACCTCAATGCTCCGCGCCTTTGCCTTCTCCGCCTTCGGCAGCACCACGCGCAGCACCCCGTGCTCGAACGCGGCCTGGACCCGGTCGCTGTCGACCGTGTTCGGCAGGCTGAAGGTGCGCTCGAAGACGCCGTAGCTCCGCTCGTAGCGGTGTACTGTGGTGGTCTTCTCGACGGCGACCTGCTTCTTCTCGCCGCGGACGGTCAGGATCTGATTCTCGAGCGTGAGGTTGGCCGTCTCCTTCCCCCGACAGAACAGCCAGGCGCCGGCCAGCAGGAGCACGAAGTGCGACAACTTGGCGAAGAGGTACGCCCCATGAAGCAGCGCGAGCCAGCCGCCATGCACCACAGCCGCGTCCAGGAACAGCGCCGGTGCCAGCAGATACCGCAACGCTACCAGCTAGCAGGGCGGCCTGCATGGCGAGCCAGGCCCAGGCCCAGCGACGGGCATAGGGCCGGACCCCGGTCCGCCGGGTCAGCAGAAAGAAGAGCGGCAGCAGCAGTGCCGTGCCGCCGATCTGCACCCAGACCCCGGTGACGGAAATCAGTTGGCCGTACTCGGATGGATGCATGCGGCGGGATCAAAGTGGGGTGGAGGAGACCTCAGAACGTTACCGCAGCAACGCCCCCGGCGCTTCCCCTTCCTCGTCCTGGAGCGTAGACTCGGGAGGAAGCCCCGGGGGCGCCGAGCGGGGCCTCACGACAGATCCGGCAGCCGCTCCCTTTGCCGACCGACTGGCTGGACGATGTTCCGCCCCAGCAGGAAATGACCCATGCGACGCACGACGACGGCTTTCGCGGTCGTGATCGGTCTGGCCGGTTGCCGGACGCTCGCGGCGCAATCGGGGGCCCCTGATTCGGCGGTTGTCGCCGTCGAGGACTCCACGACAGACTCCATATCGGCGGATACCCCGGCGGTCGCCCGCCAACCCGAGCTGGAGCACCCCAGGCACGCCAAGGGAGCGGAAGACTACGGACGGCGCAAGAACCGTCGCCACCACGCCGGTGGTGAAGGGGGCGGGGTCCGGGTGGGCGGCGGGGAGACGCGGCTGCCACGACCGTCCGGCGGCGGGGAAACGCCGAGGCATGCCACCGGCGGCAGCGACAAACCCAAACCGAACTAGCGTCATCCCCTGCCGTCAACCCGCCCCTGAGAGCGCTGCACTTCCGGGGGCGGTGGGTTGATTGGGCCGGACGCCATTCCGTGGATATACTTGTCCTCGCACGGGCTGGTGAGCCCCCGAACGAGGGTGAATGGGACGATGACGGTCTGGACCGATCTCTGGCGGAAGAGCCGGCGGGCGCTCACCGCCGTCATCAGCGCCCCGGCACTGGCCCTCCCCGGCCGGGATCATGTGATCATCGAACGCCTGCCGCCCTTCGAGTCGCGCATCCTCGGCGAGACCCGCACCATCGATGTCTTTCTCCCACGCGACTACCGGACGGCCACCGCGGCCAGCTATCCGGTGCTCTACGCCAATGATGGCCAGGACATGCAGGCCGTCGACCTGGCAGTCACGCTCGACTCCCTCCAGCGCCTTGGCGCGATCCGCCCGGTGCTGGTTGTCGCCATTCATGCCACGTCGCGGATACAGGATTACGGCACCGCGGGAGTCGCCAACGCACAGGGACTCGGTGCACGGGCGGAGCTGTACCAGCGATTCCTGCTCGAGGAACTGATGCCGGCCATCGAGCACCGCTACCGCGTCGCGAGCGGCCCCGCCCAGACCGCCATCATGGGCTGGTCGCTCGGCGCGCTCTCTGCTTTCGACCTGGCCTGGCGCCATTCCGATCGAGTCGGCGCCGTCGGCGCGTTCTCCGGCGCGTTCTGGTGGCGCACCAATGACACCGACGCCTCTGCCCGGCAATCCTCCCGCATCATGCACCAGCGCGTCCGCATCACCCGGGGCCGGCCGCCACTCCGCTTCTGGTTCGAGACCGGGCTGCAGGACGAGACCGAGGACCGTGACGGTGACGGCGTCATCGACGCCATTCAAGACACCGAAGAACTCGTCCTCGCGCTGACGGCCCATGGCTACAAGCGCGGCCCCGACCTGGTCCACCTCACCGTCACCGGCCGGCACGATCTCGCCACCTGGAAGCGGATGCTGCCGGAGTTCCTGCTCTGGGCCTTTCCTCGCTGACCGATGCCCCGCCTCCTCCTCGCAGGTGGCGGCCATGCCCATCTGTTCGTGCTGGAAGCAGTCGCGCAGGGGCACTTTCCCGACGCGGAACTGACGGTTGTTTCGCCTGACGAGCGGCAGGTGTATTCCGGCATGGTGCCGGGTTTCGTCGCCGGTCGTTACGGCTTCGATGACATCGCCCTGGATCTCCGGGCCATCACCACGGCAGTGGGTGGCACCTTTGTCCAGGGCCGAGTCCGCCGGATTGATGGGGCCGCGCGGCGGATGGAGCTGGAGGACGGGACCACGCTTCCGTACGATGTCGCCTCGGTGGCCATCGGGAGCGGCGCGCGCGGCGGCGACCTGCCCGGCGTCGCGGCCTATGCGCACCGCAGCAAGCCCATCGAGCAGGCCGTCGGCATCGTCACCGCGCTCGAGACGCTCGCGCGTACTGCCGGCCCGGAGCCGCTGAAAGTCGTGATCGTCGGTGGCGGCGCCGCCGGCATCGAGCTCGCACTCGCCGCGCGGGCTCGACTCGATCAGCTCGGTGCCGGCCGGGCAATCATCACGCTGCATGATGCCGGGCCGGCGCTCCTCGCGGGACGTGCGCCCTATGCGGTGAACGCGGTGGAGCGCGTGCTCCGGGAGCGGGAGATCACCGTGCGCACGGCGTCCCGGATTGACGAGGTGGGTGCCGACTACCTGCGGCTGTCGGGCGGCCAGGTGCTACCGGCGGATCTGGTCATCTGGGCGACGGGGCCGGCCGCTCCCACTCTATTCGCCGAGAGCAGGCTGACGACGGATCCCGCGGGCTACCTGCTGGTCGATGATCACCTCGCCGCGGTGGGGAGCACCGGGCTGTACGGAGCGGGTGACGCCGTCACGCTGCAGTCCGCGCCACGCACACCGAAGGCTGGGGTATTTGCGGTGCGGCAGGGGCCGGTGCTGGCGCACAACCTCGCGGTCGCGCTGCCGTCCCGTGGTACCTTGCGCCCCTACCGGCCCCAGCCGCGCTACCTCGCGCTGCTCAACACCGGCGATGGCCGAGCGATCTTTTCCTATGGCGCCACGGTGCTGGTGGGTCGGTGGGCGATGCACCTGAAGGACTGGATCGACACCCGCTTCATGCGCCGGTTTCAGCGGCTCCGTGCGCGCTGAACGGGCGAGCCGCCCCCCCTTGGAGTTCCGCGGTTTCCTGCTGCTCCCCAAGCGCGCCGGAAACATTAGATTGGTCGAATGACCAACCCCCACTACAGCTCTGTAGAACTCTTCACCGGCGCCGGCGGCTTGGCACTCGGAGTCGCCGCGGCGGGATTTCATCACCGCCTGCTGCTGGAATACAATCGTGACGCGTGCAAGACTTTGCGGCTCAATCACGCGGCCTTCGGCGGCACTGCATGCCAGATTCATGAGGGGGACGTCAGGAGCTTCGATTTCCAGTCGTTCGCGGGTACTGACCTGCTCGCCGCCGGCGCGCCCTGTCAACCGTTCTCGATTGGTGGCAAGCATCGCGCGGACGCGGATGACCGCAATTTGTTTCCGCAGGTGTTTCGTGCGATTCGTGAGATCCAGCCAAGGGCGGTGCTGGTCGAAAACGTAAAAGGACTACTACGCGCCAATCTCGCGGATTTCGTCGAGTTCATCGAGCTACAGCTGGCTTTTCCACTAGTTCTGCCGAGCAATCCACTGAGGGCCGCTGGCTGGAAGTCGCATCTTTCTGTCTTGCGTCGCGTTAGTGCCAGCGGGATCCGTGCGAATGAGCTCTCCTACAATGTCCGTAAAGTGCTGCTCAACGCCGCCAATTTTGGCGTGCCGCAGCGTCGGGAGCGTGTTTTCTTCGTCGCCATCAGGTCGGATATCGATACCGAATGGGCGGCACCAGCGCCAAGCCACAGCGCGGCGGCGCTGCGATTCGCCGAGGAGATTACCGGTTCGTACTGGCAGGGCCACGGAATGAGACGACGAGCGGCTGCTTCAACGATCCTGCATGGCCGACTCATGCGGGAGGCCGGCACAACGAAACCGTGGACGACCGTAAGGGACGCCTTGCGTGGACTTCCAGAGCCGATCAAGGGTGCCCAGTTCGCTGCGTTCGTCAACCATGTTGGCCAGCCTGGGGCGCGCTCGTATCCTGGGCATACTGGTTCCGCGCTGGACGCCCCGGGGAAGACCCTGAAAGCCGGTGTCCATGGTGTGCCTGGCGGCGAGAACATGCTGCGTCGTGTCAATGGAAGCGTGCGGTACTTCACGGTCCGGGAGGCCGCCCGAATCCAGACTTTCCCGGATTCCTACGCGTTCACCGGCGCTTGGGGCGAGGCGATGCGGCAGATCGGGAATGCCGTGCCGGTGAGTTTGGCCCAGGTTGTGGCTCGCTCGATTCGACGCTGCCTGCTTGCCGCGGATTCACACTCTCCCCATCAACCGCGTCCTGCACGGCGCCCCTCATACGTTCAAGGAGAGCTGAGCGAGTCGCTCGTTCGTTCCGCTTGAGCCCGGCGGCGAATACTCTGCCGGGATGAAGTTCGTCCCATTGCGATCGCTTCTGTCCACTCCGTCCGCTTCCGGGGGCGTGAATTCCAAAGCCTTGAAGCTGACTGTTCCAGAGCGGTCGGTACCTCCTGATGGCCATGGCTTCGGCCAGCGGTATCCAGATCGGCATCACGACAAGAAGTCGCGCCGCGAAATCGGCCACCTGAAGATTTTCCGTACTCCCGATGCTTTTCTTGTGCTGCTGCACACGCTCCCGTAACAAGGGGGAGTCGATCTGCTTGAGGGGATCGAATCCAGTGCGGCTACCCGGGTCCTTCGCTCGCCCAATGTAGATCGGAAGCTTACAGATGGGCCGGTTGAACCGTCCGATCGGTCCATAGGGATCACCGTCACCCTGATAGTACAGCGCATAGACTCCTGAGCCCGAAAACCTTTCAACCGCTCCCAACGGATGGAGCGGTTGCCTCTCGAGGTGTCTCAAGAGAGATTGACCCAGCGCTTCAAGGTCGAGCGGATTGTACGGATCGACTTGGTTCATGCCCAATACTGCGGAGGCGCCACACGGAGCGGAACATCAATCGGACGCATCGGCGTCCAGTTCCCGCGAATCGAGGTGGCGCCTGACACGTCCGAGCCACCGCTCCGACGACAGTTCGTGCTCCCAGATCGTGATCGTTCGAATCCCTCTCCTGTTCAGTCTGCGCCGGTC
The DNA here is from genome assembly GCA_034440415.1 of Gemmatimonadota bacterium. Taxonomy (GTDB): domain Bacteria; phylum Gemmatimonadota; class Gemmatimonadetes; order Gemmatimonadales; family GWC2-71-9; genus JADJOM01. The sequence goes on along the minus strand of JAWXBX010000378.1, from coordinate 3,584 downwards.
ACGCTCATCCCTCCACTGATTTCCAAGGATCTTCGCCATCCAGAATGCCCGATTGCTCTTCGGAAAGCGGCCACAGCGGGGGCACCCGTGCCAGAAGCAGCCGTGAACGAATACCGCGAGCGCCCCACGTTCGAAGTAGAAGTCCGGCGTGCCCGGCAGATCTGCCCTGTGACGCCTCCAGCCCGCGATCCTGAATCGGCGGAAAGCCCACGCGACTTTCTTCTCAGTCGAAGCGTTTCCACGCCCCCGCACCTTTGCCATGAGGGCGGATCGCTGGTTCTTCGTGAGGGGATCTCGTCGCCGCACCTGGGATCCTGGATTGAGCTTCCCGACTCGGCGGGCACGGAGGAATCGAAGCTGCGCCGCTGGTGCCGCGTCCCGCTGAACCATTCATGAATCCGAATGGCAGGTGTACCCCGCCGCGGAGCGTGTCACCGCTTCAGATACAGCTCCCCTCCCAGCGCCAGAAACTCGGTGGACTTGGCCTGCATCGCCGCCTGCCGCGCCGCCTCCTGCCGCACATCCTGGGTCAGCTGCATCGAGCAGAACTTCGGTCCGCACATGGAGCAGAAGTGCGCGGTCTTGGCGCCGTCGGCGGGGAGCGTTTCGTCGTGGTAGGCCCGTGCGGTCACAGGGTCCAGGGCGAGATTGAACTGGTCCTCCCAGCGAAACTCGAAACGCGCCTTGCTGATCGCGTCATCCCAGGCGCGTGCCCCCGGGTGCCCCTTGGCCAGGTCGGCGGCGTGCGCGGCGATCTTGTAGGCGATCACGCCGGCCTTCACGTCATCCCGATTCGGCAGGCCGAGGTGCTCCTTCGGCGTGACATAGCAGAGCATCGCGGTGCCGAACCAGCCGATCATCGCGGCGCCGATGGCGCTGGTGATGTGATCGTAGCCCGGCGCGATATCGGTGGTGAGCGGCCCGAGAGTGTAGAACGGCGCCTCGCCGCACCACTCGAGCTGCTTGTCCATGTTCTCCTTGATGAGGTGCATCGGCACATGACCGGGCCCCTCGTTCATCACCTGCACGTCGTGCGCCCACGCGACCCGGTTGAGCTCCCCCTGGGTCCGGAGCTCGGCGAACTGGGCCTGGTCGTTCGCATCGGCAATGGACCCCGGCCGGAGCCCGTCGCCCAGCGAGAATGAGACGTCGTAGGCCTGCATGATCTCGCAGATCTCGCGGAAACGGGTGTAGAGAAAATTCTGCTGGTGATGCGCCAGGCACCACTTGGCGATGATCGAGCCCCCGCGTGAAACAATGCCGGTTACCCGCTGGGCGGTCATCGGGATGTACTCCAGCAGCACACCGGCATGCACCGTGAAGTAGTCGACCCCCTGCTCCGCCTGCTCGATGAGCGTGTCGCGATAGATCTCCCAGGTGAGTTCCTCGGGCACGCCACCCACCTTCTCCAGCGCCTGGTAGATCGGCACCGTGCCGATGGGGACCGCGCTGTTGCGCAGGATCCACTCCCGCGTCGCATGGATGTTCCTTCCGGTCGAGAGATCCATCACCGTGTCCGCGCCCCACAACGTCGCCCAGCGCAGCTTGTCGACCTCCTCCTCGATGGAGCTGGAGACGGCGGAGTTGCCGATATTCGCGTTGATTTTGACGGCGAAGCCGCGGCCGATGATCATCGGCTCGAGCTCCGGGTGGTTGATGTTCGCCGGAATGATTGCGCGGCCCCGGGCCACCTCGGCGCGCACGAATTCCGCCGCCATCCCCTCGCGCAGGGCGACGAATTCCATCTCCGGCGTGATCTCGCCCCGGCGGGCGTAGCGCAGCTGGGTGACGGATCCCCGGCCACGGAATACGGCCGGACGGAGTGTGACTGGCAACACACCATCCGGTCCTGCCGGCACGATTCGACCCACTCCCACCCCGATACGCTCCACATCGCGCTCGATGATCCACGGATGGCGCATGGGTGACAGCCCCTCTCGGACGTCGACACCCTGCGGACCGCTGGTGTCGTACACCCGGAGTGGCGGTTCCCCGCCGGACAAGGCGATCTCCCGCACCGGCACGCGGACGCCGCGAGGCCCTTCGACCAGCACCTTCGTGGAGTTGGGGAACGCCTCGCTGAAGCTGAGCAGTGGCGACGGGGCGACGGGCAGGGTGGTGGACATGGCAGCGCTCCTCAATGAGCGGCGCATGGGAGCCATGAAACCGCGCTCCCTTCGCCGGTATCAGCCGGATCAGGTTCCAAGGGTTTTTCTCAATCGGGTCCAGCCGGACCCGATACCCCTGGCGGTGTCCGGGAATCGTAACCCCCGGTCGGGGCGGGTCAATGGCACGGGAGATGCTTTTGAAAGCCCCAGGCCCGGAGGAACCAGTGGGGCCCGACGGGCGTTCCGATCTGTGAGACAGGACACACGACCTCAAGCTCTACGGGGCCGTGCCGATACGAGAACATAGAGGGCGACAGGACGTAGCTCTCGCGGGCACACTTTCGACCGAATGCACATGCGACTTCGCAGCATCACAGGCAATACGCTGGACACGAATCGGCTTCATCGCCGGGGGATCGGATGCACCCGGGGACGGACGCGACAAGGCTGACGGCGACCATCGCCGACCCAACGCCCCCGCGTCCAGCTGGCCAGGACGCGGGGGCGCGGTCGTTGTGGGATGCCCGCCGCAGGTGTGGAACGCCGGACTGAAGGAGCGGAGCAATGACACGGGCACTGGGTGTGGTAATAGCGGGAGTGGCGGTACTGCTGAGCGGGGCCAAGGACGAACATCCCGCGCCGGTCGAAGCGCCGCAGGTGCGCCAGATCGCGGACGTGACTCTGCGGGACGTCGCCGTCGCGGTGTATGATTCGGTGCACCCGGTGATCTACTACAACCCCGTGCGGCTGGGCCGGCTGGGCCCGGAGCTGACGACATTCTTCATGGCGCATGAGCAGGCGCACATCGCCCTGCGGCATACCCGCGCTGGCGCCCTGGGCACCGGAATCGACCAGCGGAATCGGGCCCTGCAGCAGAAAGAGCTGGCCGCCGACTGCCTGGCGACGCGCACGCTGGGGGCAGAGCGCCGGACGGTGTCACAGGCCGCTGTTCGGTTCTTCTCGCGAATGGGCACGAAGCAGTACGACAACGAACACCCCAGCGGCGCCACCCGCGCCGCCAACATCCTGAGCTGTCTTCCGACCGAGGCCAGGTAGGGTCGGCCAGGTCTACTCCGCGCCCGCTCCGGCCCCCGCCAGCTCGGGTTCATCCAGCATCTGGCGCACCCGCGCGGTGAGCTGGGTCGCGGTGAAGGGCTTCTGCAGGAACGCCGAATCACGATCCAGCAGGATGCGCTGCTCGAGCGCGGTCGCCGCATAGCCCGACATGTAGATGCGACGCATTCCCGGGCGCTCCAGCGTCAGCTGCCCGGCGAGCTCGGGGCCGCTCATGCCCGGCATCACCACATCGGTCAGCAGGAGGTGAATGAGGCCCGGCCGGGAGCGCGAGAGCGCCAGGGCGGCCTCGCCCGTCGGTGCGGAGAGCACGGCGTATCCATGATGCTCCAGCACGCGGCGCGTCAGATTCCGGACCGCTTCCTCATCCTCCACCAGTAATACCGTCTCCGATCCGCCCCG
>JAWXBX010000377.1:0-20034 GCA_034440415.1 Gemmatimonadota bacterium | reverse complement strand
GGAGTGAGGAGTGAGGAGTGAGGAGTGAGGAGTGAGGAGTGAGGAGGAAAAGCCTGGTGGCGTGCGTTTCCTCCTTACCCCTCATGCTCCTGCCGCGTGCTGCGCGATCTTGGCGTCGAGCAGGCTCCGCAGCCGTGGATCCGCTCCGATGACCGTGTCGACCTTTTGCCCGTCCTTGAAGAGCAGCATGGTGGGAATCGAGCGGATGCCGAACCGCACGGCGGTCGCCTGATTGGCATCGGTATCGAGCTTGCGCACTTTCACCCGACCACGATAGTCCTCGGCCAGCTGCTCGATCACCGGCGCAATTGCGAGACAGGGGCCGCACCAGGTGGCCCAGAAATCGACGAGTACCAGCCCCGCGGCCTGCTCGACTTCGGCGACAAAGGTGGCGTCAGTAACCTGCAGTTCCGTTGTGTGTGACATGATGTTCCTCGTTGTGGTGGCCGTCAGCCGTCAGCCGTCAGCCTTGAATTTCCAGCTTTCGAAATAATTCCCTGCGTCATTCCACCTACCACCTGCCTCCGGCCACCTGCCATCCTACTGCACCGTATACCCGCCATCCACCAGGAGGTTGTGGCCTGTCACGAACGATGACTCGGCGGATGCCAGGAAGACCACGGCGCCGGCGATCTCTTCGGCGGTTCCCACCCGTCCCACCGGATGCCCATCCGCCATCCAGCTCTTGGCGTCCGCGCTTCCACCGGTGAAGCGGTCGAACATATCCGTCTCGATTGCGCCCGGACTGACCGCGTTGACCCGAATCCCCTGCCGGGCATACGCCAGAGCCGCTGCACTGGTGAGCCCAATGACGGCATGCTTGCTTGCCACATAGAGTGGCGCCGCCGCCATACCGACCACCCCGGCGATCGAGGCGTTATTGATGATCGCCCCGCCACCATTGGCGAGCATCGCCGGAATCTGGTACTTCATCGAGAGCCACACACCGCGCACGTTGGCATCAAACACGGCATCGTACTCGGCCTCGGTTGCATCCACGATCGGGCGCGGCGCGCCCTCGGTGCCGGCGTTGTTGAAGGCGATGTCAAGACGACCGTAGCTCAAGCGGGTCTTCTCGATCAGTGCCTCCACCTCGGCGGCCTTCGTCACATCCGACTGAACCGCGAGCCCTTCACCGCCAGCGGCGCGGATCGCCTTCACCGTCTGCTCCAGCGCCGCCAACCGGCGTCCGCTCACGACCACGCGGGCCCCAGCCCGTGCCAGCGCCACCGCACTCGCCCGACCGATTCCCGACCCCCCACCGGTGACCAGCGCCACCTTGCCCTGTAACCCCGACATGACCGCCTCGTTGAATAGGTACATATACAATAATCGATATTCTACTGCACAACAACCCCAACGACCTCGAAAAAGTTCCCATCTCTTCAGGTCCCGCCGAGCCGGCCGCGCAACTCCGTGAAATAGGCCTCCAGCACATCCCGGCGCGCCCGAAAGAACTTGCTCTGGGCCTCCTGCCGTTCATCCACCAGCCCGGCGACCACCAATTCCTTCAGATGATGCGAGACCGTGGCCTGGGCCACCGGAAACCGGGCCACCAGAGTGCGACAGGGCAGCTCATCCTTCGCGGCGATCGCGGACAACATCTCGAAACGACGCGGGTCCGCCAGCGCTTTCGCGATCCGATCGAACTGTCCTGGCTGCAGTCGCGTCATGCTTCGTCCCCCCGCAGGTCGGCATATAGATAACTATCTATACACACTTCCGCCACCCCGGCCCATCCGAACCGCGATTACTGCTCCGAGCGGAGCTTGCGGACTTCGGCGGTGAGCCGCGGGACGATCTCGAACAGATCGCCCACGACCCCGTAGTCGGCCACCTTGAAGATCGGGGCGTCCTTGTCACGATTGATCGCGACGATGGTACGCGAGGTCCGCATGCCGGCGAGGTGCTGGATGGCACCGGAAATACCCACCGCGATGTAGAGCCCGGGACTCACCGTCTTGCCGGTCTGCCCCACCTGCGCCCCGTGATCCCGCCAGCCGGCGTCCACCACGGCCCGGCTGGCGCCGACCGCGGCGTTGCCGAACGCCGCGGCGAGCTCCTCCAGCAGCGCAAAGTGGGCCGGCTCCTTGAGCCCCCGGCCGCCGGAAATGACCACTGGCGCCTCGGCGACATCCAGCGCCGCAACCGCCGCGGCCTTGATCGCTGTCACCGTCACGCGGGCGACAAATGCCGGCACCACCTGCTCCACGATGATTCCCGCCTTGCCGGATTCCGTCGCCGGCATCGTGTTGGGCCGCAGCGAGGCGATCGCCGGCGCCCCCTCCAGGACCACCGACTGCAGCACCTTGCCGCCGTACACCGGCCGAGTCGCGCAGACCTTCCCATCCTGAACCCCAAGCGCCGTCACGTCGGTCGCGAGCCCGACACCCAGTCGGGCGGCCACGCGGGGGGCGAGATCGCGGCCGGTCGCTGTGGCGGCGACGAGAATCGCGGTGGCGCCGCGTCCTGCCGCGGCGACCGTCGCTGCATAGCCGTCCGGACTGTACATCCCGAAATCCGGGTGTCGTGCCAGCAGGACACGATCGGCGCCGTACCGGCCGAGTTCCGCGGCGCCGGTGATCTCCCCGGCGCCAATGAGAATGGCATCCACGGTGCCACCGAGCGCATCCGCGAGCTGACGAGCGGCCGCCAGCACTTCCAGGGAGACTTTGCGAAGCGCGCCATCGCGCTGCTCGGCGACTGCAAGAATGATCGGCATGGTCACAGCACCTTGGCTTCGTCGCGGAGCAGCCGCACCAGCTCCCCCACCGCCTCGGGACCCTCACCCACGATGCGGCCAGGCTTGCGATCTGGCGGGAGTGCCAGACCGGTCACGCGGACCGTGCCGGCCCCGAGGGTCACCGGCTTCACCTCGAGCGGCTTCTTCTTGGCGGCCATGATGCCCTTGAGTGAGGGGAGCCGCGGGCTGTTGAGCCCCTTGTCGCAAGTGATGACAGCGGGGAGCTGGCAGGTACTCACCTCGATGCCGCCCTCGATCTCCCGCTCTGCGTCGACGGTAGTGCCCGTGATTGTGAGGCGGGAAACCGCCGTGATGCAGGGAATCTCCAGCAGCTCGGCGACCATGACCGCGACCTGGTGGTTGGAGTCATCGACCGCGAGCTTGCCGGCAAGGATCAGATCGAATCCACCCGCCTTCAGTTCCGCCGCGAGCGCGCGTGCAACCTCGAGCCCATCCACACTGCCGCTGGACTGCAGGTGGATCCCCCGGTCGATCCCCATGGCCAGGGCGGTCCGCATGGTCTCCTGCGCCGCGTCGCTGCCCAGGCTTACCACCACGGTCTCCCCCGCGGCGCCTGCCCCTTCGGCCTCGCGCAGCTTGAGTGCCGCCTCCAGTGCGTATTCGTCGTAGGGATTGGGCACAAACTTGAGGCCGGCTTCATCGATCGAGGTGCCGCTGGAGGCGATCATCAACTTGGCGGTGGTATCGGGGACGCGCTTGAGACAGACGGCGATCTTCACAACAGCCTCGATCAGAAGGAGATCCTGCAGCCGATTCCACCCCGGTTCATGGCTGCCGCACCCGGTGCGCGAAAAGGCCCACTAAGGTAGCCGAAGGCGCTGTCCGGGCCAACGGCCGGGAGCCTCAGTCATCGCCACCGCCGAAACTCCGCCGGACGACGAGACGAACGACCCGCCGGAACCCCGGCGTCAGGAACCGCTCCAGCACATTACCGCCACCCTGATTGACGTTGAAGGTGCCGAAGGTGGCGTACTTGTTCTGGAGGATGTTGTTGCCCACCGCGACGATCTCCCACCCGTGCCCGCGCCAGCCGAAGCGTGCGTCGGCGACAACGTACCCGTCGAGTTTCGGCTCCACGTTGGCCTCATCGCCCCGCAGCCACTGGGAACCGATATACCGGCCGTCCGCACCGGCGAAGAAGCCGGACGGCAGCTGGAACGAGCCACCCGCCTTGACCTGGTGGCTCGGCACCAGCGGGATCTCCGCGCCAGGCTCCACATCGTTGGAGCCGCCGAAGTCCTCGCGAATGCTGAAGATCTCCGCCCCGGTTTGAAAGGTGGCCCTGGTGTAGGCGTAGTTGGCATAGAGTGAATGCCCGCCATGCACGAAGACCTGGGCCGACAGCTCGATCCCCTCCCGGCGGGTCTTGTCGATATTCGCGAAGAAGCCTTCGATCGTGGAGCCAGCCGCGGCCGAATCGGAAGCGAAGAGGAAGATGTCGTCCCGCACCTCGGTGCGGTACGCCGAGCCCGTGAGAATGGCCGGCCCCGCGACGAGGCGTCCGCCAACTTCAAAGGTGGTGGCCCGTACCGGCTTGATCGGCGGGTCGTCGCCCAGCGCAAAGGGGAGTGGGCAGGGCTCGGCCTCATCGGCGCAGGCGAGCTCGATGACCGCGGGCGCGCGGAAGGCGCCGCCCACCGAGCCGTACGCCGAGAGTCCGTGTCCGAGGTCGAATGACACCCCGACCTTCGGGCTCAGGCGGGAGTAGGAGCTCGAGGTGTCGCGGGCGTGATCGAGTTCGTTGCTGAAGGGAATCCTGACATAGTCGTAGCGCGCGCCGGCCGAGAGCGTTGCCCGACCGGTGGTGAAATCCGCCAGCGCATAGCCAGCGAGATCCCAGGTCGGGCTCTTCACAAACGTGGTCTGGATGGCCGGCCCGCCGAACTTGGTCGAATCGGCAAACAGCTCGACGGCGGTGCGTGCGGAGGAGCCCTCCGCGCCGAGCCGGAAACCGACGGTCCCGCCACCCAGCGACCGCTCGAACCGATAGTCCACCGTTCCACCCACAATCCGGTTACGCGACAATCCGCGGGTGTCCGGATCCGCCGCCTGATTGACGTTGAAGCGCTCGGCGCGATGGCGCCGGCCATACGCGGTGAACGAGAGCTGGCTGCTGGAGAACCGGCGATACCCGCTGACCGCGAGCTGCAGACTGTTCAGGTCCTCGAAGTCTCCCGAGCTCAGATTGGAATCGGGCCGGGTCCGGAACACCGTCTCCGGCAGGGAACCGGCGGTTTCTGCCCGGGACTCGGCGCCATAGCCTTGCAACCGAACCCCCCAGCGTTCGGTGAGCCGTCCGAGGTTGAAGAATCCGTTGTACTGCTCGGCCCCCGTCAACTGCCGCCAGCCATCCTCGCGGTCATAGCCGCCGCCGGTGTAGTAGCTCCACCTGCCCTGGCCGAGGGAGCCGGACAGCGAGGCATCGGTGCCAAAGGTCTTGAAATTGCCGCCCGAGACCTCCAGCTCACCCCGCGTCGGGCCGCCGCCGCTGTTCGTGACCAGGTTGACGGCTCCGCCGAGCGAGTTGCGCCCGAGCAGTGAGGCGGTGCCGGAAAGGAGCTCGACCCGGGTAACGTGCTCCATCGGCAGCAGGTCGAAGTTCACCTGCGCGGCGTCGGGCTCGTTCTGGCGGACGCCGTCGAGGAACACCGAAACCCCCTGCGGCAGGCCGACAACCGGTGACGCGAAGAACCCGCGGGAGGAGAGCGACATCTTGTAGCTCGCGCCGAGGTCATCGTAGCTCGAGATGCCCGCCTGGGTCACCAGCAGGTCACTGATGAGCCGCGGCTCGCTGGCCTCGATCTGGTCGCGGTTGATGGTCGTAGTCCGCGCCGGCACCCCCGACCCCACCTTCGGGCTGGAGTGGCCGAGAATGGAGCCGACCACTTCGATCGGCTTCAGTTCCACCACCTTCGTGGAGTCCCGGCGGGTGCTGTCGGGCTGCTGCGCCGCGAGCGGCACAGCGAGCGTGAGGGCCAGCAGGAGGCTGGTCAGTGCAGGGCAAGGGGACATGGAGTTCCACGGGAAGTTCGGGCGGTCACTCAGGTTAGCTGCAGACGGAACCGTCGACCGCGCAGCGAGCCCAGCGCGGGAAGGAGAGACGGCAGGGGCGACATGGCGATCTGAGCGGGGATCATGGACACGAAGTATGTGGGCGCGGCTCCCGCCGCACGTCACATCGGCGAGGTGGCGAGTGCGCGGCCACTCAGTCGGAGGGCTTGCAGCAGCCGCGCTGGATGCACGAGATCCATGGCTGAGATCCCGATGCCACCACCAGGTGCATCGCTCCGGCACCCATCCCTGCCACCGGGCCGGGGAGCTGCCACTGCGCGATCGTCTGGCGCCATGGCCGGGTTGGAATGTGCAGATCGGTCGGCACCGCGGACCGGTCGTAGCGCGCGTCTTTCGCATCGGCAATGAAATCGGAGAGGAGCTGACCATCGCGGCGATAGATCAGCCAGTAGGTCACGGCACCGGGCGCGAGCCCGAGTCGGGGGAGCGAATCCTGGCCATGATTGATGAAGCGGGCGACGACAACGCCCCTGGCCAGGGTCGCGGAATCGGCGGCGTAGGCATCGTCCATCGGCTCGAGCGTGACATCGATGGCGCTCTCAAGTACCGTCCGCGCGGCCGCACCGATGTTCTCGTCGTAGACCTGGCGCCGGCCCAGGGCGAGTACCGAATCCCGCGCCGCAGGTTGCGCGGGATCAATGGCGAGCGTGTGGGGCTGTTTCGGTGGAACGACGGCCGGCGGCGCGGTGCAGGCCCCCAGCCCGGTCAGGATGATCAGTGAAAGGGTCCTGCGCGAACGGACCAGTTGAAGCACATGCCCTCCCGGGAATGAATCAGGCAGCACTCAGCGCATCCCCGCCATTCGGCGCAACTCCACGACGATGGGTTGCAGCGGCGGATCCGCGGATGCCCAGAGAATAGCCGCGGGGCCGGCCCATCGGCGAGCCCCCGAGGCATCTCCCAGGGCGGCGGCGAGCCGGGCCCGCAGGATCATGGCCCGAACCAGGGAGCCGGCCTGGGGCACCTGCTCCACCAGACTCATGCCGAGGGCGCTGATGGCATTCAGCGACCCGTCCAGCCGGCGAATCGCCCCGGCGGTATCGCCGAGCTGCAGGGCGATCTCCGCTTCCATGAGTGTGGCGTCCACCGAGATATCGCCAGGACGGGCGGTGCGCCGCAGGGCATCAAGGTCCACCAGGCGCTGCCGCACCGCCGCGGTGTCACGGCGGCGCAGCGTGCTCTGCAGGTCCAGCAGGTAATCCGCCTCCGGCGCGAGGGGTCGAAGCGGCTTCGATTCGGGAGCAGGATACAGCGTGGCGTAGACTCGAGCGAGCAGCGCAGCGTCGGCAGCGGCGCGATCCCCCGGCTTGAGCAGCGCCTGAGACTGTTGCTCATAGCGCTGGAAGAATGCGTTCAGGGAATCACCGCGCAGGCCGAGCGCGGCGAACGCTTCGAGGACGGCGGCGGTTTCGCGGAGCTCTGCAGGCAACAGCCGCCGGCGGTGGGGCAGCACGGGCAGCGGGAGCGCGACTCCGACACGATTGAATGCCGCCGTCATTGTCGCCCGGCCCGTCAGTGCCGCGATGGCCGCGAGGAACCCATCGGCCTCGGACGGTCCGCCGCTGGGCTCCTTCAGGAGCGTATCGGCCCGTGCCTTGGCTTCGGCAAACCGCCCGGCCCGGAGGAGGACGCGGATCTCCGCCGCGCCCAGCCGCACACGATCATCACGATTGGTCGCGAGGTGGCCCGCCGCGCGCAGCCGCCCGAGCGTTGAATCGAGCAGCGCGGGTGTGCCGGCGCGCTCGGGGAGCAGTTCCAGCGCGCGCGCATCTGCCTCAAGGGCGGCGGAACTGGCCGGAAAGGCGGCGACCCAGCTCTCGGTCACCGCGTGCAACTGGAGCCGGGAGTGATCCACCGCTTCCACATTCGACGCTGGCACCACGGAATCGTCCCAGTTGTTGAGAGCGGTCCGCGGATAGGGAGTGAAGCTCAGGGTGTCGGCCACCAGCGCCGGAAACGCCACGAAGCCGAGGCTGTCGTCCGGTCCGGTCGTGCCCTGACGGTAGACATTGGTCTCGGCGAACAGCAGGCTCACCACCCGCTCAAACGCCGCGCCACGGAACGCGCGATGCACCGAGGGAATGACCCGCAGCGCCCTCGCGTAGTCCGCCGTTGCCGCTTGGACACTCGAACGAAAGGCATAGCCGGACGGACTGGCGGGAGCGCGCACGACCAGCGGGTCCTGCGCTCGGCACTCCGCCCGGCCGAACCAGCCGCGGAAATCGAGCGAATCCCGCGCGATCATCCGGCTGAACCGCTCGCACGCTTCCGGATAGCGCCGGTCGGCCAGGTCCGAGAGCGCCTCGGCCCACTGCCGGGCATGCGGTGTCAGCGGCTGGTCGGCGCGCAGCGCCGCCTGGAGATCCTCGCGCCACTCGGCGGCGTCAGCTCCGGCCCACGAGCGGGTCTGGGCCAGCCAGAGGTGGGCCATTGCGTAGCCGGGATCGCGGGCCGTCGCGGTGCGAAACAGCCGCGTCGCGCGGTCGAGGTCCCACTGGTCCAGCGCGACATGGGCGGAATCGTAGGACCGCCACGCCGAGAGAACACGCGTGCCCATCGCCCCACCGGCGGCGGCGGCGCTCTGCGGTCGGGGTACCAGCAGCGAATCGGCCAGCGCAGCGAAGCGCGCATCGGCCTGAGCCAGTCCGGCCGACAGCATGACCACGGGCTCCCGCAGCGCTCGTTCCTGGTTGTCGACATCGTACAGCGCGCCGCGCACGCGGATCGAATCCGGTTCGGCGGAAACCTCGCCGGTGATCAACCGACCGGCCCCGGCCCGCCGGGCGATACCCACGAGATCCTCCAGCGTCGGCTCATGCCCAAGCCGGGCGAGCTGATCCGCCGCCCAGCGTTCATCCACCAGGGCGATATCCTGCCACCGGGTCAGTGCGTCGTGGATCAGCCTGGCGCACTGGTCGCCGCTGAGCAGTTGAGGGGCGGCACCGGCGCGATGAAGGAACGGTGCCACGAAGTAGCGGGATGGATCGAGGACCGGCCCGCGGGGTCGGCCGACGCCGAGCGTGACGTACACCAGAATGGCGAGTCCGGCGGCAGCGACGCCGAGCACACCCCAGCCACGGGGGGCCCGCTGGACCCGCTCCGCCAGACTGCGGCGCCGCGGCGGGGCCGCCGCCATCGAACCACCGGTGGGTGGATCCAGCGGCAGCCGGGCCAGCGCATCGGCCAGCTGCTGCGCGGTCTGATACCGGTCGGCGGGGTGTTTCTCGAGCGCGCGGGAGACGACCTGCTGCATGCTTGCGGGCAGGGTGGGTCGCACGATGTCCACCGGAGGCGGGGGCGCCTCCTGATGCTGCACCGCGATCTCCTCAGGCGTCATCCCGCGGAACGGGGGAACGCCAGCGAGCATCTCATACAAGACACAGCCGAGACTGAAGACATCGCTGCGGCCGTCGACCCGCGAGCCTCCCTGCGCCTGCTCCGGACTCATGTAGGTCGGAGTGCCGACGGGCCCACCGACGAGATCCTTCTCCTCCCAGCCGCCGGCGCTGATCGCGCGGGCAATCCCGAAGTCGGCGACCACGGCCTGGCCGGCCTGGAACAGGATGTTTTCCGGCTTGATGTCGCGATGAATCACGCCGTGGCTGTGCGCATGAGAGAGGGCACTTGCCACCTGCGCGGCGATCGCCAGCGCGTCGACCACCGGCAGGGCACCCTCCCGCTCCAGTCGCTGGCGCAGGGTCTCGCCCGGCACGTATGGCATCACGTAGTAAAGCAGACCTTCCGCTTCCCCCGAATCGTGGAGCGGCAGGATGTTGGGATGCGACAGGCGGGCGGCGATCCGGATCTCGGACAGGAACCGGCCCGCGCCATCGGGCGGCGCGGTGTCACTGCGGAAGATCTTGACCGCGACATCCCGGCCATGCCGCTGATCCCGGGCCAGGTATACCACGGCCATGCCTCCCTGGCCCACCACGCGTTCCATCGCGTAGCGGCCGGCGAGCAGCTGGGGGACCGGGAGGGGGGTGTCGCTCAGGGGCGGGTCTCTGGCAGTGGGTCACTGCGAAGGTATGCCGCGGCTCGGCCAGCGGCTACCACCTGGGTCACATCGGGTTAGAACGCACCCAGGCCAGTAATTGTCTCACCCAGGATCAGGGAGTGCATATCGTGGGTGCCTTCATAGGTATAGACCGACTCCAGATTGGCCATGTGCCGCATGGCGTGATATTCGGCCAGGATGCCGTTGGCGCCGAGCAACCGGCGTGCCTCGCGGGCACAGTTGCAGGCCATGTCGACATTGTTGCGCTTGGCGAGTGACACCTGCTGCGGTGTCATCGTCCCGGCGTCCTTGAGCCGGCCGAGTTGCAGGGCGAGGAGCTGGGCCTTGGTGATCTCAGTCAGCATGTCGGCCAGGCGGACCTGCTGAATCTGGGTCTGGGCGATCGGGCGATCGAACATGACCCGCGTCCTGGCGTACTGCAGCGCCTCGTCGTAACAGGCCATCGCCGCGCCGGTGGCTCCCCAGGCGATGCCATACCGCGCCTGGGTCAGGCACATCAGCGGTGACTTGAGCCCGCCACTCTCCGGCAGCAGCGCGTCCGGCGGGACGAGCACATCCTGCAGCACCAGCTCGCTGGTGTCGGAGGCGCGCAGGCTGAGCTTCCCCTTCTGGTCCCGGGCGGTGAAACCCTTCGTGGCCGTCGGGACGATGAAGCCGCGCACCGACTTCGAATCGCTGAGATCGCCGGTCTTGGCCCAGATGATGGCGACCGTGGCTTGCGAGCCGTTGGTGATCCACATCTTGGCCCCGTTCAGCAGCCAGCCGTCGGCTGTCTTCCGGGCCGTGGTGATCATGCCGCCGGGATTGGAACCGAAGTCCGGCTCGGTCAGCCCGAAGCAGCCGATGTCGGTGCCGGCGGCGAGCGGCGGGAGCCAGCGCTGCCGCTGCGCTTCGCTGCCAAAGGCGTAGATCGGGTACATGACCAGGGCCCCCTGCACCGAGGCGAAGGACCGGATGCCGCTGTCGCCCCGCTCCAGCTCCTGCATGATCAGGCCATAGGCGACGTTGTTCAGCCCGGCGCACCCGTACGTCTCCGGCAAGTTGGCGCCGAACAGGCCCAGCTCGGCCATGCCGGGGATCAGTTCCCGGGGAAAGCGGCCGGCGACGTAGCAGTCGCCGATGATCGGCATGAGATGCTCGTCCACCCAGGCCCGCACGGTGTCGCGCACGGCGCGCTCCTCTTCCGAGAGCAGCCCGTTGATATCGTAGAAGTCGACAGCGGAGTAGGTGGACATTGGGAGCAGGTGGCAGGTGGCAGGTGGCAGCGAACGGCTGACGGCTGACGGCTGACGGCTGATAACTGATGGCTGATGGCTGATGGCTGACGGCTGACGGCTGACGGCTGACGGCTGACGGCCCAAAGATACCGCCCCGTCTAGAAATCCACCCGCACCGCCCGCGGGGTAATGCCCACCGCCATCGCCTTGCGGCGGAACTCGGTGCCGTGGTCCACCGGCTGGCCGGTCTCCGCCTGCCACTGATGCACCATCTCATGCAGCAGCGTCTCCCGCACCGCGACCCAGCCGTCGCGGCGGAGGTGGCGCCGGCTCAGCGTGATGCGTTCCGCCTGTCCGCTCCGCCGGTCGAGTCGGAGCTCGCCGAGCCGGCTGCGCATTCGGTCGGAGAGGTGCAGTGGAATGGGGCCAAGCGTCCCGCCGAAGTGTGCCCCGTTCAGCTCGGTGAACAGTCGCTGCAGCTCGGCCATGAGCGGCGCATCGCCGGAGCGGAGCCGGGGAATCCGCTGACGGGGGGGCGCGGCATCCGCGAAGTGCGTATGGGAGAATTCGAGGAAAAGCCGCCGCGCCGCGAGTCGCGCGGGCCGGTGGATGCCCGGCCTGAGGAAGGTGACGATCGCCTTGAGCACTGCGTCCGGCGCCTGACCGTAGCCCTCGTGAATCCGGAGCAGGACGCCGGGCTTCCACGACAGCATCACCTGCCGGTTGCGATGCAGTTCGATGTGCCGGACGGGGGGCAGGCCGAGCCCGCGCAATCGTCTCGCCAGTGAGAGCGATTCGGCCGATGCCGGGGACAGTAGGGGCCGCATACCTGCGGCCCCTCCTTCCCCCGGCGCCGCTCCATCGTCGGCCACCGCGACCCCCGCATCCTGCGAGGCCGGCCGGATCGCCGCGACGAGATCAGTCCAAAGGCTAAGCTGGAACACGGCGGCGGACGAACTGCGAGGTATCGGCCCGGCGGAAGGTGCCGGCGTCGCGGGCGTAGGCGTAGTGGGTGACGGCGATGTGCGTCGCCTCGATGGTGATCAGGTTGAACGCCGACGGCAGCCCGCCACGGGTCCGGGTGGAGTGCGTCCCCGCGGTGCTGACCACGAGGCGGCCGTCGATCTGTCCCGCGCCCTCGGTGTGGTCGTGTCCGCAGAGTACCGCATCGGCGTCGAGCGTGAGCAGCGCCCGTTGCGCCGCCTCGGGCCGGGCGAGTCCCCAGCGATGGGAGAGGACCCCGGGCAGCACATTGTGGTGCAGCACCGCGAGCCGCGCCTTGTGCGCCGGGGCAGCCGTGAAGACGGCCCGCACCCGCGCCACCTCGGAGGCCGGCAGGTGCCCCTTCACCGCCGTGTCGTTGAGATTGGCGGTCATCGATCCGAGGGCGACGCCGTGCGCCGAGAGCATGCCAGCGATGACGACCTGGTCCAGCTCGAGCGTCGGGGTGAGCTGTTCGCCGAAATACTCCCGGTACTTCCGGAATATCACGTCCTCGCCCCGGATCCCCAGCGGGCTGCCCCACCACTGCACGTCGTGATTGCCGGGAATGACGAGCACCGGCGCGATGCGCGCCAGTTCGTCGACGTAGTATTTCGCCGCCTGGAATTCCCCATGCCGGGCCCGCAGGGTGAGATCACCGGACACAACGATCGCCTGCGGGTTCAGCGTGGGAAGAAAGCGCCGGAGGTCGGCGAGCTGCGGGAGATCCGCCCGCCCGCCGAAATGCGGATCGGAGATATGAGCGACGGTCGTGCCGCTCACCAGATGACTCGTACCCGGTAGGTGAGGGTGGCCTTGCCCGCCGCCGGTACCAGCACCCGGAACCGGGTGCGGGTGGAGGAGAGCTTCTCCGCCTTGATGCTGCTGCTCACCACGCTCCACTCCCCACCGCGCTCCTCCAGCACCTCGACCGCCGCTGGTTCGCTACCGGCGTTGGTGAGCGTCACCTTGTAGTCGGCGGTGGCAATGGTCCGGTTCACGCCGGCGACCGTTGTATCGCGCCGGGTGGAGTACGTCGTCTGGATGCGCTTGGCGGTCAGGTCGAATGCCGTGCCGGCGTTGAGCCGGAGATCCTCCCCTGCCGGCGTGTGATCCGTCGCCGCCTCGCCGACGAGCTGCAGCCGGCCCGCGCTGTCGGGTTCGAAGAGCCGGACGACGCCAGCGGGAATCGGCCGGTCACCGAAGTCCGTCTTCCTTGCCCGCAGCACGGTGTACACCACGTTCACCGGCTCCTCGGCCTCATCCCCGTTCTGGTCCAGTCCGCCCCACCAGGGAATCCGGCCGTGGACCTGATAGGTCTTGGTGGTCTTCGCATCCGCGGCGGGGAACAGGGCGACGGTGGTGATGACGCCGGGTTCGAGCGACACGCGGCCCGGCAGGGTGTAGAGGTGGAACTCACCGACCTTCTGCTCGCCCATCTTGGCATCCATCGCCATCGCCGCATTGGCGACCATTCTCCCCTCCAGCCGGTACCGATCCCGCTCCGGTGCGGCCACACTCACCTGCCCCGCGAGCAGCTGGAGCTCCGCGTCCTCCACCCGCAGCGGTCCGCCGTTGACGACCGCCGCGCCGGTGATGCGCGCGGTGGCGCCGCCAAGGATGACCTGGTAACTCGCCCCCCACCCGCCGCCCTGGGTGAAGTACCCAAGTCGCAGCTCCTTTCGCGCCCGGTCCGCCGCAAGCGACAGGGACAGGGTGGGCTGCAACGAAACGAGCTCGGCGGGAAACCGCGGCGAGCCCGGTCGCTGAAAGGTGATCGTCCCGTCCGTCAGGCGATACCGCTCCGGATTCACGCCGAGAACTTCGGCACTCACGATTTCCTTGCCGACCTGGAAGGTGAGCGTCCGCCCGATCGCACGGTTGAGGGCGCGGGATTCGTCGACCGCGGCATCGTAGCGGGTCCCCAGCAGGGTGACGCCGCTGTCGAGGGTGAAGAGCGTTGCGGGATCCACCTCGCCGAGCGCTACGAGCTGGGTCGACTCCCCCTTCTTCAGGTCAAGGCTGACGAGCCGGCGCACCAGCACGCGGCCGTCGTTATAGAGCGTGAGGCTGGTGGCGGGCGCCTGGGCCATGAGCGGGGTGGTGGCGAGAAGGGCGGGAAGCAGAAACGCGAGCGATGGGGTCTTCATGATGAGCTCCTTGCTTAACGTCACAGGTCAGGGCGGCAGCAGTTCCAGCGCGACGCGCTGGACCACCTTCCGGACAACGATGTACGTCACCAGGACCGCGATGACCCCATACAGCCGCGCGAGCGGGAGGGGGGGCATGCGCAGGAAGACGTACAGGCCGACCAGGAGGGTTGCCGGGACTGAGATGCGGCTGGCGAGTCGATTTGCACGGCGGGTCCGATCGCCGCGGCAGGCGGGGCAGAGTTCTCCCCAGGCGAGCCCGGCCACCCGCGCGGCGCAGCGGGCGCAGGGAACTTCAGGCGGCCACCCGGCGAGCGACGGCATCACCGAACTCCACGGTGGACGCAGTACCGCCGAGGTCGCGGGTGCGGATGTTGTCCTGCACGATCACCTGTTCGATGGCCTCGCGAATGCGCCGGGCAGGCTTGATCTGTTCCAGGTGATCCAGCATCATGGCTGCGGCCAGCATCTGGGCGGCGGGGTTGGCGATTCCCTTGCCGGCAATGTCCGGGGCACTGCCGTGGACCGCCTCGAAGATCGAGGCGTGGGTGCCGATGTTCGCTCCCGGCGCGAGACCGAGGCCGCCGACCAGGCCGGAGACTTCATCGCTCAGGATATCGCCGAACATATTGGTCGTCACCATCACGTCGAACTGTTCCGGCTTGAGCACCAGCTGCATGGCGCAGTTGTCCACGATCATGTCGTTCGACTGGATCCGGCCCTCGTATTCCTTCTGGATCCGCTTGCCCACCTCGAGGAACAGCCCGCTCACCATCTTCAGGATATTGGCCTTGTGGACGATCGTGACCTTCTTGCGCCCCTGCCTGATGGCGAATTCGAAGGCATAGCGAATGATCCGCTCACAGCCGGCCCGGGTCACGATCGCGATCGACTCGCCCACCGCGCGCGGGTCGCCGCCGATCGCGATGAAATGCTCGACCCCGACGTAGAGCCCCTCCAGATTCTCCCGCACCATGACGATGTCGACGTTGCTGAACCGCCCGCCCGGGACGAAGGACCGGGCCGGACGAATATTGGCGAAGAGCTCGAACTCCCGGCGCAGCTGCACATTGACCGAACGGAATCCGGTCCCGACCGGCGTGGTCAGCGGGCCCTTGAGCGCCAGCTTGCGGTGGCGGATGCTCTCGATGGTGGAGTCGGGCAGCGGCGTACCGGTCGCGTCGACGGCGGCGACACCCGCGAGCTGCTCATCCCATTCGAACTTGAGCCCGGTGGCCTCCAGCACCTTCACCGTCTCGGCGGTGATCTCCGGACCGATCCCGTCGCCGGGAATGAGCGTCACATTGTAGGTCATCGGTAGCCCAGTCCAACGGGAAGCACGGTATCGAGCGCCGCGCTGAGGGCGCGCGCCGGTGTGGAACCGGTGGCCCAGGCCAGGGTGCGCCAGACGACCTTGCCGGTACGGGTATCGGCCATCGCCAGCGCCAGTTCCGCCCGGATCTGGCCATCGGCTTCCTGGACAAAGCTGAGCGCGGAAGGGACCAGCACCAGTCTCCCGCCGACCAGCGCCATCAGCGACCGGAGATGGCCCCGGAGCGGGTCGGGCACGTCCTCCAGCTTGGCCCGCAGGATGGCCTGGCCCATCCGATCCGGATCCGGGGCCACGGTCGGCGCCCGGCGGGCTATGCGACGAAGCTCCGCCGGCATCACCCATTTCACTTCCGGACCGCGGACCGTCAGCGCCGTCCCGATCATCGAATCCGCCCACGTCAGTATCGCTGCATGATCGCCCAGCGCGGCGAAGCCGCTCACGCTGTCGGCGGCGATGACCAGCGTGATCGGCGTGACCGCGACAGACTGTCCGGCAAAGGCTGCCGTGAGCAGCGGCCGGACCGGCTCATGCTTGATGTCGTTCTTGGGCGAGGCAGCGGAGGGGGACGACTTCCCGCCGCAGCTGGCGAGCAGCAGGGCGAGCACCACCGGGATCACGCAGCGCGAGGAGGGTTTCTGCACGGCAGGAAACGTACACCGGGGGTGGGAAACGGGGAACGGGGCACGCCGGGAATCACTCCAGCGACAGCCCCCCATCGACGACCAGCGTCTGCCCGGTGATGTGCCGCGCCTCGTCGCTGCAGAGGAAGCTGATCACATGGGCGACATCCTCCGGCTCCGCCACCCGGCCCAGCACACTGTGTTTCCGGGCCCGATCGATGACATCGGCCGGCAGCATCATCATGCGCTCGGTGCGGATGAACCCGGGCGCCACCGCGTTGACATTGACGTTGGCCGGTCCGAGCTCCACCGCGGCCGCGCGGGTCAGTCCTTCGAGCGCCGCCTTGCTGGCGGCGTAGTTCGCCACCCCGAAGCCGGGGCGGCCGGCCTGGTGGGCGCTGACGCTGACGATCTTGCCGAAACGCTGCTTGCGGTAGATCGGGGCAACGGTCCGGATGAAGTTGAACGCACCGGTCACATTGGTGTCCAGCACCGCCCGCCAGGCCTCGTCGGCCATGCGCCAGATCGCGCCGTCCATGGCGATACCGGCGTTGTTGATCAGGCAGTGCACCGTCCCGAAGCGGGCGACGGTGTCGAACAGGAATCGCTCGACCTGGGCCCGATCCCGCACATCACAGCGGGCCGCGTACACCTCGGCGCCCATCGCCGAACAGGTGGTTTCGGTGAGCAGCGCCTGCTCGGTCACATCCCGTCCCGGCAGGTCCACGAAGCAGAACGCCACGCGGTAGCCCTGCCGGGCAAACTCGATGGCGATCGAGCGACCCAGCCCGGTCGCCCCGCCGGTGATCACGACGACTCGGGCGGTGCTGGCCACCGGCACCAGCCGCGGCAGCGGCTGCTCAAGCGTGGTCCCGGAGGATTCCTGCTCCGGCTCCCAGGCCCCACGACCGTACCCCTCGGGAAAGGATGACATCGGGGGCAAGCTACGGCTCGGTGGCGGACCGGGCAAGGCGCGCATGGGGGTGGCGCGGTGCGCGTGGCCCGGGGCATCTTGGACCATGCGCATGCTCGGGTGGGTCATGATCGCCGTCGCCGGTGCCGCCGGCTGGGCCATGCTTGCGCTCTCGCGAGGCGAAACGATCAGCGCCGCCTGGCTGGTCCTCGCCGCCGTCAGTACCTACCTCATCGGCTACCGCTTCTACAGCCGGTTTCTCGCCACCAGGGTCTTCGCGCTCGATCCGCGTCGCGCCACGCCAGCGGAACGGCTGAATAACGGCCGCGACTACATGCCCACGGGGCGGTGGGTGCTCTTCGGCCACCACTTCGCCGCGATCGCCGGCGCCGGCCCGCTGGTGGGCCCGGTGCTCGCCGCGCAGTTCGGCTACCTGCCCGGCACGATCTGGATCATCGTGGGTGTCGTGCTCGCCGGCGCCGTGCAGGACTTCGTCATCCTCTTCGCCTCGATGCGGCGGGACGGCAAGTCGCTGGGACAGATGGCCAAGGAGGAGATCGGCCCGTTCACCGGCATCCTCGCGATGATCGCGGTGCTGCTGATCATGCTGATCCTGCTGGCGCCGCTCGCGCTGATCGTGGTGAATGCGCTGCGCAGCAGCCCGTGGGGCGCCTTCACCCTGGCCTGCACGATTCCCATCGCGGTGCTGATGGGGTTCTGGATGAAAGTCTGGCGGCCGGGGCGCACCATGGAAGCCTCGGTGGGCGGCGTCCTCCTGCTCATGGCGGCGCTGGTCGGCGGGCGGTACGTCGCCGAGAACCCCACCCTCGCCCCGCTGTTCACCTTCTCGGGGACGACCCTCGCCTACGCCCTCATCGTCTATGGCTTCTTCGCCAGCGTGCTCCCCTGCTGGATGCTGCTGCTGCCGCGCGACTATCTCTCCACTTTCATGAAGATCGGCGCGATCCTGCTGCTCGCGCTGGGCATCCTGATCGTGCTGCCACCGCTCCGCATGCCGGCTCTCACCCGCTTCACCGACGGCACCGGGCCGGTCTTTGCCGGCGGAGTCTTTCCCTTCGCGTTCATCACGATCGCCTGCGGCGCCATCAGCGGGTTCCACGCGCTGGTCGCGTCCGGCACCACCCCCAAGCTGCTCAAGACGGAAGCCGACGCCCGCCTGATCGGCTATGGCGGCATGCTGATGGAATCGTTCGTTGCCGTGATGGCGATGTGCGCCGCCTCGGTGCTCGATCCCGGCGTCTACTTCGCCATCAATACCCCCCTCGCCACCCTCGGTGGGGACGCGGCGCACGCCGCCGAGACGATCCGGCAATGGGGCTTCACGGTGACACCAGAGCAGATGGCGGCGCTGGCGCGCTCCGTCGGCGAGGAGTCGCTGCTCAGCCGGGTGGGCGGCGCTCCCTCGCTGGCCGTGGGCATGGCCCAGATCTTCAGTGGCGCGTTCGGCCCGTCGCTGATCGCGCTCTGGTACCACTTCGCCATCATGTTCGAGGCGCTGTTCATCCTGACGACGCTCGATGCCGGCACCCGGGTCGGCCGCTTCATGCTGCAGGAGCTGCTGGGCCACGTCTGGGAACCGCTCGGCCGCACCTCCTGGTATCCCAGCATCATTCTTACCTCGGCGCTGATCGTCACGGGCTGGGGCTACTTCCTGGTCCAGGGTGTGCTCGATCCGCTGGGCGGCATCAATTCGCTCTGGCCGCTGTTCGGCATTGCCAACCAGCTGCTCGCCGGGGTGGCGCTGTCAGTGGGCACCACGATCATCATCAAGAGCGGGAAGGCCCGCTATGCCTGGGTGACGATCCTGCCGCTCGCCTGGGTGCTCCTCGTGACGCTCACCGCCGGCTGGCTCAAGATCACCTCGCCCGACCCGCGGCTGGGCTTTCTGGCGCATGCGCAGGACACCGCGGCGAAGGTCGCCTCCGGCGCCATCGACCCCACCCGTGGCGCCCGGCTCATCTTCAACGACCGGCTCGATGCGACGCTCGCCGGACTGTTCATGACCGCGGTGGTCCTGGTGGTGCTCAGCTCCGTGCGGGAGTGGGCGCTGGTCCTGCGCGGCCGGAAGCCGGCAGTGACCCGCGAGACGGTGTTCACGGAGACGGCGTATGGCGCGTGAGTACGGGCAGGCCGGCCCGGCGGCGCACCCCGGCTTCGAGAAACGGGGCAGCCTCTGGCTCCGCACCTCGCTCACGCTGCAGAGCTGTCTGACCACCTTCCGTCGCGTCGTCGGCATGCCCGACTACTCGGCGTACCTCGAGCACCTTTCCCAGCGGCATCCAGACTGGCCGGTGCCATCGGAGCAGGAGTTCTTCCAGGTGTACGTCGAGACACGTTACGGCGGCGGCGTGTCACGCTGCTGCTGAGCCCACCCCCTCCGGCGGGATCCCAGATGAAGCGGTTGATCGGCTATTTCCTCAATGGATTGATCTTTACCGCCCCCGTGGCGTTCACCGTCTACGTCGTGTGGCAGATTCTCACCACCGTCGACGGCTGGCTCCGCATTCCGGTTCCTGGAGTGGGCTTTGTCGCGACGCTGGTCCTGATCACGCTGGTGGGGTTTGTCGCCTCGAATTTCCTTGCCCGGCGGATGCTCGACTGGATCGAGACCCTGCTGGAAAAGCTGCCCGGGGTCCGGCTGCTCTATTCCAGCGTGAAGGATGTGCTCGGCGCGTTCGTGGGGGAGAAGCGGCGGTTCCAGCAACCGGTCCTCGTCACCCTGGACCCGGTGGCCGGATCCAAGGCGATTGGCTTCCTCACCCAGGACTCGCTGGACGAGCTGGGCATCGCGGACCATGTCACCGTCTACCTTCCGTTCTCCTACAGCTTCGCCGGGCAGTTGATGCTCTTCCCCCGGGACCGGATCACCCGGCTGCACGCGCCGAGCGCCAAGGTGATGGCATTCGTGGTGTCGGGAGGGGTGGCGGAGGTGTCGGCGGAGGGGG
>JAWXBX010000376.1:0-7445 GCA_034440415.1 Gemmatimonadota bacterium | reverse complement strand
GTAGTAGGGGCCGCCGTAGGGGCCGCCGTAGGGGCCGCATGCATGCGGCCCCTACGGCGGCCCCTACGGCGGCCCCTACTACGCCCCGACCGGCTCGCGCGTGGCGGGGGGCGCCGCGACCCTGGCACCCGGCTTCACGCCCCGGGCATCCGCGCCAGGCCACTTCTGCTCCACCCAGATGAGCACCGGACCGGCGATATAGATCGAGGAGAAGGTGCCGGTAAAGACGCCAAAGAACATGACCAGGGCGAAGGGCCGGATCACCTCGCCGCCGAAGATGGCCAGCGAGGTCAGCGTGGTGAGGGTCGTGCCGTGGGTCAGCACGCTGCGCGGCAGCGTCTCGTTGATCGAGCGGTTGATGATGTCGATGAAGTGATCGCGCTTGTACTTGTGCAGGTTCTCGCGGACCCGGTCGAAGATGATGATCGTGTCGTTGAGCGAGTAGCCCACCATCGACAGCACTGCGCCCACCACCACGAGGCTCACTTCGAGCCGCATCAGGGCGATGAACCCGATCGTGAGGATGATGTCGTGGGCCGTGGCCGCGACCGCCGCGAGTCCGAAGCGCCACTCGAACCGGATGGCGAGGTACCCGAGGACGGCGAGGAACGAGAGCAGGATGGCGCTGAGCGCCTTGCCCTTCAGCTCGCTGGCGACCTTCGGGCCGACCGCCCCGCTCCCTTCGATGACGTACTTGCCCGGGCCGACGGCCTGGTCCAGCGCCGCGCCCACCGCGGCTGCCGTGACCTGGGTATTGTCGGCGTCGCTCCCCGCCTTGGCGGTCCGGGCCCGGATCAGGTATCCGCCGGAGGAGCCGATGGTGGTGATCTCCGGTCCGGTGATTCCCTGCGTTTCAAGGGCGCTCCGCAGCCGGGCCACATCGACCTCCTGCGTCGACTTGACCCGCACCAGCGTGCCGCCGGTGAACTCGATGCTGTAGTTGAGGCGCAAGCCGATCAACGCGACGAGACTGAGGGCGAAGAGCACGGCGGTGACCCCATAGGCGTACTTGCGGGCCCCGATGAAATCGTAGTTGGCGTCAGCGAAGAAGCGGATCATCAGATGCTCAGGGTCTGCATGGAAGGTTGCTTGTCCAGCCACAGCATGAAGAAGGTGCGGGTGACAAAGACCGCGGTGACCATCGAGGCGATGATGCCGATCGTCAGCGTCACCGCGAAGCCCTTGATTGGTCCGGTGCCGAACTGGAACAGGAAGAGCGCGGTCATGACGGTGGTCACGTTCGAGTCGATGATGGCGTTCATGGCGTGACGGAAGCCCTCGTCGATCGAGAGGCGGACCGTCTTGCCGAGGGCGAGCTCCTCCCGTATCCGCTCGAAGATCAGCACGTTGGCGTCCACCGCGATGCCGACCGACAGGACCAGGCCGGCGAGGCCCGGGAGGGTCAGCGTCGCGCCCAGCATGGCCAGTGCGCCGAGGGAGAAGAGGACGTAGAAGGCGAGCGCCGTAACCGCGAGCACACCGGCCATCCGGTAGATGCCGATCATGATCGCGACGACGAACAGCGTGCCGACCACACCGGCAAGAATGCCCTTGCTGATGGAGTCCCGGCCCAGGCTCGCACCGACCTGGAACTCCTCGACGATCTTGAGCGGCACCGGGAGCGCACCAGCGCGGAGCGTCAGCGCCAGGTCCCGGGCCTCCTGAAACGACTTGCCCGACATCGTGATCTGGCCTCGGCGGTCGATCCGCTCCTCGATCACCGGCGGGCGCCCCTGGACCCGGTCATCGAGTACGATCGCCATGTAGTTGCCGACGTTGCGTGCCGTGCCTTCACCGAAGTCGCGGGCCCCCTTGCGGTCGAGCTCGAAACTCACGACGGGGGCGCTGGTGAGCTGATTGATGTCCTCCCTGGCGTCCACCAGGTTGCTGCCGGTGACGATCGGTTTCTGCTCCAGCACGTACATCATTCGGTAGGACTTGGCATTGACCACGGTGGGGGTCGCGGCCCAGCGGTAGTCGAACTTCCGCGGGAACAGCGCCTTCACATCCGACAGGTTGAGCAGGCTGTCCACCCGGGTCACCGCCCCATCCTCGACGAGGTACTCGCCGGGATACAGCGGATAGCCCGCCGTGGATCCGGCCTGGAGCATCGAGGAGAGCGCCCCCCCGATGACGGGGGTGGTATCCTGCGCCGCCGCCTTCGTGGTATCGCCCGGGGTCTTCCGGGTGGTGTCGCCCTGCAGCAGCGCCTCGACCGCCGTGCCCGCAGCGGCGGCGCCACCGGCGCTGGCCTTGACCCCCAGCCGAGCGAGCGCGCGATCCATGGCGGGCAGCGCCTTGTCGAGCGCGTTGGTCCGGTCGGTGATCCGGAACTCGAGAAAGGCACTCCGCTGGACGATCCCCTTGGCGCGGGCCGGATCGTCGATGCCGGCCAGTTCGACCACGATGCGATCTTCGCCCTGCTTCTGGATCAGCGGTTCGGTGACGCCGAACTCGTCGATCCGCTTCCGCATGACGGTGAGCGCCAGGTCGATGTCCTTGGCCGGATCGGCGGAGATGCGCTTGCTCTGGTCCAGCTCGAGCCCCAGGTGCATGCCCCCCTGCAAGTCGAGTCCGAGCTTGAGCGGCACCTGCTTGATCAGGGTGTCGCGCATGACGCCGTCCGCACCCTTGATCCGCTCGGTGATGGTCCGGGGAAAGAGGGCGGCGGCCGAGGCGAGAGTCATCGCGCCGATAAGAATGAAGCGGGATTTCAGGGATGTGACGATCATGCCAGTCGGGGCCCGTCTAGGCGCGTGGTGCGCGAGTGAGATCCATCAGGGACACCTGCCGGTCCAGCGCATCCTGCGCGGCGGCACGGTCCCGCTCCAGTTGCTGTGTCAGCTCCCCGACCGACCCGAACCGGGTCACGTCGCGGATCCGTTCCACCCATTCGACGCGCACCCACTGGCCGTACAGGTCAGCGTCGACGCCGAACAGATGCACCTCCACACTGCGCCGGGTCTCGCCGAAGGTCGGCTTGGGGCCCTGATTGAGCATCCCGCCGGCACAGCCACCAGCCCATTCCACCCGCGCCGCATACACCCCATCGGGCGGCAACAGCTTGCGGGCCGGGTAATCGCCCACGTTGATCGTCGGGATCCCGATGGTCCGGCCCCGGCCATGGCCTCGCCCCACCCGGCCACTCAGCGTGTACGGCCGGCCGAGCAGGCGGTGCGCGGTCCGGAGATCCCCGCCGGCCACCGCCCGGCGGATCGCGGTGCTGGAGATGTCATGCCCGCCCAGCTGCACGACGTCGACCACATCGACCGCGAACCCATCACTTTCCCCAAGACGGCGCAGGGTGTTCACATCGCCGCTCCGTCCCCGCCCGAAGCCGTGATCGTGACCGATCACCAGCTCCCGCATCCCGCACCGGTGAACCAGCACCTCGCGCACGAACCGCTCCGGCGAGTACCCCGCCAGCTCGCGGTCGAACCGGAGGAACACCGCATAGTCGAGTCCGGTCAGCGCCAGGATCTCGCGCCGTTCCGCCCCGGTCGTCAGCATCGGCGGCGCAGCCTGCGGATTCACCACCTCCAGCGGATGCGGCTCGAACGTGACCAGCACGCTCTTCCGTTCCGCCGCACGGGCCCGCTTCACGATCTCCTCGAGCACCGCGAGATGCCCCAGGTGCACTCCGTCGAAGGTCCCGACGGTCACCACCGTCCCGTTGGGATGCCGCGGCAGCATCGGCATCAGCCGACCGTCGCCGCCAGCACCACCTGCGGCCGGAACTCGAGGCCATCCACCCGGCCGATGGCGACCAGCCGATCCACCGGCGCCACCGCCGCGCTCCACTCGGCCGCAGCAGCCGACCCGGCCATCACCACCCGATCCGCCGCGAGTGGCACCGGCCGGCCAAATCCCAGGTCCCGCGCCTCGGACTCCGTCACGGCCAACTGGTTGAGGTGACCCAGCACCGCCAGTGGCGGCAGCAGCGGCGTCCCGGGTGCCAGCGCATCCACCGGCACCGCATCCTCGACCCGAAGCTCGCCGATCGCCTCTCGCCGCAGTGCTGTCAGGTGGGCCCCGACATGGAGCCGTTCGCCCAGATCGCGCGCCAGCGCCCGCACATAGGTGCCGGCGCTCACCGTGACCCGGAAGCGGAGCTCGGGATAGTCGTACCCCACCAGCTCCACCGCGTGCACCACGACATCGACCTCCGCAAGCTCCACCGCTTCCCCGCGCCGCGCCCTCGCGTAGCTCCGTTCCCCGCCGACATGCTTGGCCGAGAACGCCGGAGGCCGCTGCCGCTGCGGGCCGACAAACGACGCGAGCACCGCCTCGACGGTGGCGCGATCCGGCATGGTCACCGCCTGGCCGTCCGACCGTCCGACCGCTTCCCCCGTCGCATCGTCCGTCGTCGTCGTCATCCCGAGCCGCGCCGTCGCCAGATATTGCTTCCGATCGCCTGCCACGAACCGCGCCAGCCTAGTCGCCCCACCGAGCAGCAGCACCAGCAGCCCGGTCGCGAAGGGATCCAGCGTGCCGGTGTGGCCGACTTCGCGAGTGCGGAACACCCGGCGCACCCGGGCCACCACATCGTGGCTGGTCGGACCGGCCGGCTTGTCCACCAGCAGCACCCCGATCAGTCGCCCTGCTCCCGCCGGATCTCGCCCAGGATCTGGTTGATCCGTGCCGCGTGCTGCAGCCCGAGGTCCAGCTCGAAGCGAATCTCGGGCACGAGCCGCGTCGTCACCGCCTTGCCCAACTTGCCGCGGAGAAATCCCGCCGCGCTGTTCAGTCCCTCGAGCGCCCGCGCCTGCTCCGCCTCGTCGCCCATCACGCTGACCCGCACGGTGGCGACGGAGAGCTCGTTGGTCACCTGCACCTCGGTGACGGTCACGAATCCGATGCGCGGATCGCGCAATTCGGTCAGGAGCGCGTCGGCGACAACCTGCCGCACGACCTCCGCCACCTGGTCCGGCCGACGATTCGAACCCTTCATAGCACAGTCACCACGGTATCCAGGATGCGTACACCGTCCGCCGCTTCCACCACGCGGTCCGCGGCGCGCAGCGTCTCTTCCGCCACCCGGCGATCCGAACCCACCGTACTGCACGCCAGTCCCGCGCGCTGCCACAGCTCCTGATGCGCCACCTCCGCCACCGCGACATTCAGCGAGCGCCGCAGCTCGGCCTTCAGGGACTGCAGGATGGAGCGCTTGTCCTTGAGCGACTGACACCCCTCGAGCTGGATCTCCCAGATCTGCGCCAGCACGACCATGGTAGTCCCGCCCCGGCTCACCCGGCCGCGCCGGCTCCGCTCGCGGTGCTGCCGGCGAGGTGCCGCTTGATCTCATCAACCCGGAAGGACTCGATGGTGTCCCCGACCTTCACATCGTTGAAGTTCTCGATCCCGATACCGCACTCCATCCCTTCGCGCACTTCCTTGACGTCGTCCTTGAAGCGCTTGAGGCTGGAGAAGTTGCCGGTGTAGACCGACACGCCGTCGCGGACCACGCGCGCCTTGGTGCCGCGGGTGATCACGCCGTTCTTGACCTGGCAGCCGGCGATGGTACCGACCTTGGTGACCTTGAAGAGCTGCAGCACCACCGCGTCGCCGAGGATGACTTCCTTGCTCTCCGGCTTGAGCAGCCCCTCGAGTGCGTTGCGGACGTCGTCCACCGCTTCGTAGATGATCCGGTAGGTGCGCACGTCGACCTGCTCCCGCTCCGCCGCGCTGCGCGCACCGGCATCGGGACGGACGTGGAAGCCGATGATGATGGCGCCGGAGGCCTTGGCCAGCAGGATATCGCTCTCGCTGATGGAGCCGACGCCGCGGTGCACGATATCCACCCGCACTTCGCTGGTGGAGAGCTGGCCGAGGGCGTCCGCCAGCGCTTCCGCCGGGCCGCCCTGGTCGGCCTTGATGATGAGGCGCAGCGCGCCCATCTGCCCCTGCGCCAGCGCGCGCGAGATATCCTCGAGCGAGCCGCCGCGTGCCGTTCGCCGCGTCATC
This sequence comes from Gemmatimonadota bacterium, assembly GCA_034440415.1. Classification (GTDB taxonomy): domain Bacteria; phylum Gemmatimonadota; class Gemmatimonadetes; order Gemmatimonadales; family GWC2-71-9; genus JADJOM01. The sequence goes on along the minus strand of JAWXBX010000376.1, from coordinate 1,481 downwards.
GCCTCGCGCTCCAGCCGCTGGCGCTTCTGCGCGATCTCCCTCGCCTCGACCGCGTCGGCGAGGACGGTGAAGATGTCGCCCGGCGACGGTACGCCCTCGAAGCCGAGAATCTGGACCGGGATCGACGGGCCGGCGCTCTTGACCGCCTTGCCGCGCTCATCGAACAGGGCGCGCACCCGGCCGGAGAACCGGCCGCAGATGAAGTTGTCGCCCACCCTGAGCGTGCCCTTCTGGACCAGGATCGTCGCCACCGGGCCCTTCCCCGGATCCAGCGTCGCCTCGACCACCGTGCCGGTGCCGGACCGCTCCGGGTTGGCCTTCAGGTCCAGCTGTTCCGCCTGCAGCAGCACCTGCTCCAGCAGCTGATCGATATTGGTGCCCTTCTTGGCCGAGATGGCCGTGGACAGCACCTGACCGCCGAAGTCCTCGAGCACGACGCTGTGGGCCAGCAGGTCCTGCTTCACCTTCTGCACGTTCGCCGCCGGCAGGTCGATCTTGTTGATCGCGACGATCATCGGCACGCCGGCATTCTTGGCGTGACTGATCGCCTCCACCGTCTGCGGCATCACGGCGTCTTCCGCCGAGACCACCAGCACCACGATGTCGGTCACCTGCGCGCCACGGGCACGCATGGCGGTGAACGCCTGGTGACCCGGAGTGTCGAGGAAGGTGATTTCCTTCTTGTTCGGCAGCGTGACGTGGTACGCGCCGATATGCTGGGTGATCCCGCCCGACTCGCCGGCCACGACGTTCGCCTTGCGGACGTAGTCCAGCAGCGACGTCTTGCCGTGGTCGACGTGACCCATGATCGTGACGACCGGCGGCCGCGGCACCATGCCCTCGGTCGACTCTTCCACCACTTCAAGTTCGGAAGTTGCGGCGTAATCCGCCTCGCGGGTGGCCTGGAAGCCGAACTCGGAGGAGATCAGCTCGATCTGGTCGAAGTCGAGCCGCTGGTTCACCGTGACCATCAGCCCCAGGCCCTTGAACGCCAGCTGCACGATCTGGCTGGACGGGACCTTCATCAGGCCGGCGAGTTCGGAGACCGAGATGAATTCGTTGACCCGGATCCGGGTCTTTTCCCGCTCCCGCTCTTCCTTGTCCCGCGCCAGCTGCTCCCGATAGCTCGAGTCGTCGCGCCGCAGTCCCCGCTTGGCGGGACCCCGCATGCCGGCCAGCGTCTTCTCGATGTTCGCCAGCACCGAATCCTGATCGTTGTTCTTCTTCTTCTTGGCCTTCTTCCGCGCGGCGCCCTTCTCCGCATCGGGACCGAAGCTGCGCGCCACCGGTGCGCCAGGCACCTGCACCGGGCGCGCAGGACCACCGGGCGGACCGGACCGCTGGCCACCAGGACCTCCAGGACCACCGGTCCGCTGACCGGGAGGACCGGAGCGCTGACCGCCGGGCCCGCCGCTGGGCCGCTGGCCCTGGGTGCCGGGATTGCTGGAGCTGTACGCCGGAGTGGGCCGCTGGAAGCGCGG
>JAWXBX010000375.1:0-23027 GCA_034440415.1 Gemmatimonadota bacterium | reverse complement strand
CTGCTGCGTGGTGCCGCGCTGACGGCGGCGGCGCTCGGACTCCCGGCGCCGCTCCGGGCGTTCGGCGATGATCCAGACCACGAGCGCCTGACCGACTGGAGTGCCAGACTCCGCGTCGAGGGGCTGTCGGCGGCGGAGGTGCCGCTCGGACGGAGTGCCGTCCGGATCGGCGAACTGGCAACAGGAAGCCCGTACGTGCCGGGCACCATCGACGCCTACCTGGCGAGCGGCGCACTCCGCCCCACGCCCGAACCGCTGACCCTCTCACTCACCCGATTTGATTGCGTCACGCTGGTGGAATCGTGCCTCGCCGTGAGTCGCGCGGCCAGCCAGGCGGAGCCGCCGACGTGGGACGATTTCGGGCGCGAGGTGGAGCGGATGCGCTACCGCGGCGGCGTGCGCCAGGGTTACGCGAGTCGGCTGCACTATTTCAGTGAGTGGATCAGCGACGGCGCGACCCGTGGCTTGGTACGGGACCTGGGACCCGAACTGGGCGCAGTGGATGACAGTCGCCCGCTCCGCTTCATGACGGAGCATCGGGGCAGCTACCCCGCCCTGTCGGACGATGCGGTGTACGCCGACATCGGGACGATGGAGCGACGGCTCGATGGAGCGGTGCGGCGCGTGATTCCGACGGAGCGCATTGCCGATGTGGCCAACGGCATCGAGACTGGGGATCTGCTCGCCTTTGCGACGGCGACCCCGGGACTCGATGCGACCCATGCCGCGATGGCCTATCGTGAGGGCGATGGCACGTTGCGCGTGCTCCACGCTCCGCTCTCCGGCGGTGTGGTGGAGGTGAGCCGGCTGGCGCTGCCGGAGTATGTCGCGGCACTCCGGCGGGCGACGGGGGTGATGGTCGCGCGGCCATTGAGGTAAAATCGTGACGGTCGGGACCGGTGGGGTCGCTCTCGCGACCGCGTGCCGGTTCATTGCGTCCAGGAGCTCATCATGGACATGCTGACGCTGAGCCAGATGTGGGACCAGTTCCAGCCGACGACGTGACCTGCAGAGGATTGTCGCCTTCATGAGAGCTGCAACACCGATGTGCTCAACCTGTCGCCCTGCCTGATGGACCAGCCGATCCGCGGGCTCCATCACGTCACCGCCACCGTCAGCGATGCCCAGGCGGACCTCGACTTCTATACCGGGGTCCTGGGCCAGCGGCTGGTCAAGAAGACAGTGAACTTCGACAACCACCACGTCTACCACTTCTACTACGGAAATGAATCGGGCGCGCCCGGAACGATCATGACCACCTTTCCCTACGAGTCGATGGGCGTACGGGTCGGCACCCATGGCGTGGGACAGATTACGGTCACGTCGTTCTCGGTGCCCGCCGGGGCGCTCCCCTTCTGGCGCGGGCGGCTGCAAAGCGCCGGCATCAGATTCACCGACGAGCGGTCGGAATTCGGGGAGGAGACACTCCGCTGCAGCGATCCGTCGGGACTCAGCATCCGGCTGGTGGAAAGCCGCGAGGATGCCCGGGCCCCCTGGCTCCGCGCCGGCATCGAGGCGGCCAGCGCTGTCCGGGGAATTCACGGCGTCACACTGCTGGTGCGCCAGCCGGAGCGCACGATCGCCTTCATCCAGCAGCTGATGCAGTGCGCCGTGGTGGGCGAGACCGCCAGCGCCACCCGGCTCGCGGTGAATGGCGCCGTGCCCGGGCGGCTGCTCGAGATCGTTGACGCGGGAGACGCACCCGCAGCCATCAACGGACTGGGCACGGTGCACCACGTCGCCTTTGCCGTCGATGATCCGGAGCAACAGCTCGAAGTGCGGCGGGAGCTGCTCCGGCGCGGGGTGTCAGTCACCGAGGTGCAGGACCGGCAGTATTTCCGGTCGATCTACTTCCGCGAACCCGGCGGGGTCTTGTTCGAGGTCGCCACGATTCCGCCCGGTTTCACCGCCGACGAGTCGCTGCCAGAGCTGGGGTCGTCACTCAAGTTGCCGCCGTGGGAAGAGCCGCACCGCACCGCCATCGAAGCCGGCCTGCCGAAGGTGACTCACGCGTGACCGGGCCCACCTCGCCGCACGCCGGCCAGCCGGTCCTCCGCGATGGCATGCCACCCGCGCAGGCACGCGCGGCGGTCATCATGATCCACGGACGCGGCGCCGGACCGGCGAACATCATGGAACTCGTGTCCGCCATCGGGCATCCGCACGCGGCCTATCTCGCCCCCGCCGCCGCGGGGGGCACCTGGTACCCGCAGAGCTTCATGGCGCCCATCGCGCAGAACGAGCCGGGCATCAGCTCGGGCATCTCGGTCATTCATGGGCTGATTGACGAGGTGATCGGCGCCGGCATACCGGCCGAACGCATCATGCTGCTGGGATTCTCGCAGGGCGCGTGCCTGGCGTGTACCGCGGCACAGCGACGGCCCGACCGCTACGGCGGGGTCATGGCCTTCTCCGGCGGGCTGATCGGCCCGCCCGGGACGACGTGGAGCGAGCATGGCGTGTTCCGGTCAACGCCGGTGTTCTTCGGCTGCAGCGACCGTGATGCGCATGTGCCGGAGTCCCGGGTGCGCGAGAGTGCCGCGGTCCTTGAGCGGATGGGCGCCCTCGTCACCACGCGCATCTATCCCGGCATGGGCCACCTGGTGAACGATGACGAGATTGCATTCGCGCGAGAGTCACTGATCCAGCTCGCCACCTAGATTCGTATTGTTTCGTCACGGACGCACCCACACCCACCCTGCCCATGCAGACACCCCTCACACCGCTCGCCTTTGCCCAACGTGCGAGGTCGCTCTACGGCGACCGCGAGGCGGTCGTCGACGGCGGCCAGCGGTGGAGCTACACCCAATTCTTCGACCGCACCGACCGGTGGTCATCCGCCCTCCAGCGCCTCGGCGTGGCCCCGGGCGACCGGGTGGCCTACATCGCGCCCAACACCCACAAGAATCTCGAGGGGTTCTACGCCGTTCCCCAGATCGGCGCGGTCATGGTGCCGCTGAACTACCGGCTCCTGCCGACCGACTGGACCTACATGGTGAACCACTCGGGGAGCCGGGTGCTGTGTGTGCACGCCGACTACCTCGATCTGGTCGACACCGTCCGCCACGAGATGCCGGCGGTGGAGCACTTCGTCGCCCTTGAGGGCACGGGGAAGAACTGGCTCAGCTACGAGCAGCTGCTGGCGGAGGCGACACCCACGTTCGCGCGGACGGAGACGGCGGAGCAGGACCTGCTCGCGATCAACTACACCAGCGGAACGACCTCGAAGCCCAAGGGGGTGATGATCACCCACCGGAACGCCTGGATGAACTCCATCGGAATGCTGGTGCATCAGCCGATGACCGCGGCCGACCGCTATCTCTGGACCTTGCCGATGTTCCATGCCAACGGGTGGACCTTCGTCTGGACCGTGACCGCCGTGGGCGGGACGCACATCTGTGCCCGCAAGACGGACGCCCCGACGGTGTACCGCCTGCTGGGGGAGGAGCGGGCGACCATGCTCTGCGCCGCCCCGACGGTGCTCATCATGATCGCGAATGCGCCCGACGAGTTGCACCGCTCGGCGCCGCGCGGCGTGCGAGTCCTCACTGGCGGTGCGGCACCAGCCGCGCACACCATCGAGCGAATGGAGCAGGAGCTGGGCTGGACCATCACCCAGGTGTATGGCCTCACCGAGACGGCGCCACTCATCTGCTTCTGCGAACCACGCCCGGAGCACACCCCACTCACCGTCGCCGAGCGGGCGCGGATCAAGGCGCGGCAGGGAGTCGTGACACTCACCGGTGGTGAGCTCAAGGTGGTGGATGAGCTGGGCGTGGAGGTGCCGCGCGACGGTGCCACGATCGGCGAGATTCTCTCCCGCGGCAACATGGTGATGGAGGGCTACTACCGTGACCCGGAGGCCACCGCGCGCGCGATCGTGAACGGCTGGTTTCACACCGGCGATGCGGCGGTCGTGCATCCGGATGGATATCTGGAAATCCGGGACCGGCTGAAGGACGTGATCATCAGCGGCGGCGAGAACATCTCCTCGATCGAGGTCGAGGGGGTGCTGCTGCGGCATCCGGCGGTGCAGGAGGTGGCGGTGGTCGGGCTGCCGCACGAGAAGTGGGGGGAGGCTCCGCACGCTTTCGTGGTGCTCAAGCCCGGCGCGACGCTCACCGACGAGGAGCTGCGCGCCTTTGCCCGAGAACGGCTGGCCGGCTTCAAGGTGCCGAAGGGGACGACTATCATCGCGGAACTGCCGAAGACGGCGACGGGCAAGATCCAGAAGTACGTCCTGCGTGGTGGACGCGGGGCGGTATCGGCGCAGTAGGGCGACGTGCCCTACGGACTCCGATCCACCGGCCCCGTCGTCTCCAGCGTGTAGCCTCCCTCCCGATCCACCGTCACGATCACCGTCCCGTCCTGATCGGTCCGCAACACCGTGCGCTGGTGTGAACGGTAGTAGCGCATGGCCCAGGGATCGGGATGGCCATAGCTGTTACTGGCCCCGACGCTGATAACGACGACCTCGGGCCGCGTCCGGTCGAGCCACCCCGGCGTTACGCCGTTCCGGGCGCCGTGATGGGCGGCCTTGAGCACGTTCACCCGCGGGATGACGCCGGCCTCCAGCCAAGCATCCAGCTCCTCCACCTCGCTGTCCCCGGTGAGCAGCGCGCGAAAGCGGCCGCGTTCGACCAGCACGCCGAGGCTGCTGGTGTTCTCGGTGGCGTCGTCGGGATCGAGGGGAGAGGGAAAGACAGTGATGCGGGCATCGCCGAGTGCGATAGGCTCCCACGGCGGCTCGGGGTTATCGATGCCCTCCTCGGCCAGGATGTCCTCGATGGCTTCGGCGTTGTCGTTCTCGGCGGGTCTTCCATTATAGAGGTAGTGACCGACGGGGAAATCGGCGAGGACGGCGTCCATTCCGCCGATATGGTCGTCATGGTTGTGGCTGGCGACGGCGGCCACCAGCGAGTCGATCCCCAGGTCTTCCAGCACCAGGACGATGTCATCGCCCCGGCCAGCATCCACCAGCACGCCGATGTTGCCGTACTTGATGAGGGTGGCGTCGCCCTGCCCGACATCGAGGAAGTGGAGTTCGAGTGGGATGCTGTCGGAGTCATGCTGCGCTTCGGCGTGGGTGGCAAGGCCGAGCTGCAGCGCGCCGACAAAGGCGAGGGTACCGAAGCGGAGCAAGCGCATGACACCGTGTCGTGCCGGCCGGGTGCGACTCACTCCGCCACCGTCTGGATGTCCACGCGGGAGGGGCGCGCCGGTGTCCGCCAGATGCGATGGGTCTGGGCCCGGTAATCAGCGGCATGCGCCTCGAAGATATTCGGCACCCAGGTCTGCGGGTTGCGATCGATGAGGGGGAACCAGGTGCTCTGCACCTGCACCATGATCTTGTGCCCCCGCTGGAACCGGTAGCTCTGGGTGTGGAGATCGACCGTGAACGGCGTCACGCCGTTCGGGGTGAGCGGCACCGGCCGCTCGAATGACTTGTAGAACCGACCGCGAAGGACATCGTTGGCCACCATGAGCTGGTAGCCGCCGAACTCGAAGTCGGCATTCTCCCGCGTCGCCTCGGTGAGCCAGGCGTATTCGAAGCCGTAGCTCAGCCGGAAGGCGCCGTTGTGGTGGAAGTCGTCGCCGATGAACATGTCCGCTGGCGAGGCTTGCGGACTCACGGCGCGGAGAGCGGGATGGCCGCCCAGCATGCCCATCGCCGCGGTCCAGCCGTCGTAGCTCACCCCGAACATGCCGACTCGGCCGTTATTGCCGGGAATGTTGGCCAGCATCCACTCGATCGAATCGTTGGTATCGGTGAGCTCGTCCACCTCGTCGGCCGGTGCACTGGGCGCCTTGGGCGGACGCTGCATCACGAAGGTCCCCTGGCTCCGGTAGCGGCCACGGATATCCTGGAACACGAAGATGTATCCCTCATCGGAGAGAGTGGTGCAGGCCTTTACCACCTGCAGCGCCGACTCGACTCCGTACGGCGTCCGCTGCAGGAGGATCGGCAGCGGCTCGGCGACCCCGCGCGGGCGGAGGATCTCGACATGGAGGGTCACGCCATCCCGCATCGGAATATCCGCGGCGCTCTGTTCGTAGGTGGAGGAGTCGGAGGGGGCTGCCTGCTGGGCAGAGAGTGAAGCGGCCGGGACGAGGAGGAGCGTCAGGCGAAGGAGAAAGCGGTGCGATCGGGTGGAGCGGCTCATTCCTCAATCCTCACTTCAGGTATGGAGATACAGCTGGCAGGGTACAGCACTCCCTATCATAGGGACGGGGGAGGAAAGAACAAGGCGCCTGTCCCGCTCGATTGTCCTAGATTCCGATCATCCCCAGCCCGAGCGGTCGATGCCGGAACGCGAGACGCTGCTGTTCATCTGCACCTTCAATATGAGCCGGAGCCATACCGCGGAGTGGCTGTTCCGCCGGCACCGCCGGATCGACGCACGGTCGGCGGGCACCCACCCTTCCGCGATCACGCAGATCAGCGAGGAGCTGCTCCGCTGGGCGGAACGGGTAGTGGTGATGGAGGAACACCATGCTGCCCACCTCGCGGAGGAGTTTCCCGAGGCGATGGCCGGGCGGGAGATGATCTGCCTCCAGATCCCTGACGACTACATGCCGATGGCCGAGGACCTGAAGGCGATCCTGCGGGAGCGGCTGGCGGCGGTCGGGATTGTTCCGGAAGAGATTCAGGAGGAGGAGACGCCGCCCTCGGTGAACACCTGATTTGGCCCGGCCGCTGATCGGCTCGCCGCTAGCGACCTGCGCTCAATTCCTGCCGGACCCGCACCAGTTCGTCGTGCACCCGCACCATCGCCAGCGTATCGAGCTTGCGATACTCCTGCAGCTGAGGGCCGGCAGCACCTACTTGATCGAGGTATGCCCCTCGCAGGCCAGGTCATCGGTCAACGCCTGCTCGGGCTGCTTCGCCGGATCGTGCTTGCTGGACTTCACCTCGATCAGCTCCCAACCGTCGCCCAGTCTGGGGAAGGCATCAGCGCGGGCGACAACGGCCCCGCGACAAAGGGGGCCTCGAAGATGAGTGCGGCGGCGGCCCGGACCTGGCGCGCGGCAAACCATCCGATCGTGAGGCAGGGGATGGCCGCGAGAAAGGTGCGCTTGTCGATCAGGGTGTTCACCGGCGGGCCGCCTTCTGCCCGCCCTGATGCACCTGTTTCGAAACGGGATACCCCCCAGCCGTCCTGACCATGTCGGACAACGACTTAGCTCTGGTCCGTCGATTGCCAATCTGCCCGCTGCGCCGGGAAGAATTGATGGCAGTTTTCACGACATCCTCATCCAGTTGCTGCCCTTCCCCGGGGGAGATGCGCTGCGGGTGAGCGGGCGCAGCATCAATAATCCCGGTCTCCTCGTCGGCATGGTACGTGAGCCGAACCTCGCCCCGACGCAGCACGGCGTGATCTGGCGGAACGGCGCCCTTCTGCAGGACATGGGCGGAATGTCGGGCTTCCTGTCAACCGACCCGCGTGACATCAACGACCTCGGGCAGATCGTCGGGACGTCCGTGAACACGACGAGCGGCAACCGGGCTGCTTTCCTCTGGCAGAATGGGACCTTCACCAATCTCGGCGCGCTGGCGGCGGGCGCCACGTCTAACGCCTATGCGGTCAACAACACCGGAACGATCGTCGGCAACAGCAATGGCGGTTTCCCGGTGCGGTGGGTCAACGGGCAGATTGCGTCGCTCCCGGTCCCGAACGGTGTCATCCAGCCGACACCGGTGGACGTGAACGACGCCGGCGACATCATCGGATGGGGGACCTCGTCCGCACCGGGTGCCGTGTACGCCTCCGCCTTCTGGCGTAATGGCCAGGCCATCCTGCTTCCGCCGTGGCCCGGTGCCACCCAGACGCTGGCGCGCAGCATCAACAACAATGCCGAGATCGTCGGCGAAGGCCCGATCGTGCCGGGAGGCCCGCAACACGCCCTCAAGTGGAGCATTACGACGGGAGCGCCGGGCAACACCTTTCCCGTCGTGACGCTCGCCGCCACCACGAGCACCAGCATCCGTGTCGGTGGCCGGGTGACGATGCGCGGCGCGTTCACCGATCCCGACAACGGCCCGTGGAGCTACAGCTTCATCTGGGGGAACGGCAGGACATCCGGGACGACCGCCACCGCCGGCGCCATCACGGCGACCCGGACTTACACCAAGGCCGGCACCTTCAATGTCCGGCTGATCGTGATCGACACTCAGGGCGCGGCCGATACCTCGAACGCGGTCCGGGTCACGGTGCGCTGAATCGCACGGGGCCGAGCAACGCTCTGCCCCTGCGCCATTGCCGATGCCACCTTGCCACGCACTGGTCTTGAGCGGATGTTCCCCGAGGCGCAGCGTCCTCAGCCACCATCCATCCCTCGACGGCCGTGATCATCGCCCTCGCATCGCCCCGTATCGCCTCCACCCTTGATGAGGGATTGGAGAAGGTCAGGCGCTGCCTCGCCGAGGCGTCGGCCCAGGGCGCGGCGATCGTCTGTTTCCCGGAAGCCTATCTCCCGGGGCTGCGGGGCCAGGACTTCGCGGTGTTTCCCTTCGATCGATCAGACCAGGAACGGGCACTCGCGGCCGTGGTGGAGTGGTCGCGCCGCTATGCGGTGGCCACGATCCTCGGCATGGAGCGGCACACGGAGGCGGGCCGGCAGATTGCCGCCTTTGTCATCGACGCCCAGGGGAGGCTGCAGGGCTATCAGACCAAGAACCAGCTGGACCCGAGCGAAGACCGGTTCTATGTGCCGGGCGACAGCCGGCAACTCTTCGAGATCGACGGGGTGAAGTTCGGCGTGGTGATCTGCCATGAGGGCTGGCGGTACCCGGAGACGGTGCGCTGGGCGGCGATGCGCGGCGCGAAGATCGTCTTTCATCCGCAACTCACCGGGAGCGATCACGCCGGTGTCCGCCTCACCGAGTTTGGTGCGACCGGCGGGCCGTACTACGAGCAGGCGATGCTGATGCGGAGCCGGGAGAACACGATCTACTTTGCCAGCGTCAACTACGCGTTGCGGTTCCAGGAATCGGCGACGTCTCTCATCGCCCCGTCAGGCGAATGCCAGGCGTACCTGCCCTACGGAGAGGAAGGGGTGCTGGTGCAGACCATCAACGTCGAGGAAGCCACCGGCCTGCTCGCCACACGCTTTGCCCCCGAACGCTACGGGGAAACACCGCCAACAAACCGCTGACGGCTGATGGCTGACAGCTGATGGCCCCTGAGGCGGTAGTGCAGGAGCAGCTGCTGGCCAACTACCGGTCGGCGGACCGGGCCTATCACTCGGTGCAGCACCTGGGGGAGTGCTTCGCGCGGTTCGATGAGGTGGAGTCGCTGGTACGGGAGTCGGGAGAGGTCCAGGTGGCGCTCTGGTTTCACGACGCGGTGTACGACACCCATCGCAGCGACAACGAGGCGGCGAGCGCGGAGTGGGCCAGCGCGGTGATGCGCGCAGCGGGCGGGACGGAGGAGATCGTTGGGCGGATCGCGCGGTTGATTCTCGCGACTCGGCACGACGTGGTGCCGAACGACCCCGACCAGGCGCTGCTGGTGGATATCGACCTCGCCATCCTGGGCGCGCCGGCCGATCGGTTCGATGAGTATGAGGCGCAGATCCGGCGGGAGTACGGCTGGGTGCCGGATGCGGAGTTCCGCGCGGGCCGCAGCGCCGTTCTGCAGCGCTTCCTCACCCGCCCTTTCATCTATGGCAGTGCGCCGTTCCGAGCGCGGTGTGAGCGTGCCGCCCGCGACAATCGCGCGCGCGCATCAGCGGGGCTTCACCGCCGGCATGGTGGGGTCCATGAGTGACTGCAGCGGGCGGTCGGTGTCGAGCTGGTAGATGCCGGCGCCGTAGCGGTGGGAGGCAACGACGCGGCGTCGGTCCGGGCTCACGGCGTAGGCCACGCGGTCAGAGCAGTGGTGGCCGAGTGGTTAGTCGCACGCGTCCCTACCGCAGAAACACCTCATCCCCATGCCACTCCAGCGCCTCCTGGGCCGGCCTCGAGCCCGGCACAGACGGCACCTGTACCTCCGCCCCATCCAGCGCGTAGTACACCTGACCGTTCTGCCAGTCCTTGCGGAGCCGCGCACTCACGCGGAAGCGGAGGTCGGGCGTCACGGTCACGTAGCCGCGGCAAAAGAGCGCACAGATGTCTGACCGGAAGAGCAGCCCGTTGGTGAGCTCGTGCCGCCCACCACTCGTCACCGGCCGGATATGCGCCGCGTCGAGCACGGGGAGGGTCTTCTCACCCGTCACGGCGCACCGGCGTCCATAGGCATCCGTCACCGCCACGCGGAACGCCCCCGGACCGAGCCGGGGCCGGAAGAGTGTCGGCGCGCCGAAGATCTCGCCCACCCCTTCCGGATCATGGACAGGCTGATGCTGGGCCGCCCTGGCACCGAGCACCGCGTCCCAGAGTGCCCGGCCCTCTCCCGACCGCAGATCGTACCCCTTCCCCCGTCCGGTATGCTTCGCGAAACTCGGCGGCGCCGGGATCCAGTTGGCCGGGTCGAGCAGGAAGGGATCGGCCAGGATGATGCAGCCCACCTGATAGTCCTCGTGCGGAGCGGGCGCCGTCTCACGGTAGTGCTCGACGCGGTGCCGCAGCTCGGGGAGCGTCCCCGCCCCGTTCTGCCGGCCGAAGATGTCCCAGGCGACGCTGACGGGGAGAGGCGAAAAGAGGGAGAAGAAGCCGCCGCCGACGATGGCGTTTTCGGGATATTCCAGCTTGAAGAGGAAGGGCTGGCCCGGCTTGAGCGCCCGAAAGGCCTTACTCCCGCTCGGCTGCCAGAAATTGACTTCGGTAAAGGCAGGATTCCCGCGGAGGACCTCGAACCACGCGCTATCGGTGACGGCAACGAAGGCCTTCATATGCGCGTGAAGATGCCGCCTGACGGACTGGGAGGGAAGAGGGAGGCGATTGGGCGATTAGGCGATTAGGCGATTGGGGGAGTCGCCCCTACGCTGCATCCGATGACAGCACGCGTTCCCGGCACACCACGCGCACCGCCTTCCACTCGGCCAATCGACGCGGGTCGGCGGCGAGGCGGATGCGATTCAGGGAATCGAGGTGGTGGATAATGTCGTGCGCCGCGGTGGCGGCGGCCTCGATGGCGGCCGTCAGCGCGATCCGGGCCGCCTGACCGGTCTGGCGTCGCCCTTCCGCCTCCTGGTAGTCGTCCAGCAGCTGAGTGAGCTCCAGCAGCAGGCCGGGCGGCAGGCCGAAATGCTGCAGCACCTCCTGGTGCTGGATATCGCGGCGGACGACGCCGGCGGCCTCCGCCGCGAGGAGATGAGGCGCCCCGCTGCAAGCGCGCGTCTGGCAGGCGAACTCGGTGAGTCCCTCCTGCCGCGCCACGACCCGGCAGAGGGGGACAAGCTGTGTCAGGCGCGATCGCAGCGCCTCCTCTGCCCTGCCCCGATCCTCGAATGCCTGGTGCACGAGACCCACCAGGCGCAGCTGCTCTTCCTCCCATTCGGTCACCTGGACGAGAAGCGCTACGAGCCGAGCGACTGCGGCGCTGGCCGCGGGAGCGAGATCGGGGTGGACGACATGGAAATCCAGTACCAGACGGGCCGTCTCGATCTTGAGCCGGACGACGTTGCGCATGCGGTCGGTCCTTTCGGTTCCGCCTGCTGAGGGAGGTACGGCGACAGCGGAGGGGAGCCCGCCACTGCCAACAAGCAATTTTGCCGGGTAGGATGGACTGCCCAGACGCGAAGAGTGTGCCGCATCACATGGAAGCCTGCCGGTGTGAGGCAACCGGGGACGGAAGTGATTGACGGAGCGGCATTTCCATTCGCATGGCGGAGCATGCGGAGGGGGCAGGTGGCAGGTGGCAGGTAGCAGGTGGCAGGTGTCAGGTGGCCGGGCGAGACAGCTGATCCCCTGATCTCCAGCTGCGGAGGTCAGGGGATCGACTGTGCCAGTACCGGCTGACGAATCCTGGCTGACAGCGGGCCCCTCGTCACGCTGCGTTGGGCTGGACCGCTCCCGGAGTGGTTGGGTCGATCGGGACGTCCGGTTCGGGATTCCGCCAGGCGACGTTGCGGGCGCTGCTACAGGCGGCCTTCAGTTCCCGGTCACGGTTGAAGCGGAGCCGGTGAATGGCATCGAGGTTCTTGACGACCTTCATGATGTCGGAGGTGGCCCCCTTGAGATCGGCTCTGGCGCCGACCTGCGCGGCGAGCGCATTCCGCTGCCGAGCGATCTCGGACTCGTAGGCATCGACGTCGGCGGCCAGACCGGTGAGCATGCCGTCACTCAAGCCGTAGGGCGCGAGCTGATCCTTGATCGCGGTGGCCTCCGCCACGGCGACCCGTGCCATGGTCAGGAGGGTGTTCTCGTTGGTGCGGGGCCGGGGCAGCCGGCGGTGCACGGTAATGTCCGGATGGATGACCGCGGCCGCCCTGGCGACCCCGGAGATCGCGGCCAGCGCGTTCTCGATGTCGAGACGGAGCTGGATCTTCTGACTGACAGCCGCGGCGACCACGGTCAGGCTGGTGCGCTGCTGCAGCGAGAGGGTTTCAGCCCGGGTGACCAGGTCGGTAAGACGGATGACCACCGGGGCGGTGGCGGTGTCCGGGTCCGGATGGGTGTGGCAGAATTCCACCGCCCGGCCGGCCATGTCGAGCCTGAGGCGCAGATTGACTTGCATAGGACGACTCCGTGTTGGTGGTCCGAAGACCAGCGTTGAATACCGGTGCCGAGCTCTTTGGGGAGCGGCGGCGTGGCTGCCAGGCGCGGCCCGAACCGGACCTGACGGCCACGAGACATTACGAGGGGCCTGCCACGATCTGGCGGTACGTTAGGCATGGATGATGGACACGCCGTCAGGAGGCTGCGTGCCGCGTCACGCCCTCAGCAGATTCCATCGCGCCGTCACGGGGTGAGGCCGGGGCGGAAGCGACTGGAGATTCTCGACAGTGTCCACAGAAGTGGACACATGGCGAGTGCGGAGGGCGGCTGGCTCTCCTATATGGAGGTCCCGCTTGCGGAGCAATCACCGTCTGCCGCGGGGCAGGACAGCACACCGCCCCCGGGCGCATCCCCGGGGGCGGTGTGGTGTTTGCCGCTGGCGTTCCGTCGGTACTGCGCCTCGGAGGCGCCATTGCCCGGAGTGATGGATGGCACTCAGGCCGGACCGGGGGTTCGTTGGGAGGAGGAGCGGCATGAACGGGACGCTCGGCGCTTCCCAGCGCCCCCAACGATCACACTACGCAGTACCCCGCGATCCGTACGACCAGGTGCGACAGGCCGGGCCTCACTAGCCCGCCGAGTGCGGAGCATGCATCGGACGTGCCGGACACGACGGATGGGGCCAAGTAGCGGTCACTGCAGGAGTTCAGGAATTGGAGCGGGGGGAGCACCGGACGGAACTGTCCAACGCGGGCGACGGAGTGTCCACGCAAGGGCTGGTCGGCCCCTGGCCTGTAATACTGGATCTTCATCGGATGCAATGATTTGTGTTGCGGGTGCCCTGTGCCCCGCTCCGCGGCCGCTATCCGCCCGGCCGTGCCCGGGCCTGCTCGACCAGCCGGCGAATCTCCGGATCCGGCGTGATCTCCAGTTCCTTCCGCATGAGGTTCATGTGGCGTTCGGCGTAGCGGATGGCGCGGGGGCGGTCGCCAGCCTGGAGGCAGGCGTGGAGCAGGCCACTGACGGCGCGCGCATCGAAGGGATCCTGCTCAGTGAGCAGCAGCCACCACTCGGCGGCGCCGCGCGGATCATTCTTGCCCATGGCACCGAGGGCAAGGAGCTCGATCTGGGAAGCGAAGCGGCGGGCCAGACGATCGCGCTGGTGATCCACCCAGTGCTCGAACTCCGGCGCCTCATTGATATGGACGCCATCGAGGAAGGGTCCGCGATAGAGCGCGACGGCCTGCTCCGGGTTGCGGGCGGCGACGGCGCGCTCGAAGGCCCAGAGGTCGACATCGAGTACCTCGGGATTCAGTCGCAGGTCGCCGGTGCCCAGAAAGAGCTCCGGCTCGGCCAGCTCCTGACGGAGCATGTAGATGGTCTGCTTGAGCGAGGCGCGGACCTTGTCGGGCTCCCCTTCGGGCCAGAGCACCGTGGCCAGCTTATCCCGAGTCACAGCCAGGTCACCGGCGCCCGCGAGGAACGCCAGCATGGCGAGGGGTTTCCGCCGGCTCTCGGCGAAGCTCTCTCCCGCCGGTCCGCCCAACAGGGCGAGGCCACCGAGGGTACGGAGGTTATAGCGCATCGGAGGCCTGAAAACGTTGAACTGACCGGGAGATGACGGGGCAGCGATAGAGTAGCCTACGGAGTTGCCGACCCGCAACCTGTCCCGGTCGGGCTGCCGGCGCCCCATGATCGTGGCCGGCCGGATGCCCGCGCTGCCGCTGCCCCCACCCCGCCCTGCCAGCCCGACCGGGCGCTTGCCGTCCGGGCCGATGCTCTGCACACTATCTCTCTGGGGTATCCTGATTTTCGGGGTCATTGGAGAGGGCGGACTGGTGCACGAGGACGCGCTGGCAATCGTTCGGTCTGCCCTGGCCGAGCGGTACGAGGTGGAGATGGAGATCGGGCGCGGCGGGATGGCGTTTGTGTGGCGCGCCCGCGATCTCCGGCATGACCGCGACGTCGCCATCAAGGTCCTCTACCCCGAGCTCGCGCGGGCGGTGGGCGGGGAGCGCTTTCTCCGTGAAATCCGCATCCTCGCCAAGCTGTCCCATCCACATATCCTGCCGCTGCTCGACTCCGGTGCGGTCGAGATCATGCCGGGGCTGCTGGTGCCCTGGTATGTCATGCCGTTCGTGGCGGAGGAGACGCTGCGGGTCAAGCTGACGCGCGAGGGGCCGCTGCCGGTGCCGGTGGCGCTGCGCTACACCCGCGAGCTCTGTTCGGCGCTGACGCATGCCCATGCGCAGGGCTACATCCATCGCGACATCAAGCCGGAAAATATCCTGCTGCGCGGGGACCAGGCGGTGCTGGCCGACTTCGGCATCGCGCGGGCGGTGACGGTGGCAAGCGGGACGGCGCTGAGCTCGACGGGGCTGGTGGTGGGGACGCCGGCGTACATGAGCCCGGAGCAGTCGCTGGGGAGCAACAAGCTGGACGCCCGGAGCGACATCTACAGCCTGGGCGTGGTGCTCTACGAGATGCTGGCGGGGCACCCGCCGTTCACCGGGGCGACGCCGCAGGCGATCAGTGCCAGGCACCAGTTCGAGACGCCGCCGCCGATCGGCGTGGTGCGGCCGGGACTGCCGGCAGGAGTGGAGGCGGTGGTGACGAAGGCGCTGGCGAAGGTGCCGGCGGATCGGTATGGGACGGCGGGGGAGCTGGAACAACAGCTCGAACTGCCGGCAAGGACAGGAACGCTCTCTCAGGGACGCCGACCGGGGTGGTGGCGGGGCTGGAAGGGAGCGGCGGTCGTCGCGGGCGCCCTCATCATGTCCGGAACTGGAGCGATCGTTCTTCCACGCCTGCTCGGGCCATCGATCGATCCGGAGCGTGTCATCGTCCTGCCTTTCCAGCATGTCGGCGATGTGGCACCGGCGTTGATTCGCGGCGTGGATTGCATGACGCTGGTGTACGACGCACTCGGACGCTGGCCCGATCTCCCCCAGGTCGATGGGCTGCGGGTCCAGAGCGCCCTCGCCGCATCCGGCATCCCGGAGACGCTGGAAGACGGTGAACGGGTGGCCCGGTCCCTTGGCGCGGGGCGCATCATCTGGGGTCAGCTCTACCTGGCGGGAGATTCGCTGCGGGTCCGTGCCTTCCTTTATGAGCTTGGGCTCTTTGGCTCCCGAACCATCGCTGAGTACGCTATCGGGCTTCCCCGATCGATTGAGGCGGGGCGTGTCGACCCCGAGCTCAGTCAGCAGGTGGTCGGCGGGTTCATCCGGCTGGCGCGCCATCTCTTGGCGTCTAGTGGAGTAAGCGCCGCAACGGTGGACGAGTCGTTGGAAACGAATAGTTGGGGTGCGCTCCGGGCCAAGCTCTCGGGGGACGCGGCGCTTGCGGCTTGGGACGTACGCGGGGCTCGTACCAAGTACCGTGAAGCGACCGCGCTCGATCAAGGATATCCGCAAGCCAACTTGAGCTTGGCGCAGCTGGGCGCATGGCTGGGAGACCCGGAGGAGGAGTGGCGGTCCGAGGCGCAATTGGCCGCGCGTGGTCGCGATCGCCTCACCCCGCGTCAGCGGTCACTTGCGACTGCGCTGGTAGCTCTGGGAGCAGGGAGAAACCCGGAAGCCTGCGCGACATACCGAGCATTCGTCGGCCGTGATAGTAGCGATTTCACCGCCTGGCTCGGCCTTGGTGATTGTCTCTCCCGTGACCGGAATGTGGTGCCCGCCAAGCGCAGCCCGTCCGGCTGGGCCTTTCGCAGCAGCTATGCCGAGGCACTTCGCGCGTATTCCCGGGCCTTCGAGTTGGTTCCGCTGATCAGTCAGGCCTTTACTGGTCCAGCGATGTCCACCTTGCTGGACCGTTTCTTCATTGGGCCAAACCATTTTCGCCTCGGTGTGGCCGTTGGGCCTGACAGTTCATTGTTTGGAGCCTTTCCTCAAGAGCTCGGAGACACGCAGGCGTTTGTCCCGCGGCCCATCGCCGACTTTCTCGCAGGGCGCTGGCGGGATGAACAATCCGCGGTTGCCCTGGCATTGGGTCAACGAGCACTGCTGGAGACCACCAGCGATTGGGTGAAAAGCCTGCCACGCAATCAGTCAGCGTGGAGAGCTCACGCCATCGCACTCGAACTCGCGGGTCGCCTTGCGGACGGGGAGGAGCCGTCCGCTTCGGCGCTGCCAGCGTTGCGGAAGGCGCGGGGCCTCGGAGGTGGACAGCATGAGGCCCTGGATCTTGCAGTCAGCGAAGTCCGGGTTCTCGCCAAACTGGCCCGCTTCGGCGAGGTGCACGCATTGGCGGATTCGTTGCTCGGTCAAACCCTCCCTGCCACACCGGATGAACATCTCTGGCTGGCATGTCTGGCCGCACTCCTGGGGCGGGTGAATCGTTCCGCCGAGCTGATTCGTGGCTACGCACCGGCTGCGGTGTTCGTAACCTCGGAGGGAGTTCCGATTACTGGGATACCCTTGGCACTGCGCGAGGAAGGGCTGCGGTTGCTCGCCTACGCCGCGAGTGGAACCCCTATCGACAGTATGCGGCTCATTTACCGCCGATTGGGGGAGCTGGTGCGGCTGCGCACGCCAGCTCAAGAGCAGGCTCCCGTGCTTGATGCACTGACAGCGCGGGCGCGATTGTTTGGCTTTCCCGCCATCGACCCACCGGACGGAGCTGGGCTATTGCCAGATCTGGAACGCGCCATCCAAGCCGGCGACACAGATGGCATCCGCATCGCGCGTGGTGCCCTCGAGGCCAGCCGGAGTCGTCAGCGCGCTGTTGATCGTGGTACCGACGGGGCCGCACTTGAAGCCAGGCTCCTGCTCAGCCTGGGAGACTCGACTGGGGCGGGAATAGTGGCGCGAGAGGTGAGTGAGGGGCTTCCGGTCTCACGCCTCGAACTCCTGGCGGATATCCCGAACGCGGCCGGCCTTGGCCTTAGCTGGTCTATTCGCTCACGGCTCGACCGGGATGAAGGTGCGGCCCGTGCCCGCAGCGATCTCGACGCGCTCTGGGCGCGGGCTGACTCATCGCTGAAAAGGCTACGCAGGGGCACCAACTGAGGCTACTTCACACGTGCAGGATCCCTTCCACTCGCATGCGAAAGGATGAGCCATGATGAAGAGACTGGCGATTGGTGTGTTGGCCGCCGTTGGCCTGGGCGTAGTTATTGGTGCCGCCTCGCTGCTGCTTTTTCCCGCTAAACCATATGTGTCGGATCTTCCCCAGGGAGAGGCGGACAGCCTGTGGCTTCGCTGCGACGCTGCCATCACGGCGAAAGCTTTTTCCGCGGGGGATCAAGGCAACTGGAAACACCCGCGCCTCGACCTTCATGTGTACAACGGAGTACATCTGACGCCTTTCAGAGACTACTTCAATACCGCTCCGGTTCTGGTTGGAATGATCGAAAACAAGAACACGAACCCTTCAGGCGATGATATCGGGTCGAAGTGGAAGACGATGCCTCCCGGTCAGACCTGCATTTTCATGGGTGGCGACCAAACCGCGCTGTTCGCCCGAGTGGTCTGGTGGAGCAAGGCGGGGGCGCAGGCCCAGGGAAAGGGAAAGAAGCGCCGGGTCGCCGCCAGGTTCGATGAGGAACACGCCCATGTCGTCGACGGAGCCAAGTGGGACAATCCGGTCGACACAAGGATGACTGATGCCACTAACAGCAGTGCTCCGAAAATGCCGCGACGGCTCATTCACGCGCATTTCGATGACGGCAGCCTCTGGGAGACTTTGACGGCATTTATAGCCGGTGATTCTGGTGCGTGGTTTACTTGTTCCCAATACACCTGCTGCAAAGCCAAGTAGAGGCTCGGAGGTTCTACCTGCACCCGAAGGACTCCTGCTCGCCTTCGGCCGGAACGAGCAACATCGGGGCGCGCTCGCAGCGCCTCGATGTTGCTCCCCTGCGGCGCCTCCAGCCGTCGGTGTGCCTTGCACGGGGATACGTCTTGCAATGACACCGGTAACGTTCAAGACAGGAGGACGGACAGCAGACGGCCTCTGGGCGGTTGCCCCGGGGATGGAAGGCACTCGGGGCCGACCGGCAGTTCACAGCGGTAGGAAGGGCCCCGAGCGACCGTTACGTGTACCCCGCGATCCGTACGACCAGTTGCGACAGGCCGGAGGTGACTCGCCTGTGAGGCGAGGAGAATGCATCGGGCGTGCCGGCGATAGTACAGGTGATCAGGTGCTTGTGTGACAGATGGATATCCGATCCCCCGGTGAAACGGCGCCTGGGGAGCAGGTCTTCGCGCAGTCAGGGGTGTTCGACTTCCCTAAAACTCCGCCCCCACCGCCAGGTTCACATGCCCCAGCTTCACCTTTCCCGCGCCATAGGTCGTCTCGATCTGGCGGTACTCAAGTCCCAGCACGAGCGGCGCGGGGCGCCAATGGATGTGTCCGCCAATCGTGCGGTTCTTCAGGCGCTGCACGGTGGTGTCGAGATCGGCGTCTTTCGGATCATCGATCCCGAAGCTGGCGCCGAGTTCCACCGCCGCCGACGGCTTGATGAGAAGCTGGCCCCAGCCACCGATCGTCCGTACGGTGCGGCCGTTGAGCCCGAGGTTCTGCCCGATCCCCCCGCCACCAAGTCCGGCGATCCCCTCGCCGGTGAACGCCTCACCTCGCAGCTCGACCTTGCTGCCGAGCGGCAGCTTCATGCTGACCGCCGCGGCCTTGGAGTCGAGCAGCGAATCTCCCGCCGTGGCGAGCCAGCCCATGTGCCCGCCGACACCGAACTCACCGGGATTGTCACCGCTGCCCCAGCGAATCCGGAGCCGGCTCTGCAGGTAGGGCCGCTGACTCTGCTCGGCGATGTCGGGCTGGGTGACAAACGGTCCCTGCGCGACATACCCGGTCGGCGCGAGCACCGCCCCTTCGAGTTCGAGCCGCGCCGCCTTTCCATTGGCGATAACTCCCGTCGCCCTGACCTGCGGAATCCACAGCCAGAGATTGCCGGAATTGGAGAGCGAGGAGAGCCCGAGGCTGCCGAGCGAGGAGGGATTGAGCTCGACGATCGGGGGCGCCTCCTGGCCCATCAGCAGCCGGAAGCGACCCCAGTTCATCTCGGCCCAGGCGCGCCGGATCCGGAGCAGCGGAAAGGTGCGGCCACCATTGGAGGGCTGCTGTCCGCCCCAGAAGTCGACGTCGATCTCGGCGGTGAAGTCGCCACCGAGCACACCACCGGCAAAGGCGCGCGCCTGGGCCCGCGTCTGGCGCATGGTGCCGCCGAGTCCGGCAGTGGGAAAGCTGTCGGCGGCGCTCTCCATGATTGCGAACTGCGGCAGGTCGACGTTGTTGCTCTTCGCCGACGTGTAGAAGCCGTTGAGGAGCACGGTGGCGGAGAAACTCACTTCCGGGGCGGGACGGTCCTGGGCTGCGACGGAGGCGGGCAACATGAGGGCGAGCCCGGCCGCCAGGATGGATGGTCGCATGGGAGTCTCGACGAAGTGTGCGGTGATGGTTGACGCCCCGAGGGCGTGGCGGCTAAGCTAGAGTCGATGCGTAAGATACGCCTGCCCGGCCCTTTTGGGCTCATCCCCCTGCTCGCCGTCGTGACACAGCTCCCTGCCCCGCTCGTGGCGCAGGGGGGAGCCAGCGTGAGCGGCAAGGTGACGCTGATGGAAAAGGGGGAGCAGCCCTCCTCCGAGGTGGTGCAGGCGGTGGTCTGGCTGACCGGCGCCAACGCGACCCTCGCCCCGCCCAGCTCCAGCGAGATGGCGACCGAAGGGAAGCAGTTCGTGCCGCACATCCGCATCGTGCAGCGCGGCTCCTCGATCAGCTATCCCAACCACGACCCGTTCAATCACAACGTATTTTCGCTCTCCGCCGAGCGGGTGTTCGACCTCGGATTGTATGGAAGGGGCGAGGCGAAGGCGGTGGAGTTCGGGACCGAAGGGGTGGTGCGGGTCTACTGCAACGTGCACGCGCAGATGCGCGGGCTAGTCCTGGTGCTGGGCAGCAACCTCTTCACCCAGCCGGGATCGGATGGGCGATTCAGAATCGAGGGGGTGGCGCCGGGAGAGTATGTGCTGCATGCCTGGCATGAACGGGCGCCGATGACCTCGCAGCCGCTGAAGGTGGGTGATGGCGCGGTGACCCGGGTGGCGGTCGCGCTCGATGCGCGCGGCTTCCGGATTGTGCAGCACAAGGACAAAGAAGGGAAGTCGTACTCCGACCGGATTCGCCGCTATTAGCCCTCCAGCGCTCCGCGGCCTCGGCCTCAAGCTGTTCCTCGCGACGGTGCTCGTCGTCGTCCTCACGCTCGGCGGCGCGCTGCTGCTGATCCGCATGCGGGCGGGCCAGGCGGCCGACGCCGCGATTGACCGCGGCCTCGTCGCCACCCAATCCGCCATCGAGGATGCGCTCGCGGGACGGAGCCACACCCTGCAGCGCTCGGCGCAGGTGCTGGCCGCCGTCCCTTCCTATATCTCGCGGGTCGAGGAGGCGCTTCGGAGCCAGAACCGGGGCGACCTGCTGGACCAGGCGAATGAGTTCCGCAACCAGAGCGACGCGGCGTGGGCGCTGATCACCGACCAGAACGGGGTGCTGCAGGCGTCGACCCGGTCGCAGGAGCTGTTCGGCGACACGCTGGGCGGCACACTGATCGAGAGTGCGCTCTCGGAGCAGCCGGCGGAAGGGATCTGGATCGAGTCGACACCGGCGGGGGACTCGCTCTTCCAGGCGGTGGCCGTCCCGCTGGCCGGGCCGGGGGCACAGGTGTCGGGGGCACTGATCGTCGCGGTCCCGATCGACGCCGCCTTTGCCGCCCGGCTCAAACGCCAGACCGCCTCCGAAGTGGTGTTCGTCGTGTTCGACACGCTGGGGCGGCCGGTCGTGGCAGCGTCGACGATGCCGGATGCGCCGATCGACTCGGTGCTGCGGGCGCGGTATCCGGCGGCGACAGCGGAGATCGACTCGGTACCGTCCCGGCTGCGGGTGGAGATGGGGCGCGAGACGTGGATCGCCGCGGCGGGGCCGCTGGCCACGGCATCGGGGACGATCGTCGGAGAATACGCCGGGCTGCGGCAGCGCGAGGTGGAGCTGGCCCCATTCGCCGCGCTGCAGCGCTCGGTGCTCTACGCCTTTCTCGGCGCGCTCGCCGTCGCACTGATCATTTCGCTGGTCGTCGCGCGGCAGATCACCGATCCGCTGCGCCGGCTGGTGGGGATGACGCGGGATGTGGCGGAGGGACGTTACTCGAGCAGCATCGAGATCACGTCGAAGGATGAGATCGGCGAGCTGGCGAGCGCCTTTCAGGGAATGCTGGCTGAGCTGCGGGAGAAGCAGCGGCTGGTCGAGTTCCTCGGCTCTTCCACCACGACGGTGCGCACCCAGATCGTGCCGACCGGAACGGGAGTGCCGGTGAGCCGTATCGCGACCGGCGGGCTGCTGGCCGGCCGCTACGAGATCCGGCAGCAGCTCGGTGAAGGGGGCATGGGTGTGGTCTACCGCGCCTACGACCGCGAACTCAAGGAGCTGGTGGCGATCAAGACGCTGCGGCCGGAGCTGGTGGGCGACGCCACGCTGCTGGAGCGGTTCAAGCAGGAGATCCGCCTCGCACGACAGATCTCGCATCCCAACGTGGTGCGGACTCACGATCTCGGTGTGGCTGACGGGCAGTACTTCATCACCATGGAATACGTCGAGGGCACACCGCTCGATGAGCTGATCCGGCGCAAAGGCGCGCTGCCGCTCGGTGTGACGCTCACGGTGGGCCGGCAGCTCTGCCGGGCGCTGGAAGTGGCCCATGCGCAGGGGGTGGTGCATCGGGACATCAAGCCGCCGAACCTGGTGGTGGATGCGCAGGGATTCCTGAAGGTGATGGACTTCGGCATCGCACGACTGGTGGAGGGACGCCAGGTGGCGCGCGGACCGGGGCTCACCGAAGCGGGGACGATCATCGGTACGCCAGAGTACATGGCGCCGGAACAGCTGATGGGACGGCCGGTCGATGGCCGGGCCGATCTCTATGCGGCGGGGCTGGTGCTGTACGAGTGCGCGACGGGGAAGCAGATGGTCAGTGGCGATTCCTTCGGGACGATTCTCATGAAGCAGGTGCAGGATCCGCCGATTGATCCGCGCACTATCGTGCCGGGGCTGCCAGCGGACTTCGTGGCGCTGGTGCTCAAGGCGCTGGCGAAGGAACCGGAGGGGCGGTGGCAGACCGCGGCGGAGTTCAACAAGGCGCTGGAGCGGGTGAAGGAGTAGGGAACCCAATGGCCAATGGCCGGTTGGGGTGAGGAGAGGCTGGGTGGCGGCGGAGCTCCTGCTCCGCCCAAGCATGGGGCTGGACTCCAGGTGCCAGTCGCCGCGCGCCGCGCCCGAGGGTCCCTCCGCGCGCTCGGCGTGCGTGTGTGGCGTACAGATCCCAAGCAACGACAGTCGCACACGCGCGCGCTCCGGGACCACTCGGCCCGCGGCGCGCCGTTGAGCCGCGGTTCGGCGGGTGGGCGGTGGGGGTGAGGAG
>JAWXBX010000374.1:0-14369 GCA_034440415.1 Gemmatimonadota bacterium | reverse complement strand
GTGGGGTTGATCCCGGCCGGCACCTCCGGCTCATCGGGGTGTTCTTCCCCGGCTACTCGGTGTCCTTCATCGGCAGTGTCATCGGGTTCGTCTACGCCTTCGTCGTCGGCTACGGCCTGGGCCGCATGCTCGGCAGCGTCTACAATCGCCTGTCCAGCCGCGGCACGCCCTGAGCCTGCCGCGTAGCGACCGGTCCGGCCGCGGCATCATGGCGGCGGCCAGTCGGTGGTCGCTGACGGTACCGGAACGACTCTCCGGTCCCACGGCCCCCGGTGATCCCGGCGCCACTACCTCCCGCGTTCCGCACTGCCCTACCCGAGTCCATTCCCCACATCTGGCATAGCCTTTCCCCCCGCCCTCAGGCGACTGGGGGAGCGGGCGCTGGCGTTCTGATCGTTGCACTGGGGATGTCCGCCCAACGGCCCCCGTTCGCACCGGGTGCGTCAGCCGCCGGAGCCGAGCGGGCGAAACTGCAGGGAGAGCTGTCACGCGGATGGTGGGGTGAGGGATGATCTGCGATCTACGGTCCGATCGTCACCGTGCCATCCTCCGGCAGGCTTGTGCTCAGGATGCCGCCTGCGTCAATCGTGATTGGAAGCCCGGTCGCGCCGGGCGCGGCGGGGCTGGAGTACGATACCTGATAGGTGCCGGGGGGAAGGCCTGCGACGTGGAGCGGCGTCTGCGCGGGAAGATTGGCCACCAGCACGATTCCGCCCGCGGGTGTGACGAATGCCACCGGTTCGACGCCGGGCGAGCTACCGCTGGTGCCAACCCGGACGAACCCCGGCCGCAAAAAGCGGAAGTATTGCATCAGCGGATACGAGGCCAGCCGGAGCACGAAGCGATCGTTGCGGAGGTCGGCAAAGTAGAGCTGGTTGCCACGGCTGGCGGAGTAGACCGGTCCGGCCAGCACATACTTCTCCCACGACGATACATTGGCCTGGGTGAGATCCTCCCAGAGATCGTGTTCCGTCGCGTGCATGTACTCCAGCATGGCGGTCTCGAGCCCATGCATTCGGGCTGCCTCCGCCAGCGCGGCGAGGGTGCCACTCGACGGCGCCCGGTACCGGTGGTAGACGATTTCGGCGACGAAGGGCGCGGCCCCCGCTACCCGCATCGCGTCAGTGAAGAACGGCATGGCATTGTCGGCCACTTTGGTGGACGGCAGCGAGAAACGGAGCCCGGTGTAGCCCGCCGCTGCGGCGCGTGCACCCGCGGCGGCAATGAGGCGCCCAATCTGCGTGCCATCGATGAGGACCTGACCGGCATCCGGTTCCAGCCGCGTCTCCCACAGGTCTGGCACCAGCCCGAACGTCGTCCTCAGGTGATCCAGCGTCGCCAGCACCAGTTCGGCATACTCGGCGGGGTCCTCCTGCTGGAATGCCGAGGAGCGCATGAAGCCGACGTAGCATGCATTGAGGGTGAAGCGCTCGCCTCGTGCTTCGACCGCACGTTTGAACGGCAGGATGTAGTCCTTCACCTTCTCGTCGAGGCACAGCCAGTTGAATCCCGCCGGATCCAGCATGGAGGGGTCGGCGTTGTCATTCACTCCAACGATCCGCCTCGTGTTGCCGCAGGTGCCGCGAAGGTCGGTCCGGGTCTCCACCTGATTCCCGGTAATCTCCATGCCCAGTCGCGTGAGCCCCAGCTCGCTCGCCGCCCGGGTGGCAAGCTCCGCGAAGGCCCCAGTGGAGGCCCGCCACCCCGCCGAAACGGCCGCTTCCCAGCCCCGGAGGGTCTGATGGCGCTCGGTGGGCCGAATCGTCAAGTTGGCTGTCTCGCTGCCGTCAATCACGGTGATCGCCGCCAGCGTTCCGAGTGTCCCGGACGACGCCCGAACGACAAAGACGCCCGGGTGATCGCCGGCGGTGAATTGACGGACAGTGTCCGACCCATCGACGGTCAGCAGTGAGCCGCCCTCGAGGCGCCAGGTCATCGGGGGACAGGGGCGCGCTGAGCCGGTAGCCTCGGTGCACCTCGCCCTGAGGGTGAGGCTGGCGCCGAGTGCGAGCGTGGCTGCGGCCGGAGTGATCCGGATCTGAAGCGGTGGATCAGCCGCTGGCCGCCCGCATCCGGTGAGAATGCTGACCGCAAGGAGCCGGAGCAACAGGGACTGGGTACCCAGCGGGCGCTGCGGGCGCAGGATGCAGCCGATCTGGTGGAATGCCATGAGGTCGAGTGAGTCTCAGTTTTGGTGGCGTGAAAGTGGCGGTATTGTGCTATTATACTGTCTTTAACTTGGGCCGCAGGGGTCCGGTTGCACCATGGGCAGGGATGGCGTGACCTTTGCTTTCCAACTTTGCTCCGACTTCATCATCGCCCTCCGGCGAATTCACAGTAAGGAGTTTCGCATGCTGACTACGATGCTCGCTATCCACCTGGCGCTGTACGTCGGGCCCGACCAGTTGATGCCGCTGACGTCCATCCTCGGTGCCATCGGTGGGGCGCTGCTCATCTTCTGGCGCCAGGTGGTCGGCGTCTTCAAGCGCATCGGTCAGATGTTCTCGCGGGAGAAGTAGCCTCTCCTCCACCGCACCGGGATCCCCTGCGTCCTCCCCGCCCCTTGGGCGGGGGTCCGCGGTCGGCGCTCCGTGGTCCAGCATCCCATCAGGTGTATCCGCTCGTGCCCACGCAGCCTGCGCCGGCCTGAGCGTGGCATTCCCGGGTCGTCCTCGACTCAATATCCCATCTGCGCGGCCACGGCATTGGCGGCTCGACCGGAGCCGAATCGCCGTCACCGAGCATCACCGTCCTGCCGCACCGGGCGGCACGGGTAGTCGATAGATTGCGGGACCTGTGCCAATGATCTCGGCGGCGGCGGGATGGCCTCGGTGCCTGACTGCGGCATGATCGGTTGGTGCGCCCCCTCGTGGACGACGGATATGGAGTGGCAGGATCCGCTCCCCCTCGGTGTCTGGGTGCATTCCGGTCACGACTGGCTGGGCCGCGGGCGGGGTCGCGGGTACCGTAGTGGTGCCGGGCGGGCCATTGGGTCTCCCGCTGGGGACCGAGTGGAGGGTGCCGGGTCGTGGTTGTTCTGCCACAGAAGCAGGGGATGCGCCACACAGTCGGCGGCGGTATTCTATCCCGGTCGCTCTGCTCCCTGTTCGCCCATCGTCGCGCCAACTGGGCACATGGGTTGCACATAGCGGTGGCGAGGCGCCTCCCGTCCTGTCGGGCGGGTACGCCATCCTCCATTGGTTCCACAAGTAGACAAGAGGTTGTCGATGAACCCGATCCAGCGAGTAGCGCGTCACGCCCGCCTGACCAGTTACTCCTATCGGGATATGGACAGCCCGCCGTTCCTCGTGCTGTTCATCAACTCGATCTGCAACATGAAGTGCGAGCATTGCTTCTACTGGACCGCGCTCAACCAGAAGAACGATCTATCGAAAGACGAGATCTTTGCCCTCTCGCGCTCATTGGGGCAGATCGAGAACCTCAACCTGTCGGGCGGCGAGCCCTTCCTGCGCCCGGAATTCGGCGAGATCTGCCGGCAGTTCATTTCGCATAACGGGGTGAAGGAGATCTACGTCCCGACCAACGGCTACTTTACCGACAAGACCATCGCGGCGATCACGGAGGTGCTCAAGGAGCCGTCGCTCAAGCTGTTCGTGGCGGAAATTTCCCTCGATGGCATGCCGGTGTTCCACGACAAGTTCCGGGTAGCCAAGAACGCCTTTCGGAAGGCCATGGAAACGTACGAGGCGCTCGTCGAGCTGCAGAAAAAGGATCCCCGGGTGCGGATCCACTCGATCTCGACGGCCACGGACGTCAACATGGACGAGATCAAGAAGCTGACGACGTATCTCTACGAACGCTGTCCCCAGATGGACCATCACAATCTGGCCATCATTCGCGGCGACCGGAAGAACCCCACGCTGGTGGGCCCGAGCCTCAAGGTCTACGAAGACCTCTACGAGTACATTCGCCGGCTGTGGGCCCCGCGGGAAGCGGGCCGCCGCGGCTCGCTGATGGAGCCAATGCTGCAGTGGGCCAAGGTGGAGACCGTCAAACAGGCCAAGCAGGTCATCCCCTGCAAGGCGGGCAAGATTTCCGGCGTCGTGTATGCCAACGGCGATGTCGGCGTCTGCGAAATTCACAAGCCGATCGGCAACCTGCGCAAGAACACCTTCCCCGAAATCTGGCATTCCGAAGAGGCGAAGAAGCTGCGCGAGTCCATCGCCCGGAAGGAATGCTACTGCACCACGGAGGTGTTCATGTGGTCCAGCATCGCCTACCAGCCGCTGCCGCTCGCCCAGGCGCTGCTGAAGGGCAAGGTCTGGAGCAAGCCGCTGCCGTTGCATCCGTCGGAGCGGGTCCCCGTCTCGATCGAGCTCGACGGCCCCGCGCCCCGGGCCAGCGCCACGTCGGGGACGGCGGATGACGCCGCCGAGGCGGAACAGTCCACCGGCGCCTGAGCGCCACCATTCGCGACAGCCTCCGGCGACCGGGCCCCTGTTCCACGGGCCGGTCGCCGGTTTCTTTTTGACCGCCCCACCTCACTGCCGAGTCGCCTGATCGCCGTGTCCAGCCTCAACCGCAACTTCCTCGCGCTCGCCCTCGGCGAAGCCACTGCCCGCCTGATCGCGTTCGCGGCGAGTGTCTACCTGGCGCGCACGCTCGGGCCGGCGGGATACGGCATCCTCGGGGTGGCGACGGCGGTGATGCTGTACGTCACGGCAGTCGGGGATGCCGGCATCGACCTGATCGGAGTGCGCGAGATCGCCGCGCATCCCGTTCTGGGCCGGGAACTGGGCGGAAGCCTCGTGGCGAGCCGAGCCCTGATCGCGACGGTCGTCGCCTTCATCGTCATCGTTGCGGGCGTGTTCCTCGCGCCCCAGCCCGAAGGGGCCATCCTGGCCAGCTATTCCCTGACCCTGCTTGTGCTGGGGGCGAACACCCGCTGGATCCACCTTGGCCTCGAGCAGGGTGGCCGGGTTGCGGCAGGACGGATCGTGGGCGAGGCGGTCATGGCGGCTTTCGTCCTCAGCCTCGTGCATTCCGCCGGCGACATTCCCCAGGTCCCGCTGGCGCAGTTCCTCGGCGACGCGGTGGCAGCACTCTGCCTGGCCTGGTGGCTGCGGGGATCGCTGGGCCCCCTCGTGCTGCGATTCGACTGGCACCGAGCCGGACCCATTCTGCGACGCGGCACGCCACTGGTACTCCAGACCCTGCTCGGTCTGCTGATCTTCAACTCCGATCTGATTTTCCTCCGCCTGTTCCACAGCGCCACGGTGACCGGACTCTACGTGGCGGCGTACACCCTGGTGAGCTTTCTGGTGAATGTCGGGATTGCCTATGGGCAGAGCCTGCTTCCTGCCCTGACCCGGCTTGGCGCCGACCCCCACGCGCAGGGTGAGCAATATCGGACCTCGCTGGCACAGGTCTTTGCCGTCGGGCTGCCTATCGCCGTCGGCGGCGCGGTGCTCGCGCCCGAGATCATCGGTCTTGCCTTCGGCCACCAGTACCAGCGTTCCGCCCTGCCGCTGGCCGTCCTCCTCTGGTCTGTCCCGGCGGGCTACTTCCGCAATGTGTCGCTGTTCAGCCTTGTGGCCTGTGGGCGCCAGGACCTGGTGCTCCGAACCGCGGTACAGTCGGCGATCCTCAATCTGGTGCTGAATCTGGTGCTGATCCCCGAGTTCGCCATGCTCGGCGCCGCGGCGGCGACGGTGCTCACGGAGCTGGTTCGCGCCGGGCTGGCAGTGCGCAACGCATCGCTCGAAGGGCTTCGTCCGCCTGGGGTCGGCCGATTCTGGCGGGCGATGGTGGCCGTTGGCGCCATGGCGCTTATCCTCCTCCCCCTCGCACACCAACCGCTCTGGGTGAGTCTCCCAGCGGGCGTGGCGACCTTCGCCCTCGTGCTGTCCCTGACGGGCGGCCTGCGGCTGTCCCTGACTCGATTGCCGAGTCTGCATGTCTGAGCGGGTCGAACCTTCAAAGTTGTAGGATTGTCGCTACAATTCGCGGTATCTTCCCATTCCGGCACCCCTGGTGGTAGCCGTACTGGCATGTGGGTTGCCCATGAAACAGGTGCAACCGCGGAGCGCCGATGCCGAGTGTGGGTCTTCTGCAACACCACCACTCCGGCACCACCCCAGACCAAGACGGACACGCACGAATGGATGCAACGACTGCTGCACCCTTGGCGTCAGCCGCGCCGGTATCGCTGGAAAGCATGAACATCGTCATCGGCGGTCACGTCGACCACGGCAAGAGTACCGTGGTGGGACGCCTGCTGGCCGACACCGGCTCGCTTCCCGAAGGGAAACTCGCGCAGGTCAAGGCGCTGTGCGAGCGCACCGCCAGGCCGTTCGAATACGCCTTCCTGCTCGACGCGCTGAAGGACGAGCAGGCGCAGGGGATCACCATCGATTCCGCCCGCGTGTTCTTCAAGAGCGACAAGCGGCACTACATCATTATCGATGCGCCGGGACACATCGAGTTTCTCAAGAACATGGTGACCGGCGCCTCGCGCGCCGCGGCCGCGTTGCTGGTCATCGATGCCAAGGAGGGGGTGCAGGAGAACAGCCGGCGGCATGGGTACATGATGTCGATGCTGGGCATCCGTCAGATCGCGGTCCTGGTCAACAAAATGGACCTGGTCGATTACGATCAGACCCATTTCGATGGCATCGTGCGGGAGTACACCGCGTTTCTCGATCAGATCAAGCTGCATCCGGCCTGCTTCATTCCCGCCGCCGGCCGCGATGGCGAGAATATCGCGACCCGTTCGCAAAAGATGTCGTGGTACACGGGCCCCACCGTACTGGAGGCGCTGGACAATTTCGCGACCGAGCGGCCCCCGGTGGACAAGCCCTTCCGGATGCCGGTGCAGGACGTCTACAAGTTCACCGCGCAGGGCGACGATCGGCGGGTGATCGCCGGCACCATCGAGACCGGCGTGGTGCGGGTGGGCGACGAGGTCGTGTTCTACCCCTCGGGCAAGAAGAGCCGGGTCAAGACCATCGAGGCGTTCAACCGGCCGCCTCAGACCGAGGCGCGCGCCGGCATGGCCACCGGCTTGACCCTCAGCGAGCAGATCTACGTCGGCCGGGGCGAATTGGCGACGCTGGTGACCCAGCTCCGTCCCGAGGTCACCACCAGGC
Source organism: Gemmatimonadota bacterium (assembly GCA_034440415.1). Taxonomy (GTDB): domain Bacteria; phylum Gemmatimonadota; class Gemmatimonadetes; order Gemmatimonadales; family GWC2-71-9; genus JADJOM01. The sequence goes on along the minus strand of JAWXBX010000374.1, from coordinate 7,260 downwards.
TTCGGGTGAGCATTTTCTGGTTGGGCAAACAGCCCATGCAGAAGCACAAGGACTACATCCTGAAGCTCGGCGCGGCGCGCGTCCCGTGCCGGCTGGAGGCGATCCACCGCGTGGTGGACGCGTCGAACCTCGACAGCAGCGAGACCAAGGAACGGGTCGACCGCAACGCCGTCGCGGAGTGCACCCTCAAGCTCAACCGCGCGGTGGCGTTCGACCTCGCCGATCAGGTGGCGGCGACCAGCCGATTCGTGCTGGTGGAGGATTACGAGATCCGTGGCGGTGGCATCGTGCGCGAGGCGCTGCCCGACCGGCAGAGCGAGATCCGCGAGAAAGTGATGCTCCGCAATTTCAAGTGGGAGCCCAGCGCCATCCAGCCGGAGCGGCGGGCGGAGAAGTACAGCCAGAAATCGTCGTTGCTGCTGATCACCGGCTCCCGGGAGGCCGAGCGGAAGACCCTGGCCAAGGATCTCGAGACGCGACTGTTCGAGGACGGGCGGGTGGTCTACTTCCTCGGCATGGCAAACGTGGTCTACGGTGTGGATGCCGACATCGAGCGCAAGACCGATAACCGGACCGAGCACCTCCGTCGTCTTGGCGAAGTGGCCAACATGTTCCTCGACGCCGGGGCGCTTCTGATTGTGACCGCCCACGAACTGACGCAGGACGATCTCGAAGTCATCAAGACGGCCGTGGATCCGGACCGTATCGAGCTGATCTGGGTCGGTGATCACGTCTCGACCGACGTGACGTACGAGATGATTCTGGGCGACGCTGAGGCGGCGGAGGACGGCGTCGACCGGATCAAGCGCCTGCTGCAGGACAAGGGCATTCTCTACCGGCCCTGGTAGGCGGGACGACGGTCATGGCTCTGGCGCGGGCGATGCTCAGCGTGCTCGCAGCGTGGCTGCTGCTGGCGGCAGCTGTCACCGGCATGGGCCTGGGCCTGCGGGTCCTGGTCCGGGCCGGTCGCGTGGAATGCGCCGATGCGCTGCTCACCGCGACCTGGACTGGCTTCGCGCTGCTGCTGCTTTTCCTCCAGCTCTGGCACCTGGTCTTTCCGATTCAGTGGGCGGCCGCGCTCATGGTGGCGATGCTGGGGGCCGCAGGCTGGTTCCTGGCACGGCCGCGGCTGGTGTCGGAGCGACCGCGGCTGCTGCTCAGTGCAACGCTGGTGTTCGCTTGGGTCGCGAATCTCAGTCTCGCCCGGCCCACCGCATCGGACACCGGGATCTACCATCTGGCGGCCGTCGCGTGGGCCAGGGCCTATCCCATCGTGCCCGGCCTTGCCAACCTGCACGGCCGCCTCGGCTTCAACAATTCGAGTCTGCTCTTTGCCGCGCTGGTGGATCAGGGGCCGTGGGTTGGGCGGGTCACCCATCTGGCCAATGGATTCGTCGTTGCGCTGGCGCTCGTCACGCTGTTCATCAGCGTTGCCCGCCTCCGCGAGCCCGGTGCGGATCCGCGACCGGCGGCGTTCGCGATTGTGCTGCTCGTTCCGGTGACGCTGCTCGCAGCCAATCCGTTCTTTGTCGCCAGTCTGACCACCGACCTCCCCGCGAGCCTGCTGCTCCTGTTCGCCTTCGGACTGGCCTACCGCCGGTTGGTCCGTCCGCCGGCTGGCAACGCGCCAGATCCCGCGCCGGCCGAGTTCGTCGCCATCCTGCTCTGCGCGACTGCAGCGGTTTCGGTGAAGCTGAGTGTGGCGGTGCCCGTCGCTCTGCTCCTGCTGGTCGTGCTCTGGCGCGAGTGCGCCGCCACGACTGTCGCCACGCTGTATGGCCGTCCCGCGATGCGCTGGGGTGCCGCGCTCGTGGTGCTGTTCGGGCTGAGCTGGGCGGGGCGGAGTGTCATCCTCTCGGGCTATCCCGCCTATCCCAGTACCTTCGGCGCGATGCCGGTCTCGTGGCGCGTGCCGCTGGAGCAGGCAGAGGCCGAGCGGGACTGGGTGTACCACTTCGGCCGGATCAACTACCAGCACTTCGCCACCGAGGGCACCGGCCGTTGGGTGAGCGACTGGTCGTGGGTACGGCCGTGGTTCACCGGGACGCTGGGCACTCCGGAGGGACAGTGGCACATCCTCCTCCCGCTCGGGCTGGCGCTGCTTGCCCTCGTCGTGTTTCTGTGGCGCGCCGGGGCATCCCGGCCGAGCGCTGGCGCGTGGCTGGTCCTGCCGGTGGGTGTCGGCCTCGCCTTCTGGTTCGGGACCGCGCCACGGGCGGTGTTCGCGGTGCCGCTCTTCTGGACCCTGACGGCGGTGGCATTTGCCGAGGCGATCGGGCCGGTGGCCGCGCCGTCGCTCCGACGAGTATTGCTGGTGGTCGCCCTGCTCGCGGCCACGGTGCCGATTGGCGTGCGCGCGTTGCAGCGGAATCGCGGCAGGTTGACCGGCCTGATCGGCCAGATTGCCCGGGATGTCATCGTGCGCCCCGGTCCCGACCACGGATTTCATCCCGTCCCAGTCGCGGCACTCGCCCCGTTCCGGACCGCGGCGGGACTTGAGCTGCAGGTGCCGGTCGAGAACGACCGCTGCTGGGCGGCGCCAACCCCGTGCACCCCGCACCCGGCGGTGAATCTGCGGCTCCGGGTGCCGGAGACGCCATCGGCGGGGTTCGTGGTGGAGGGAGCCTGGCAAGCGCAGCGCTGGCCGACCTATCGCTCCGATTTTCTGGTGTCCTGGCGCGCCGTCCGTCTCGCGCATGCGGGAGGGCACCCGTGAGTCCCGGTACGGTGTCCCGCGGAGAGGTGCTGCTCGCGGCGGCAAGCCTTGGGCTGTTGGCGGGTCTCATCGAGGCCGCACTCGTCGTCGGTCGCTGGATGGTCGCCCCGGCAATCCAGTTCCAGAGCACTGACGTTGTGTGGCTCGCGCCGCTCGCCGATCTGCTGCTGCTCCTGCTGGTCGGACTCCTCCTGGTACTGACGCAGCGGCTCCTGTCCCGCACGAGTGCGGCCATCCTGCTGCTCACCGCAGCGTCGTGGCTGGTGCTGCTGCATGCCGACCAGCTGCACTGGGCGGCCCAGGGTGCCATCGCCGCGGGGCTCGGGATCCAGCTCGGCCGCTGGCTGGCGCAGCGCCACCGCTGGTGGGCGGGGCTGCCGCGGCAAGTGATGTCGCTCCTGCTGCTGGTTGGCCTGCTGTGCGGTGGCGAGCGTGGCTGGCGCCTCTGGCGCGAGCATCGGATGGCTGGTGAGCTGCCCGCAGGGCCACCCGGCGCACCGAACGTGCTTCTGGTGGTGCTCGACGCCACGCGCCGTGATCACCTGAGCCTGTACGGCTATGACCGGCCGACGACGCCAGTCCTGGCGGAGTTGGCCGCCCGCGGCACCAGCTTCACCCAGGCGATGTCGGTGGCGCCGTGGACCCTGCCGTCGCACGCCTCCATGTTCACCGGCTTGCTGCCCCACGAAGTCACCGCGACCTGGAAAGTCCCGCTGGACGGGGCGGCTCCAACAGTGGCCGAAGTCCTGTCCAGACGCGGATACCGGACGGGGTTGTTTACGGGGAACATCAACTACGTGAGCTGGGAGACGGGGCTCACCCGGGGTTTCGCCCGCTTTCGCGACTACCGGATCGGTCTGGGGCGGCTGGTGATGGCGCCGGCGCTCGGGCGCCTGCTCCTGCCCAGTCAGCCCGACCAGTGGCGCCTCTTGCGGAACTCCGCCGGTCAGGTGAACGAGTCGTTTCTCCAGTGGCTGGACGATTCCGATCCAGCTCATCCTTTCTTTGCCTGCCTGAACTACTTCGACGCGCACGACCCGTACGAGCCGCCCCCACCGTTCGATACGCTGTTCGCCCCGGGCAGTACCGTGGCCGAGCGTGCTGCGGTCACCCGGCGGGCGATGCAGCGGTGGAAGGCACCGGACTGGACCCTCGGGCTCGCCCAGTACGACGGCGCCATTCGCTACATGGACACCGAACTCGGCGCGCTGCAGGCGGCGCTGGGGCGCCGAGGGCTGCTGGAGCACACGGTCATCATCGTGACCGCTGACCATGGTGAACACATGGGCGAACATGGGCTCGTCGAGCACGGCAACAGCCTGTATCGGCCCCTGCTCGACGTGCCGCTCGTGATCGCCGTGCCGGGACAGGCGGCAGCACGCAGCGATGTACCGGTCAGCCTGCGCGACCTCGCGCGTACCATCACGACTCTCGCTGGCGGCGAGAGCGGACCGGTGCTGCCGGGCCACTCCCTGCTCGAGACCGGGCGCAGCGGTAGCGAGCCGCTCTATGCGGAGCTTGACTTCGTGCCGCAGTTCAGGAAGAAGAAGGGTCCCATCGCCCGCGGTCCGATGTGGGCGGTGCAGGCGGAGGGGCACCGGCTGATCCGGCAGGGCGATCAGTCCGAGCAGCTCTTCGACGTCGCGCTGGATGCCGCCGAAGTGAACGATCTCGCGACCGTGCCGGCCCGCACGCCAATCCACCGCGCCCTGCAGGCCCGCCTCGACTCCGTCGCCCGCTCTGGCGACATCATCAATTCAGGTATGCGTCCCATCCCGGGAGGGAAACCGTGAGCGGTGCTGCGCCATCCACACTCAGACTGAGCGTCATCATCCCGGTTTACAACGAGGCCGGAACCGTCGCTGACCTCGTGCGCCGGGTCCGGGCGATCCCGCTGACCGTGGAGATCGTGACCGTCAATGACGCCTCGCGGGACGGCAGCGGGGAGATTCTCGATCGGCTGCACGCCGATGGCCTGGTGGACATTGTGCGGCACCACGAGGTCAACCGGGGCAAGGGTGCGGCGTTGCGGACGGGAATCGCGGCGGCCACCGGGGACGTGATCGTGGTGCAGGATGCTGATCTGGAATACGACCCGGCGGAGCTGCCCCGGCTCATGCGCCCGATCGCGGATGGCCGGGCGGATGCCGTCTTCGGGTCCCGCTTCAGTGGCGCGGAGCACCGGGTGCTTTACTTCTGGCACTCGGTGGGGAATCAGTTCCTCACCCTCATGTCGAACGTCTTCACCGATCTCAACCTGACGGACATGGAGACCTGCTACAAGATGGTTCGGGCGCCGCTGCTGAAGTCGATGGTGCTGACGAGCAACCGCTTCGGCTTCGAGCCAGAGGTCACTGCGCGGCTGGCCCAGGCCAAGGCACGCATCTGGGAGGTGCCCATCTCCTACGCCGGCCGCACCTACTCCGAGGGGAAGAAGATCGGCTGGAAGGACGGCGTTGCCGCCATCATCCACATCATCCGTTTCAATCTCTTTCCTCCGTCGGGCCCGGCGCCCTCCTCGGAGAAATCGGCGTGAGCGGACCGACGACAGTGACTGTGTCCCCGGACGCACTGGTCCGCCTGGAGGCGATCGCCCTCGAGGCGGGCCGGGCGACGATGGTGCACTACCGGACCGACCTCGTGGTGCAGCAGAAGGGCGACAAGGGACCGGTGACGGCGGCCGATCGGGCCGCGCATGAGATCATCGTGGCGGCACTCGCGGCGTGGGATCCCGCCATTCCGATCATTTCGGAGGAAGGGGAGATCCCGGGCCCAGCGGTACGGGCGGCCTGGTCACGCTTCTGGCTGGTCGATCCGCTCGACGGAACCAAGGAATTCATCCAGCGAAACGGGGAATTCACCGTCAACATCGCCCTCATCGAGGGAGGCGTGCCAGTCCTGGGCGTGATCTACGCGCCGGCTCTTGATCTGCTGTATTACGCCGGCGCTGGCCTCGGGTCGTGGAAGCGCCAGGCCGGGAGTGCACCAACCCGGATCTACTCCCGCCCCCCACTGCCCGGTCATGCGGTGCGGGTCGCGGAGAGCCGGTCGCATCCCTCGAAGGAGCTGGAAGCGTACCTGAGCACCATCACCGTCGCCGAGCGGGTGCCGGCCGGCAGTTCGCTCAAGTTCTGCTGGGTGGCGGAGGGGAAGGCCGACATCTACCCGCGGCTCGGGCCCACCATGGAATGGGATGTCGCCGCCGGCGATTGCATCTTCCGGAATTCCGGGGAACGGGGGCCGCGACGCTCGGAGCTGGTGTACAACCAGCCTGAGCTCAGGAACAACGGTTTCGTGATCGGGCGGGCGGATAGCGAACTCGAGACCGGCAGCGGGGAGGGGAAGGTGCTCTGGTTCACCGGGCTGTCGGGCTCCGGCAAGAGTACCATCGCGCGCGAGGTCGTGGCGCTGTTGGAAGCACGGGGTGACAAGGTCGAGTACCTCGATGGCGATGCGATCCGCGACATCTTCCCCGCCACCGGATTCACCCGGCCGGAGCGCGATGCCCACATTCGTCGGGTGGGCTGGGTCGCCAGCCGGCTGGAGCGGCATGGCGTCACCGTGGTGGCGAGCCTGGTGTCACCGTATGCCGATTCGCGGGCCTTTGTGCGGGGCCTCTGCCGGAATTTTTCCGAGATCTGGATCTCAACCAGTTTCGACGAGTGCGCCAGGCGGGACATCAAGGGGCTTTATGCCCGGGCGCTCCGTGGCGAGATCAAGCACTTCACCGGACTCGACGATCCCTACGAAGCCCCCGTGACGCCCGAACTCGCCATCGACACGACGAACATTGCGGTGGATGATGCGGTGAGTCGGGTGCTGGCATTCGTCGACGGGGTGGGGCAGGCGGTCTAGTCGGGCGGCGTCGGCCTTTCGGCGGATCGCGGCCTTATTCGTGCAGACTGGCGCACAAGCGCCGGTTGGACTGAAGGACCATTTCCAGGGGACTGACGATGGACCATCTCGCTGAGCTGGAATACAAGAGCGTCCACATTTTCCGTGAAGCGTACGCCAACTTCAAGAGCCTCTGCATGCTCTGGTCGATCGGCAAGGACAGCACGGTCCTGCTGTGGCTGGCGCGGAAGGCGTTCTTTGGCCATGTGCCCTTCCCCCTGGTGCACATCGACACCTCCTTCAAGATCCCGGAGATGATCCGCTACCGGGACCGCCTGGCGGCCGAGTGGAACCTGAACCTGATCTATGGGCAGCATGTGCAGGCGCTGCAGGACAAGCGCACCTTTCCCGATGGCGCGGTGGATCGGATCACCTGCTGCGGCCTGCTCAAGACCGAGGCGCTCAAGAAAACGCTCTCCGGCGAGTGGCCCCGCTACAAGTTCAACCACGCCAAGAAGGCCTATGAGGTGGACCGGAACACCGAGCCCTACACCGGGGTGATTGTGGGTGCGCGGGCAGACGAGGAAGGCAGCCGCTCCAAGGAGCGCTACTTCTCCCCCCGCAACCAGCAGAGCACCTGGGACGTCGGCGATCAGCCGCCGGAGTTCTGGAATCAGTACAAGACGGAGTTCGCCCCGGGCACGCACCTG
>JAWXBX010000373.1:0-14947 GCA_034440415.1 Gemmatimonadota bacterium | reverse complement strand
GAACTTGATCTTGACCTTGGCGACGCGGAGGGCCTGCGACGGGTTGATAAACGTGCGGCCCACGTAGTGGTTCCGGATCAGGGCGTGTTCGAGCTTTACGCCTGAGACATCGGCAAAGCCGAGCGCCATCGCGTTCGAGCTGTCCGGCACGCTGAAGACCACCTCCGCCCGCGGCGCCGGATGCTCCCGCGCCAGCGCCCGTCCCAGCTCGCGGCGGACCCGGTCCACCGATTCGCCAAACACCCTGCTGTCGGGCCGGGCAAAGTACACCAACTCGAAGACGCAGCGGCTGACGGGACGGGATGCCAGCCTCGGCAGCTCCACGATCTGTCCGTCGTCGATCCTGATGAACTGGCCCGGCTGGATTTCGCAGACCATGGTGGCGCCGACGAGGTCGAGAGCACAGGTCTCCGAGGCGATGATGATGCCGCTGCCCACCCGGCCGACGCAGAGCGGACGGAAGCCGCGGGAATCGACCACGGCGTAGATTGTCCGGCCGACCGACAGCAGCAGGGTGAAGGCACCCTCGCACTGTTCCAGCGCTTCGCGGATCTGGCTCTCGATGGTGGGCTGGCGCGAGCGGGCGATCAGGTGGAGCAGGACTTCGGTATCGGTCGTGGTATCGAACAGCGCCCCCTGCTCCTCCAGCATCTGGCGGAGCTCGGGGGCGTTGGTAAGGTTGCCGTTATGCGCGACGGTGAGCGGCACGCCGCGCAGGTCCTTGAGAAACGGCTGGGCATTGACCAGCACCGAACTGCCGGCGGTCGAGTAGCGGGTGTGCCCGATCGCCACATCACCCAGCAGTTGGCTCAGGCCGGCGTCGGAGAAGTTCTCCGACACCAGGCCCATCCCCCGGTGAATTCTCGCCTGCCCATGTTCATCAACGGCCACGATGCCGGCGCTCTCCTGGCCCCGGTGCTGCAGGGCGTAAAGCCCGAGATAGGTCAGGCGTGCTGCGTCCGGGACGCCGGATACTCCGAAGACACCGCACATGGATGGACTCTCCGTTGGTGCTGATCGCCTGCCACCTGCCACCTGCCACCTACCTCATCCGCCGCGGGATCGCCTCGAAATACGTCGTCCGCAACTCCGCCACCGGCCAGGTATACGATCGCTGGCCAACCTGTACCGTCACCGCCGCACCGGCGGCCCCGACTGAGCCGACCTGCGACGCGGGCACGCCGTGCTGTTCCGCCAGAGCGAGCAGGGCGGCGAGCGACGCCGGATCACAGCTCACCACAGCGCGGCCATGGTCCTCGCCGTAGAGCGCCACGACGTCTCCCGCATCGGTGGTGGTCGCCGCGGCGGTCGGCAGTGTTACCGTCGCCCCGAAGCTGCTCACCGCATAGGGTCCGCCTATCGCCGCCTCGGCGAGCGTGACGGCAAGACCGCCCGTGGAACAGTCATGGGCCGAGCGGAGCAGGCCCCCTCGTGCGGCCCCGACCAGCAGCTGCTGCAGGGCCAGCTCCGCCTTGAGGTCCACCGGCGGTTGCTCGCCACCGATGAAATCTCGCACATGCGTCCAGTAGGCCGAGCCGCCCATGCGCCCGGACGCCGGTCCGCCCAGGAGGACGATGGAATCGCCCGCGTGCTGGAAGTGGCTGGGCACCTTGTGGCTGAGCTTCTCGAGCAGCCCGATCATCCCGATTGTGGGCGTCGGGTCGATCGCGCCGGTGGGGCTCTGGTTGTAGAAGCTGACGTTACCACCGGTTACGGGGGTGCTGAAGGCGACACAGGCATCGCTGATGCCGCGGCAGGCTTCGACAAACTGGAAGAAGATCTCGGGCCGCTCCGGATTGCCGAAATTGAGGCAGTCGGTAATGCCGAGCGGCACCGCGCCGGTGCAGGCGATGTTGCGCGCGGCCTCCGCGACCGTCGCCTTGCCCCCCTCGTACGGATCGAGTGACAGCAATCGGCTGTTGCAGTCCACCGTGACCGCCAGCCCGAAATCGGTGTCGGCGACCCGCAGCACGCCGGCGTCGCCGCCCGGCCCGAGCAGCGTCGCCGCCTGCACCGTCGAGTCGTACTGCTCAAAGACCCAGCGCTTGCTGGCGATCGACGGCTCGTCCAGCAGCAGGGGCAGGGCGCCGCGCGCGTCGGCCCTGGCCCGATTTGAGCCGCCGGGCGTCCCCGCCCGGCGGCTCACCGCCTCGGCCGACTCCCTCGCCTCCGGATGATACACCGGGGCATCGTCCACCAGCGGCTGGCCGGGGATCTCGGCGACGGTGACACCGTTGTGCCGGATGCGGTAGAGCCCGTCGTCGGTCACCCGGCCGACGACGTCCGCGTCCAGCTCCCATTTGGCGCAGACCGCCTGGATCTCCGCCACCCGATATGGTTCGGCGACGATCAGCATCCGTTCCTGGGATTCGCTGAGCATGATTTCGTACGGCGTCATGTTCGCCTCGCGGGTGGGGACCTTGTCGGTCTCCAGCTCGACGCCGACCCCGCCCCGCGCCGCCATCTCCGCCGAACTGCTGGTGAGTCCCGCCGCGCCCATATCCTGGATCGCGACGACCAGCTTCTTCTCGATCAGCTCCAGCGTCGCCTCGAGCAGCAGCTTCTCGGTGAACGGATCGCCCACCTGCACCTGCGGTCGGCGGGCCTCGCTCTTTTCCGACAGGTCCTCCGAGGCAAAGCTGGCGCCATGGATTCCATCCCGCCCGGTGCTCGAGCCCATCGTGAGCAGCAGGTTCCCGACCCCGTGCGCCTGCGCCCGGGTGAGGTCGGTTTCCCGCAGCAGCCCGACGCACATGGCGTTGACCAGCGGATTGCCGCTGTAGCCCGGCGCGAAATCCACCTCGCCGCCGAGCGTCGGGACCCCGACGCAGTTGCCATAGGTGCCGACCCCCTTCACCACGCCGGCGAAGAGGTATCGGTTGCGGGCGCTGTCGAGCGGCCCGAACCGGAGGCTGTTGAGCACCGCCACGGGGCGCGCGCCCATGGTGAAGATGTCCCGCAGGATGCCGCCCACGCCGGTCGCCGCGCCCTGGTACGGCTCGACCGCGGAGGGATGGTTATGCGATTCGATCTTGAAGGCGACGGCCCAGCCGTCCGGCAGGCGCAGCACGCCGGCGTTCTCGCCCGGGCCCTGGATCACCTGCGGCCCCGTGGTGGGGAATTTCCGCAGGACCGGCTTGCTGTGCTTGTAGGAACAGTGCTCCGACCAGAGGGCGCTGAAGATGCCTAACTCGGTGAGCGTCGGGCCGCGCCCCAGCATCGTCACGATGCGCTGGTATTCGGTGTCGGTCAGGTTGTGTTCCCGCACCACCGCCATGGTGATGGCGCGCTCGCCGGGAAAGGGGTGGGCCGTCGTTGGCACCTTAGCGGTTCTTCCCCTTGAGGCTGCCCATGAACTCGCCCAGCGCACGGGTCAGCAGGCCTTTCTCGTCCTGCCTCATGATCGCGTCGATCTCGCCATTGTCGAGCCAGAGGCCGTGGCACTCCGGGCAGCGGTCCACCTGGATGCGGTGCAGCTCCTGCGTGACGAGGTGCCCGCCGCACTTGGGGCAACGCAGGTAGTGGCTCTTTCGCTCGGCATCCTGATTCAACATTGCCTGTTCGGCGCGTTTGCGTTCAATCCGCTCCGATTCGAGCTTCAGGAAATATTCGTCTTCGTTGCGGCTGGGCTTGTCGGTCGTCGACATCTGGATCCTCAGGGGGTGGCGATCTGGTGGTTCATGGTAGTCTGCTGCTGCGTTCCTCTCCTGCCTGGCGCGGCCCGCCGGTCGTTACCCCGGGCTCAGGGGACAATCGTCGGCGTCGGCTTCCGATCGATCGGAGACGACGCGATCCCGTCATAGCGCCGACCCTTGTCGCGCACGATGGCGTCGATCACCTGCCCCCCCTCGAGAAAGACGATATCGTACGTGCCGCACCGCTTGAGACAGTCATTGGCGAAGTACAGAAAAGTGTGGACGCCCCGCGTCCGTACCGTGAACGGCGTGCCCCACGCCGTCCGCACCTCCGCTTCCGTCATCCCCGGCGTGATCGTCCTCACCTCCTGTGCAGCGAGGCGCGTCACGCCGCCAGCGGACAGCAGCAGCACGAGCGCAACGGCTGAGGCCATCCCCGCGCCCCGTCCAGGCCCGGTCACCGGCCGGCCCCCGCCGTCGCCCAGGTCAGCACGGAAGTGAAGAAGCCCATGCCGTCGGTGTTGCCGAGGGTGGGGTCGGCGGCCCGGTCCGGGTGGGGCATGAGGCCGACCACGTTGCCGCCGTGATTGGCGATCCCCGCGATGTCACGGAGGGAGCCGTTGATTTCGGTGCGAAGCGGACTGCCGTCGAGCTCGACATAGCGGACCACGACGCGCCCGTTCGCTTCAAGCTCCGCCAGCGTCGCGGCATCGGCCACGTACTGGCCGTCGCCATGGGCCACCGGCATGCGGAGCAGCTGCCCCTTGGCATAGGCCGTGGTGAAGGCGGTGTCGGGCTGTTCCAGCCGGAGGCCGACCGGGCGCGACACGAAGCTCAGGCGGCTGTTCTGAATCAGCGCACCGGGCAGCAGGCCAGCCTCACACAGGATCTGGAAGCCGTTGCAGATTCCCAGCACCGGGCCGCCGGCCTGGGCGAAGCGCTGTACGGCGGGCATGATCGGGCTGAATCGCGCGATGGCGCCGGAGCGGAGATAGTCGCCATAGCTGAAGCCGCCGGGGAGCATCACGGCATCGGCTCCCTGCAGGTCGGTGTCGCGGTGCCACACGAAATACGCCTCCGCCCCGGCGCGCCGCGCGCTGTGAAGCGTGTCGGCGTCGCAGTTGCTGCCGGGGAAGCGGACCACGGCGACCCGCCGCATCAGTTTTCAACCTCGACGGTGTAATCCTCGGTCACCGGATTGGCCAGCAGTTTGTCGCACATGGCCCGGGCGCGGGCGCGGGCATCCTCCGTCGACTTGGCCTCGATGGAGAGCTCGATCGCCCGCCCGATCCGGACACCAGACGCGTCGGTGAACCCGAGCGCGCTCAGCGCATGCTCGACCGCCTTGCCCTGGGGATCCAGCAGGCCGCCGCGGGGGACCACGCGAACGTGGACTTTGTAGGTCACTGTGAACTCCGAAATGGGCGGCAGGTGGCAGCGAGCAGTGGCCAGTGACTGCATCGACTCCAATTCCTGCCGATAAATTCCCTGCCACCTGCCACCTGCCGCCTACTCCCGCTTGATCGTCGTAATCCTTGGCGTCGTCCGCCGCTCCAGCTGCTCCTCGTTCTCGTCCACATCCGATTCCACCCCATCGATCACCGCCAGTCCCCCTTCGCCCCGTTCTGACAGGCGCACCACCGCATGGCGGACGATGCCGAACGCGAGATAGGCCAGCCCGAGTGGAAAGAGGAAGTAGGCCGGTTTCCACAGCGCCATGGTCAGCACGCCGATATGCACCGCCAGCCCAGCCAGTCCCTTGGCCGTGCGGAAACCGAGGCTGGGGAACTTGGGGTACTTCACCGTGGAAACCATCAGCAGCGCGAGCACCACGATCAGGATGCTCAACCCTTCGCGCTGGAAATCGAGGTACGCGAGGCTCTCGCGGTACCAGGTCGTCTGGCTGAAGGGGTAGTAGACCGCCAGCATCATCCCCGCCGATGGGCTGGGCATGCCGGTGAACCACCCCGGCTTCCCGGTGCCGTGCTGGATGTTGTAGCGCGCCAGGCGCACCGCCACCGCCACCACGTACATGTAGCAGATCAGCCAGCCGAACTTGCCGACGTTCTGGAACTCGAGGAAATACATCACCAGCGCCGGCGCCACGCCGAAGCTGATGACGTCCACCAGGCTGTCGAGTTCGGCGCCGAAGCGGGTTCCCGCGCCGGAGAGCCGCGCCACCCGGCCGTCGAGCATGTCCAGCACCCCGGCGAACATGATGAACCATGCCGCCCAGGTGAAGTTGCCGCGGTAGGCCGAGATGATGGCCCACATCCCGAAGAACATGTTGCCGAGCGTGAAGGCGCTCGGGATCACCACCACCACCTGCCGCATTCCCGGCGGCCGCAGGCCGCGTCGCGTGGGCATCAGTCCCATTGGGCTATCACCGTGTGGCCCGCCTGTGTCTTGTCGCCGGTGTGCACCAGCACCCTGGCGCCGACGGGCACGAAGACGTCAACCCGGGAGCCGAATCGGATGAGCCCCATCCGGGCCGCCTGGGTGACCGCCGTGCCGGGCTGGTGATCGGTGACGATCCGCCGGGCCACCAGGCCGGCGATCTGCCGGACCAGCAGCCTGCCGCGCGCCGTCATCAGCCCGACCGTGCTCTGTTCGTTCTCGAGACTCGCCTTCTCCGTCCCCGCATGCCCGAAGTGCCCCTTCACGTATTTGCGATACTCCACCGTCCCGCTCGATGGATAGCGATTCACATGCACGTTGAAGACGTTCATGAAGATCGAGATCCGGGTGGTTCGTTCCTTTACATAGTCGGGTTCGTCGAGCCTCACGACGCTGACCACCAGTCCATCCGCCGGCGCGATCACGACGTGGTCCCCCCGCGGTCCCTCGCGGATGGGATCGCGGAAGAAGGCGACGACCCACACGGCGATCGGGAGCCACAACGCCGCGGCCCACCACGGCGTGAACACCGCGAGCAGCCCCGCGATGATCCAGGCCACGACAATGAACGGTCGGCCCTCCGGTGCCACCCGCATCATGCGTCCTCCGGAAGGTCGTACCCGGTCAGGCGATGGAACGCCTCCAGATAGCGCTTGCTCGTGGCCGCCACCACCGCAGCCGGCAGGGTGGGGGGCGGTGCCTCGCCATTCCACTGCCCGGCCTGCTTGAGCTCCAGGAGGTAGTCACGCAAGGGCTGCTTGTCGAAGCTCGGCTGGGACCGGCCCGGCTGATACTTGTCGGCGGGCCAGAAGCGCGAGGAATCCGGGGTCAGCACCTCATCGATCAGGCGCAGCAGGCCCTGTCCGTCGAAGCCGAACTCGAACTTGGTATCGGCGATGATGATGCCCCGCGTCGCCGCGTGATCGCGTCCCGCAGCGTAGACCGCGAAGCTCGCGTCCCGCAGCCGCTCCGCGGTCGCCAGCCCGAGCGTCTTCGCCACCCGGTCGAAGGTGACGTTGACGTCGTGGCCCGTCTCTTCCTTCGTCGCCGGCGAATAGATCGGTGGTTCGAGCCGGGCACTCTCGGTGAGCCCCGTGGCCAGCGGCTCGCCCGCCAGCGTCCCGCTCGCCTTGTATTCCTTCCACGCCGAGCCGGAGAGATAGCCCCGCACGATGCACTCGAACGCAACCGGGGTCGTTCGGCGCACCAGCATCGCGCGGCCGTTCAGCTGATCGCGATGGCCCGCCAGCTGTGGCAGCCGGCGCACGATCTCCGAGGTCCGCGCCGTCACGAAGTGGCTCGGTACGACACTGCCCAGCTTTTCGAACCAGAATGCCGAGATCTGCGTCAGGACCGCGCCCTTCCGCGGAATCGGCTCGGCCATCACGATGTCGAACGCGCTGACCCGGTCGCTGGCCACCAGCAGCAGGTGCCCGGCGTCCGCCTCATAGACCTCACGCACCTTGCCCTTGCGAAGCAGGGGGAGGGGCAGGTTGCTCTGGGTCATCACGTCCATGTGTGGTTCCTCATCAGACGGCGATGTCCGCCGCGCTTGCCGCCGTCGCGAGCGGCCGGGCCCGGGTCAGCAGCGGATGCAGATATTCCTGCAGGAACTCGCCAACCTGCTGCGAGCTGCGTCCGGTGTAGAGCGAAGGCTCCAGCTCCGCCTGCAGTCGGGCGGTCGGGACCCTGGCGAAGGTCCGGTCCGCCGCGATCCGCTCCAGCAGATTGTTCGGTCCTCCCGCCGCGACGATCTCCGCGGTCGCGAGGCTGTGCTGCCGGATCACCTCGTGCAGCGCCTGGCGATCTCCGCCGGCCTCGACGCCGAGCATCATCAGGCGCTCGGTCGCCATGAACGGCATCTGCGCATCGACATGACCGCGGATCACCGCCTCGCGAACCTCGATTCCCGCGCTGATGTTCTGCGCCAGCAGCAGGATCGCGTCGGTGGCGAGAAACGCCTCGGGCAGGGTGAGCCGCCGGTTGGCCGAATCGTCCAGCGTGCGCTCCAGCCACTGGGTCGCCGCGGTCTGCGCCGTGTTGGACTGCAGGCTCAGGACGAACCGGGCCAGGCCGCAGATCCGCTCGGCGCGCATCGGGTTCCGCTTGTAGGCCATCGCGCTCGAGCCGATCTGGTCCTTCTCGAACGGCTCGAGCAGTTCTCCCTCGTGCTGCAGCAGCCGCAGGTCGGTCGCCATCTTGGCCGCCGATTGCGAGATCCCCGACAGGCCATCCAGGACGACGCTGTCCGCCTTGCGACTGTAGGTCTGCCCCGTGACGGGAAAGGTGCGCGGCACCCCCAGCTTCTCGGCGATGCGCCGTTCCAGTTCGCGGACCTTCTGGTGATCGCCCTTGAACAGCTCGAGGAAGCTGGCCTGTGTCCCGGTCGTGCCCTTGCAGCCGCGCAGCCGCTGGGTCTCCAACCGGTTGACGAGTTCCTCGACGTCGAGCGCAAAGTCCTGCATCCACAGCGTCGCCCGCTTGCCGACGGTGGTGAGCTGCGCCGGCTGGAAGTGGGTGTAGGCCAGGCACGGCAAGGCGGCATGCTTCCGCGCGAAGTGATCCAGCGCGTCGAGCACGGCGATCGTCCTGCCCAGCAGGATGCGAAGGCCCTCGCGGATGACCAGGACGTCGGCGTTGTCGGTGACGAAAGCGCTCGTCGCGCCGAGGTGCAGGAACGCCTTGGCCGACGGCGCCTGATCCCCGAACTGATGAACATGGGCCATCACGTCATGCCGGAAGCGCTTCTCGTACTCCGCCGCCGCCGCAAGATCCGCGTCGTCCAGGTGCGCCCGCATCTCCGCGATCGCCGCGTCGGGGATCGGGAGGCCCAGCTCGCGTTCGCTCTCCGCCAGTGCGAGCCACACCCGGCGCCAGAGCCCGATCCGGTGGCGCTCGCCCCACAGCTTCTGCATTACCGGCGAAGCGTAGCGGGTGCCGAGCGGAGAGCGGTAGCCGTCGTCGGTCATCGGAATTCGAGGTCGGTGTAGACGATCGAACCGGCGCGCTCGAAGAACACCCGCACCTGCTGCCGCGGCTTGAGGCCCTCGATCACGTCACGCACATCATCCGCGGCGGCCACCTTTCTCCGGTTCATCCCGACGATCACGTCACCTTCCTGGAGTCCGGTGGCCTGACCCAGCTCGCGCGAGATCCGGAAGATCAGCGCACCCTGGTCCGACTGCACCATGCGCTCGGCCCGGATCTGGCCAGTGAGGCTCACGAGCTGCAGATCCTTGAGTACGGTGACCTTGCCCGCCGTCGTGGTGGGCAGGTCGCCGCTCTTCAGCACGAAAGTCCGCTCCGATCCGTTCCGTCGCGCCGTGACCTGGATGGCGTCGTTCACCCGCAGGTCCAGCTTCACCGCTTCCCAGTCCAGATAGTTATGCAGTGCCCTGTCGTTGGCGCGGGTCAGCACGTCGCCCCGAGCCAATCCGGCGCGTTCCGCCGGCCCCTGAGGCACGACCGCGGTGACCAGCACGCCGCCCTGGCTTTTCCACTCCCGCATGCTCTCCGCCCCGGCGACGTCGAAGCCGACCCACGCCCGCCGCACCGCGCCGGTCCGGGTGATCTCGTCCGCCACGCGCAGGGCGCGTTCGATCGGGATGGCAAATCCGAGGCCGACCGATCCACCGTTCTGGGTGAAAATCGAGGAGTTGACCCCAACCACTTCGCCCAGGGCATTGGCCAGGGGTCCACCCGAGTTGCCGGGATTGATGGAAGCGTCGGTCTGGATCATGTCGAGATAGAGGCCCGACTGGTCCCGGCCCGGCAGCAGATTCCGGTGCACCGCGCTCACCACGCCCGCGGTGACCGTCGGTTCCGCATTCCCGAGCAAATAGGCAAACGGATTGCCGAGGGCGATGACCCATTCCCCGATCATGAGGTCGCTGCTGGTTCCGGTTTTCACTGTGGGCAGCCCGCCGCGGTCGACCCGGATCACCGCGATGTCGGTGACGGCGTCCTCGCCCAGCAGCTGGGCTGGCCGGTCGGTGCCATCGGGGAGCGAGACGATGATCTTGTCGGCACCACTCACGACATGCTGGTTGGTGAGGATCGTGCCGTCGGCCCGGATGATGAACCCGGTGCCGAAGCTCTGCTGCTCGCGCGGCGACTGCGGCACGAAGAAGAAATCGAAGGGCGTCTGCGCCTGGGCCTGGCGCCGGCTCGTCACGGTGATGGACACCACGGCGGGCGACACCTTCTCGGCCGCCTCCACGATAGCAGTACGCCGTGACGCGGCAAGACCGTCCTGGGGCCGGCGGGGGGCGGCGGGGCGCTGTGCCTCGAGCGTTTCCACGAAGCCGGTGGAGCGCGGTTCCGGGCCGCTGCCACAGCCGAGGAGCACCAGCGCGACCGGGAGACCAAACCAGCGGGCGGTCCGATGCGAGCTCATCCTTCCCCGCCTACCGCCCATCACTCACCGCCTCGGCTGTCTGCAGATAACACTCCTCGGGATACGAAGCCGCCTGAAAGTAGAGTCCCTCGGCGGGGGCTGGCTGGCTGGTGCCGCAATTGTCCGTCGTCCTGAGCAGCGTGACCATATCCTCCACCGGGCGGCGTCCGAGACCGATCTCAACCATCGTACCGACGAGGAACCGGACCATGTGGTGCAGGAACCGGTCGGCCGCGACATGAAAGCGGAACCCCTGACCCTCAGGTCGAATCTCCCACCGGGCCAGCCCGATCGTGCACTCGTATGGCCCCAGCGCATACGGCCTCGTCCTGATTCCGCAGGGGTGGATCTGAGCTCCGCCCCCACCGTCGATCACCGGGGCCTTCTCCTGCCGCACGCTGAACGCCTCGAAACTATGCCGGCCCGGCAGCACGGCTGCCGCCTCCACCAGTCGACCACCATCCAGTTCCCGCCCTAGCGCCCACTCGAACCCGCGACGGAACGGTGATGCCGAGGCGGGGTCCGTCCCGACCTCGTACCGGTAACGCCGACCGGTGGCACGCCAGCGGGCATGAAATCCCGGCGCCATCTCGCTGACCCGCTCGACCCAGCAGTCGGCCGGAAGCAGCCCGTTCAGCGCCCGGTGCAGCGCCTCAGCCTCCCACCGTTCCGGCATTTCCAGGCTGACTCCCATGCCAGCGGCGTGCACCCCGGCGTCAGTCCGGCCAGCCGCATTCGCCACGATCCGCGACCCGCAGAGCCGTTCCAGGACCCGCTCGACCTCGCCCTGGACCGTGCGCACTTCCGGCTGCCGCTGCCAGCCTGCGAACGCGCGGCCATCGTAATGCAGGAGGGCCAGATAGGTCCGGCTCATGAGGCGGGGAATATAGCGAGATCGTGGGAGAGTTATCAGCGGTCAGTCGTCAGCCGTCAGCCGTCAGCCATCAGCCATCAGCCAGCTATCTTCTCACCATGCCGCTCCACGCCGCCCTCCGGCTGATTGCCCAAGGCCAATCCCTGACCCCCGACCAGGCCGCCGACGCCTTTGCGGTCATCATGCGGGGTGACGCCACGCCGAGCCAGATCGGTGGGCTTCTGCTCGGTCTCCGGGCCAGGGGGGAGACCGCCGACGAGGTCGCCGGTGCCGCTCGCGCGATGCGCGCCGCAATGGTTCCGGTGCGTTCAGCACCGGGAGCCGCGGTGGTCGACACCTGCGGCACCGGTGGTGGAACCGTCAGCACCTTTAATATCTCTACGGCGGCGGCACTCGTCGCCGCCGCCGCCGGCGCGAGGGTGCCGAAGCACGGCAACCGCAGTTACACCTCGAAGTGCGGCAGCGCCGACGTCCTCGAGGCCCTCGGCGTCAACATCATGCTCGGCGCTGAGCAGGCGGCCGAGGTGCTGGACGAGGTCGGAATGGTCTTCCTCTTTGCCCCGACCTATCACCCTGCCATGCGCCATGTTGGCCCAACCCGCAAGGAACTCGGCGTTGCCACGATCATGAATCTCCTGGGGCCGCTGGCGAACCCGGCTGGCGTGGAATGCCAGGTGATCGGCGTGGCTGATCGGACCCGGGCTCCCCTCATGGCCCACGCGCTGCTGCGGCTCGGTGCCCGCCGTGCCCTGGTGGTCCACGGCGAGGTGGGGATGGACGAGCTGAGTCCGGCGGGAGTCAATGCGGTGTGGGAAATAGCGGACGGCGAGGTGCGCAGATGGACCCTCGATCCAGGCGACTATGAACTGGAATGGGACCGGCTCGAGGACCTGGCTGGGGGCGATCCAGGGGAGAACGCCCTGCGAATCGAACGGCTGCTGAACGGCGGGAAGGATGAGGCGGGGCGACGGGCGGTGCTCCTGAACGCGGCGGCGGCGCTGTACGTCGCCGGCCTGGCCCCCGACTACGCTGGAGCCGTTGGGCTCGCCCGGAGTACGCTCGACGATGGCAGTGCCGCGAACCTGCTGGGGCAGCTCCGCGCCGCAGCGCCGGGGTGAGCGCGGGGCACCCCGGCTGCCGGATCGGCGGATCTAGTACTTCCTGATGACGCCGACGACGACCCCCTGGATGAGGACATCGCGTTCCTGGAATCGCATCGGCTGCATCGACATGTTGGCAGGCTGCAGCCGGATCCAGCCGCCGGGTTCGCGGTAATAGCGCTTGACCGTCGCCTCCGAGCCGTTGATCATGGCGATCACCATTTCGCCATTCTCCGCGGCCTGCCGGCCGTTCACGACCACGAAGTCGCCATCGATGATGTGATCGTCGATCATCGATTCGCCCTGCACCTTCAGCGCGTAATTGGGCCCGCGGCGTGGCAGGAGCGCATCCGGCACCGCAAGCGTCTCGCCGGAGACGATCGACTCGATCGGGGCGCCGGCGGCGACCCGGCCAAGCAGGGGAATCTCGGTGGCGCCCGTCGTCCCTTTGGGGGGCAGCACCTCGATGGCCCGGCTCTCGTTGTGGGTGCGGTGGATGTACCCTTTGCGCTCCAGGTTGGTGAGGTGCTCGTGCACCGTCGCCAGCGACTGAAAGTTGAATTGTTCGGCGATTTCCTCGAAACTTGGCGCGTATCCCCGCTCCTGGATATGCTCCTGGAGATAGCTGAGGATCTCGCTTTGACGCTTGGTCAGGGCCATGCTGCCTCCTGCGTGGGCCGAAGGGACTCCGAACCAAGCTACCCGAAGACCGACCGAATGGCAAGATGCCGACTACGCTAGAGAGGATATTGGCCGCCACCCGCGCCTCGCTCCCCGAGTTGCGTGGACGGCGGCGGGAAATCGAGGCTCGCGCGGCGGCGGCACCGCTGCCGGAGCCGTTCCTTTCCCACTGGGATCCGACCCGAGTCGGGTTGATCGCGGAAGTGAAGCGGCGCTCACCGTCGCAGGGGATGATCAGCGTCGAGCTGGATCCGGCCGCGCACGCGGCAGCGTACGCCGGTGCCGGTGCGAGCGCCATCTCCGTCCTCACCGATGGCCCGTTCTTCGGCGGCTCGCTCGACGATCTCGCCGCGGTCCGCGGGCGGGTCGCCGTGCCGTTGCTCCGGAAGGACTTCATTCTGGACGAGTTGCAGATCGCCGAAGCGCGGGGGGCCGGGGCGTCGGCGGTGCTGCTGATTGTCCGGGCTCTCGCCCCGGCCCGGCTGGTGGAGCTGGCCGCCGCCGCGCGGGATTTCGGGCTCGATGTGCTGGTCGAGACCCATGATGTGCCCGAACTCGAGTTCGCCTTGTCCTCTGGTGCGACGATCATCGGCGTCAACAGCCGCAACCTCGACACCTTCGAGATCGACATCGACTCGGCGTGGGGGTTGATCGACGGCATTCCCGCCGATCGGATCGCCGTGGCAGAGAGCGGAATGGAGACGGTGGACGACGTCGTCGCTGCATCCGCTGCCGGCGCCGATCTGGTGCTCATTGGCACCGCGCTCTCTTCATCTCACGATCCCGGTGCCCTCGCCTCGGTGTGCGCCTCCGTCCGCCGGAGACCGCGCTAGTGTCGGGCGACGGGGCCGACCGTTCGACCGTCCCACCATCACGCCCGGCCGTTCCCGCCAAGATCTGCGGTCTCACCCGACCCGGGGACGCCGCCGACGCCGTCCAGTTCGGGGCCGCGTATCTCGGGGTCATTTTCGCTGGGGGGCCGAGGCAGGTCCGTCCCGAGCAGGCGCGGGAGATCGTGGCGGTCGCGGGACAGCTTCCCGTCTTTGGGGTCTTTGGATCACAGGGCAGTGGCGAGATATTACGCATCTGTGAACAGGCAGGCCTCTCCGGCGTACAGCTGCACACCGGTGCGAGCGCCGAGCTCGTGACGACGCTCCAGGCGGCGGGGCTTGAGGTGCTGTCGGTCGTGCGTCTTGCCGAGGCTTTGGACCTTGGCCAGCTCGATCAGCAGCGACAACTCGGCTGCCCCATCATTATTGAGCCGCGGATCGCGGGGAAGCTGGGTGGGACCGGTGTCACACTCTCCATCGATCTGGCGCGGGCGGCGCGCGCCAGGCTGACCGGCCACCGGATGTTCCTCGCCGGGGGCCTGACACCGGAGAATGTCGCGGCGGCGGTCGCGGCCGTCGGCCCGGATGCGGTAGACGTGTCGTCCGGGGTCGAGCAGATTCCGGGGATCAAGGATCGGCAGCGCATGGCAGATTTCCTGGGAGCACTCCGGTGATGGTGACCTTGCCGCGCGAGCGGGCAGTGGGCGGGCGCTTCGGCGCGTACGGCGGGCGCTACGTCCCCGAGACGCTCATCGCCGCACTCGAGGAGCTCGAGGCGCTGTACGACACCGCCCGCGCCGATCCGGCGTTCTGGGCGGAGTTCGATCTGCTGCTCAAGGAATTCGTCGGCCGGCCCACGCCGCTGACCGAGGCGCCGCGCTTCTCGGAGACCGTCGGCGCCCGCGTGATCCTCAAGCGTGAGGACCTGAATCACACCGGCGCCCACAAGATCAACAACACCATCGGGCAGGGGCTCCTTGCCCGGCGGATGGGGAAACGGCGGATCATCGCGGAGACCGGCGCCGGCCAGCACG
>JAWXBX010000372.1:0-15093 GCA_034440415.1 Gemmatimonadota bacterium | reverse complement strand
TGACTGATGACAGTAAGCCGGGTATCCTAAAGATCTGTCCGAATCAACCCGGGCGAGATGCATTGTCGGGGCGCTGACGTAGCTCAATCTGGCAGAGCACCCGCCTTGTAAGCGGAAGGTTGAGGGTTCGATTCCCTTCGTCAGCTTGGGTCAGTTGCCAGGCGGAAGGGCAGGCGGCGCGCGGTGGGGTGGCCGAGTGGCTAATGGCAGCAGACTGTAAATCTGCCGCGCTTTGCGCTACGTAGGTTCGAATCCTACCCCCACCATGAGCGGGTAGTGGCGGTCGGGCGGACCGTTGCAACTGCAGGCAGCTGGGCGACATCATGATGTGGAGCAGGCTCCGGACCGCCCGTCCGCGAGGCTCGCGGGTGTAGCTCAGTTGGTAGAGCGTCAGCCTTCCAAGCTGAATGTCGCGGGTTCGAGTCCCGTCGCCCGCTCTGCAGCACGGCAGGATCGTGGGAGGAGAGGATGGCGGTGCCGGCTCAGAGGGCCATTGGCCGCACCGGGCAGCAACTGCTCGTGTAGCTCAGTTGGTAGAGCACATCCTTGGTAAGGATGAGGTCACCGGTTCAATCCCGGTCGCGAGCTCTGGAACAACAGCCGTTAGCCGTTAGCCGTTGGCTCCGTGGGGTTTCGACCCCGGCCCCGGTTGGCGCGCGTTGCTAACGGCCAATGGCAAACGGCCAACGGCCGAGGACACGATGCCCAGAGAAAAAATCATCCTGGAATGCACCACCTGCCGGGAACGCAACTATTTCCAGGACAAGAACCGTCGCCTGCACCCCGAACGGGTGGAGCAAAACAAGTATTGCCCCCGGTGCAACAAGCACGTGACGCACAAGGAGTCCAAGTGAGCTCGGAAGTCGCGGCCGCCGAGGCGACCGGACTTTCCCGCTTCGTACAGAGCACCGTCGGCTTTCTTCGCGCCACGCGCGGGGAGCTGCTGAAGGTGACCTGGCCGTCGCGTGACGAACTGACCAAGGCGACCCGCATGATCGTGGTTCTGTCGATCCTGCTCGGGCTGGCCATCGGGTGGATGGATCTACTCCTGAACCTCGTCCTGGTGGACGGGGTGGCGGCGCTGTCCCGGTGACCGACGCGCCAGACTACCTCTGGTACGCGATCCAGACGACAGCGGGCCACGAGAACAAGGTACGCAGCCTGATCGCCCAGCGGATCCTGCAGGACACCCGGCCCGACGGGCAGAAGTTGATCCGTCAGGCGCTGGTGCCGGTGCAGGAGGTCGTGGAGATCAAGAACGGCAAGAAGGTCACGGTCGAGCGAAAGCTCTACCCGGGCTATGTCTTGGTCGAGATGATGATGCACCAGGAATCGCTGCATGTGGTCAACAGCATTCAGGGCGTGATCAAGTTCGTCGGGGCGGGGAAGTTCCCGCAGGCACTCCGGGCGGACGAGGTCAATCGTCTGCTGGGCATCGTGGAGGAAGTGGCGGAGTCGGAGCCCAAGGAGGAGATCCCGTTCCTGGTGGGTCAGGTTGTCGAGATCACCGAGGGGCCGTTCTCCGACTTCAGCGGGACGGTCGAGGAAGTGCTCTCGGACAAGGGCAAGGTGAAAGTGTCGGTCAGCCTGTTCGGCCGGCCGACGTCGGTGGAGATGGACTACTTGCAGTTGAGGGGGCACTAGCCATCGGCCATCAGCCGTCAGCTGATGGCATCGTGACTGAAAGCGGAAGGCCGATGGCTTTCATCCCGCGACCGCGCGGGTCATCGCGGCAGAGTAGGGGCGGCGCCATTGCACCGTCCCCACCCAAGCAGAGAGGAAGAACGAGATGGCCAAGAAGGTCACCGCAGTCATCAAGCTGCAGTGTCCGGCGGGAGCCGCCAATCCGGCGCCTCCGGTCGGTACGGCTCTTGGTCCGCACGGCGTGAACATCATGGAGTTCTGCAAGCAGTTCAACGCCCGGACCCAGGCCCAGTCGGGGATGGTCATCCCCGTGCTCGTGACGGTCTATCAGGACCGCACATTCACGTTCATCACCAAGACGCCTCCGGCGCCGAACCTCCTCTTGAAGGAGGCGGGGCTTGAGAAGGGCAGTGCGTCGCCCAACCGGACCAAGGTGGGGAAGGTCACGCGTGCTCAGCTCAAGAAGATCGCCGAGATCAAGATGGTGGATCTCAACGCGGCTGATCTCGAGGGGGCCATGCGGATGATCGCCGGCACCGCGCGCTCGATGGGCCTGGAGGTCGCGGACTGATGGCAGCTCACGGCAAGAAATACGGTGTTTCGGCCGCCCGCGTCGACCGCACCCGCGAGTTCCCGATCGGGGACGCGGTGAAGCTGGTCAAGCAGGCCGCCTTTGCAAAGTTCAACGAGACGGTGGATGTCGCCGTTCGGCTGGGTGTGGATCCGCGGCACGCCGACCAGGTCGTCCGCGGCACGGTGGTGCTCCCGCACGGTACCGGCAAGACGGTGCGCGTGCTGGTGATCACGCAGGGCGACAAGGTGAAGGACGCCCTCGATGCGGGCGCGGACTTCGCCGGCGTGGAATACCTCGCCAAGCTGAAGGAAGGCTGGCTGGAGTGTGACGTGATCGTCGCGACGCCGGACGTGATGGGGCAGCTGGGTCAGCTGGGCCGGATTCTCGGTCCCCGCGGCATGATGCCGAATCCGAAGGCGGGCACGGTGACGATGGACGTCGCCCGCGCGGTGCGGGAAATCAAGGCGGGCAAGATCGAGTTCCGGGTCGACAAGACCGGCAACGTCCACGCCCCGATCGGCAAGGTGAACTTCTCCGAGCAGCAGCTGGCGGAGAATCTGATGTCCTTCATGGATACCATCGTCCGCGTGAAACCGGCCGCGGCGAAGGGGCAGTATATCCGGAGCGCCACGGTGTCGAGTACCATGGGGCCCGGGGTCCGGCTGGATACGGCGGTGTATCGATGAGCAAGACTGAGCGTCAGGCCGAGGTGGATTCCATCACCGCGGCAATCGCGGCCTCACCGAACATCTACGTCACTGACTTTGCCGGGCTGGACGTGGCAAAAATGACGCTGTTCCGCAAGCGTCTCCGCGGTGCCGGGGCCAAGTATGTCGTGGTCAAGAACACCCTGGCCGTGCGGGCGCTGGCGTCGCACAAGATCGCCGGCCTGGGGGAGCACCTGAAGGGCCCGACCGGTCTGGTGCTCAGCACCGAGCCGCTGTCGGCGGCCAAGGTGCTGACCGAATTCGCCAAGGAATTCCAGAAGCCGGGCATCCGCGCGGGCCTGGTGGACGGGGCTGCGGTTTCCAAGGAACACATTCAGCGTCTCGGGACCATTCCGGACCGCCAGACACTGCTGGGGATGTTTGCCGGAACGTTGAACAACATTGTCGCTTCATTTGCCGGCTGCCTCGAAGCGCTTCGCGAGCAGCGCGACGCAGCCTCCAACGCCTGAGGGAGAGAATACGATGAGCACCACCATGCTGAGCAAGGCTGACATCCTCGAGGCCATCGGCCAGATGAGCGTACTGGATCTCGCGGACCTGATCGAGGCGTTCAAGACCAAGTTCAACGTGACCGTCGTGGCCGCGGGCGCCGCGCCCGCCGCTGCCGCGGCCCCGGCCGTCGAGGAGCAGACCGAGTTCGCGGTCATCCTGAAGAGCGGCGGCGAGAAGAAGATCCAGGTCATCAAGGCGGTGCGTGAGCTGACCAGCCTGGGCCTGAAGGAAGCGAAGGACCTCGTGGACAACGGCGGCACCATCAAGGAAGGTGTCACGAAGGCCGAGGCGATGGAGATGAAGAAGAAGCTGGAAGATCAGGGTGGTGTCGTCGAGCTGAAGTAGGTCGAAGGCCTGTCCCCCGCACGGCGTCCGCGACCGCGGACGCGCGAGGGATCTCCTGGCCCTTCTCCTATTTCAGTGAGGCGACATGACCGTTGTTCGGCTTCAGTAAGAGGTTTTTCGTTCGAGCCCCGCTTGTCCTCCCGGCACTCGGCCGGGGGGCACGCGACGGGGCCCTTTGTGTTGCGCGAGTGACCCCATGACGTCGACTCGACCCCAGATCGTCTTTTCCAAGCGACAGGTCGGCATGCCCATGCCGAACCTGCTCGACATCCAGACGCGGGCGTTCCAGAGCCTGCTGGTCCCCGACGATGTCCATGGCGAGCGCCAGGATGTCTCGCTGGAGCGCGTCTTCCGCGACCTCTTCCCGATTGCCGATGTGAACGGGAAGTACAGCCTGGAATTCCTCTCCTACAACCTCGGCGAGCCGAAGTACTCCGTGGAGGAGTGCATCGAGCGCGACATGACCTACGCCGCGCCGCTCAAGGCGACGCTGCGGCTGGACGTGTTCGAGGAGGTGGATGGCCAGCGGCGGCTGAAGAACGCGATCGAGAAGGAGGTCTATCTCGGGGAGCTGCCGATCATGACCCCGCTCGGCACGTTCGTCATCAACGGCGCGGAGCGGGTCGTGGTGAGCCAGCTGCACCGTTCGCCCGGTGTGGTGTTCGAGGAGGATACGCATCCCAACGGCCAGCGGCTGTTCTCGGCGCGGATCATCCCGTTCCGCGGTTCGTGGGTCGAGTTCACGATCGACATCCACGATGTGATCTACGTCCACATCGACAAGAAGAAGAAGTTCCCGGCGACGGCGCTGCTGCGCGCCTTCGGCTATGGCACCAACGCGGAGATCCTCAAGCTCTTCTTCGCGACCAAGGAACTGGATATCACCGGCAAGCTCGAGGGCCGGCAGGAGCGGCGCGAGGTCGTGGGGTCGCTGCTGGCCGCCGACGTGCCGAATCCCGAGGACAAGGGTGGCGCGCCGCTGGCCGGCGTGGGCGATGAGCTCACCCCGGAGCTGCTCAACCGGCTGCGTCCGGTCGGCGTGAAGGCCGTGACGGTGTTCGCCGGGTACTCGACGCTGGACCTGCGCGATGATGACCAGCCCACCACGACCCGCGAACGGGCCCGCCAGGTCCTCGCCTTTGACGTGGCCGATCCCGAGACCGGGGAGGTCGTGGTCGAGGGGGGCAGCGAGCTCACCGAGTCGGTCCGCAAGAAGCTCAACAAGGCCGGCGTCACCCGGGTCGAGGTGCTGCTGCCGGCGGGGCGCGGCGAGTCCCCGCTGATCAAGAACACGATCGCGAAGGACCCGACCCACAGCGAGGCCGAAGCGCTGGAGCAGATCTATGCGCTGCTGCGTCCCGGTGAGGCGCCGAACCTCGAAACGGCACGCGAAGCCCTCAAGCGGCTGTTCTTCAACCCGAAGCGCTACGACCTGGGCCGGGTGGGCCGCTACAAGATCAACCAGCGGCTCAAGCTCAAGCTGCCGACGAACCATACCGTCCTCACCGAAGAGGACTTCATCGCGATCATCCGCTACCTGATGGACCTGAACGACGGGCGCGGATTCACCGATGACATCGATCACCTGGGCAACCGCCGGATCCGGTCGGTGGGCGAGCTGATCGCCAACCAGTTCTCCGTCGGCCTGTCGCGCATGGCGCGGCTGGTGAAGGAGCGGATGAGCATCAACTCCGATCCGGAGAAGATCAGCCTCGACGACCTGGTCAACGCCCGCACGGTGTCGGCCGTCATCCAG
Source organism: Gemmatimonadota bacterium (assembly GCA_034440415.1). Classification (GTDB taxonomy): domain Bacteria; phylum Gemmatimonadota; class Gemmatimonadetes; order Gemmatimonadales; family GWC2-71-9; genus JADJOM01. The sequence goes on along the minus strand of JAWXBX010000372.1, from coordinate 9,554 downwards.
GCCTTCTTCGGGTCGTCGCAGCTGTCCCAGTTCATGGACCAGACCAATCCGCTGGCGGAGCTGACCAACAAGCGCCGGCTGTCGGCCCTCGGGCCCGGCGGCCTGACGCGGGAGCGGGCCGGCTTCGAAGTCCGCGACGTGCATTACTCGCAGTACGGCCGCATGTGTCCGATCGAGACGCCGGAAGGCCCGAACATCGGCCTGATCACCAGCCTCTCGACCTACGGCCGCATCAACGATCTCGGATTCATCGAGACGCCCTACCGCGTGGTGCGGAACGGCAAGGTCACCAGCGAGATCAAGTGGCTGTCCGCCAGCGACGAGGAGCAGGTGGGTGGTGTCGCCCAGGCGAACGCCCTGATCAATCCTGATGGTACCTTTGCCGACGAGCTGGTGCTGTGCCGCAGGGGCGACGACTACCCGCTGCTGGCCCCGGAGCGGATCGACTTCATGGACGTGGCGCCGGAGCAGCTGGTCTCGATCGCCGCGGCGCTGATCCCGTTTCTCGAGCACGATGACGCCAACCGTGCGCTGATGGGCAGCAACATGCAGCGCCAGGCGGTGCCGCTGCTGTTTCCGCAGGCGCCGATCGTGGGCACGGGCCTGGAGGGCAAGGTGGCGACCGACTCCGGCGCGGTGATCCTGGCGCGGCGCGGCGGTACGGTCACCCGGGTGACCGCCGACGAGATCATCATCGACAGCGGCGAGATGGGGAAAGTGGACGCCACGATCCCGCTCGCGCGGCTGTCACAGCACGATCGCTACCGGGTGCGGAAGTTCTGGCGCACCAACCAGGACACCGCCATCAACCAGCGCCCGCTGGTGCAGACCGGCCAGAAGGTGAAGACCGGCGAAGTGATCGCCGACGGCGCCGCCACCGAGGCGGGAGAGCTGGCCCTCGGCAGCAACGTGCTGGTGGCGTTCATGCCGTGGTACGGCCACAACTTCGAGGACGCGATCGTCCTGTCCGAGCGGCTGGTGAAGGACGACGTGTACTCGTCGATCCACATCCAGGAGCTCGAACTCCATGTCCGCGACACCAAGCGCGGCCAGGAGGAGATCACCCGGGAAATCCCCAACGTCTCCGACGAGGCGCTGGTGGACCTCGACGAGCGCGGCATCGTGCGGATCGGCGCCCATGTGAAGTCGGGCGATATCCTCGTCGGCAAGATCACGCCGAAGGGCGAGACCGAGTTGTCGCCGGAAGAGAAGCTGCTCACCGCGATCTTCGGCGAAAAGGCGAAGGACGTGAAGGACAGTTCGCTCAAGGTGCCGCCGGGCATGAAGGGCGTCGTCATCGACGTGAAGATCTTCAGCCGGGTCGAGGACCAGGTCGTGGAGAAGGACCGCGGCGAGCGGATCGGCGAAGTACGCCGGGTCGAGACCGACGAGAAGGCGCGCATCAGCAGCGTGATGTTCGAAGAGGTGCTCTACCTGCTCGAGGGCCAGGAAGTCGCTCTCATGCTGAAGGCGGGCACGGTCGAGGAAGCGATTCCCGCGGGCACCAAGCTGATCAAGTCACTGCTGGCCGACCTCGACCTCGACGACATCGACCTGAAGACGCTGCGGGTCGCGAACAAGACCGCCTACGAGCGGATTCGCCTCGCGATCGACACCGCCACGCGCGAGCGGGCCAAGGTCGAGGAGAAGGCGGAGGACCAGATCGACAAGATCCTCCAGCCCGATGAACTGCCTCCGGGTGTCATCCAGCTGGTGAAGGTGCATATCGCCGAGAAGCGGAAGGTCTCGGTGGGCGACAAGATGGCGGGTCGTCACGGCAACAAGGGCATCGTCGCCCGCATCGTGCCGGAGGAGGACATGCCGTTCCTGCCGGATGGCCGGCCGGTCGACATCGTACTCAACCCGCTGGGCGTGCCGAGCCGGATGAATGTGGGTCAGATCCTGGAGACCCACCTGGGCTGGTGCGCCTCGCTACTCGGTTTCAAGGCCAAGACCCCGGTGTTCCGCGGCGCCGACGAGCATGAGATCGGCGTGCTGCTGCGGATCGCGGGGATCAGCTGGGCGGGTCAGGGCCTGGCGCTGAAGGTCCGGGCGCCGGAAGCGGATGTGAAGACGATCGAAGCGCTGGTCGGCGACCTCAAGACCGCCGGGACGCTGGTGAGCGAGGCCGGTATCCAGGACCTGGGCCACCGGGGGACCAGCGAGCTGACCCGCGAGTTCTACCACGGGGTCAAGTCATTCCTGGTGGCGGCGGCGAAGGAACTGGCCGAACGCGAGCTGGCGCAGCGGCGGCAGGAGCTGTCGTACCATCAGCAGCGCGCGTCGGAGGCCGAAGGCGCCGACCAGAAGGCGCTGCAGAAGGTGGTCAAGGAGCTGGAGAAGCCGGCCACGATGACGGCGGCGGAACTGCTCGAGGCGACTGGTCGTCCGGCGCTGGCGGTCCTGGTGGCGGGGAAGGGCGATCCGGAGGAGGTCGGCAAGGCGGCCGAAGAGCTGATCCGGGCGGCGGGGCTTACGCCGGCGGGCAAGGCGCGGCTCCGCGATGGACGCAGCGGGCAGGAGTTCGAGGGTGACGTGACGGTGGGCGCGATCTACATGCTCAAGCTCTCGCACCTGGTGGACGACAAGATCCACGCCCGCAGCATCGGGCCGTACTCGCTGGTGACGCAGCAGCCGCTGGCCGGCAAGGCGCAGTTCGGCGGCCAGCGCTTCGGTGAAATGGAAGTGTGGGCGCTGGAAGCGTACGGCGCCGCGCATGTGCTGCAGGAGATGCTGACGGTGAAGTCGGACGACGTGAACGGCCGGAGCAAGGTCTACGAGGCGATCGTCAAGGGGCAGAACCTGCCCGAGCCCGGGATCCCGGAGTCGTTCAATGTGCTGGTGAAGGAACTGCAGGCCCTTGGCCTCAAGGTCACTCTCGGCACCAGTGCCGAGAGCGACGAATAGCGAGGACGTTCATGATTGATTTTCGCAGTGGTCGCGAGCCGAAGAGCTCGAGTTTCGATTTCATCAGCATCCGTATCGCCTCTCCGGAGGAGATCCGCGGCCCGCGTGATTCCAAGGAACGCGAGCGGCTGGAGCTCCAGGGCCAGCGCTACTGGTGGTCGTGGGGCGAGGTCACCAAGCCCGAGACCATCAACTACCGCTCGTTCAAGCCGGAGAAGGACGGGCTGTTCTGCGAGCGCATCTTCGGTCCGGTCAAGGACTGGGAGTGCCATTGCGGGAAATACAAGCGCATCCGCTATCGCGGCGTGATCTGCGACCGCTGCGGCGTCGAGGTGACGCTGAGCAAGGTGCGGCGCGAGCGGATGGGGCACATCGAGCTGTCGGTGCCGGTGGCGCACATCTGGTTCTTCAAGACGCTGCCCTCACCGATGGGCAACCTGCTGAACATCACCCTGCGTGAGCTGGAGCGGGTGATCTACTACTCGAGCTACATCGTCATCGAGCCGGGCGATCAGGAAGTCGAGGCCCTCGATCTCCTCGACGAGGACCAGTATCTGGCGATGCGGCACAAGGCCAAGGAGGAGGGCGATACCACCTTCCGGGCCGACATCGGCGCGCCGGCGGTGCGCGAGCTGCTCAACCGGATCGACATCAAGAAGCTGGGCGTCGAACTCCGGGCCTCGGTGGCGGTCGAGACCAGCCAGGCCCGCAAGAAGCAGCAGCTCAAGCGGCTCAAGATCGTCGACGCGTTCCTGACGTCCGGCGACAACGGCGACATTCCGAACAGCCCGGCGTGGATGATTCTCGACGTGGTCCCGGTCATTCCGCCGGACCTCCGTCCGCTGGTGCCGCTCGATGGCGGCCGGTTCGCGACCTCGGACCTGAACGACCTGTACCGCCGGGTGATCAACCGGAACAACCGGTTGCAGAAGCTGATCCTGCACAAGGCGCCTGAGGTCATTCTCCGCAATGAAAAGCGCATGCTGCAGGAGGCGGTGGACGCGCTGTTCGACAACGGCCGCCGCTCCAAGGCGATCCGTGGCCGTGGCAAGCGTCCGCTCAAGTCGCTGTCGGACATGCTGAAGGGCAAGCAGGGCCGGTTCCGCCAGAACCTGCTGGGCAAGCGGGTGGACTATTCCGGCCGGTCAGTCATCGTCGTGGGCCCGGAGCTGCGGCTGCACCAGTGCGGCCTGCCCAAGGCGATGGCCGTCGAGTTGTTCAAGCCGTTCATCATCCACAAGCTGGTGGAAAAGGGCATCGCCGAGACGGTCAAGCGGGCCAAGAAGATCGTGGAAAAGGAGAGCACGGAGGTCTTCGAGATCCTGGAAGAGATCATCCAGGACCATCCGGTGCTGCTCAACCGCGCGCCGACGCTGCACCGGCTGGGCATCCAGGCCTTCGAGCCGGTGCTGGTCGAGGGCAAGGCGATCCGCATTCACCCGCTGGTCTGTGCCGCGTTCAACGCCGACTTCGATGGCGACCAGATGGCGGTGCACGTGCCGCTGTCCTTTGAGGCGCAGCTCGAAGCACGGGTGCTGATGATCTCGTCGAACAACATCCTCAAGCCGTCCGACGGCCGCCCGGTGGCGGAGCCGTCGCAGGACATGGTGCTGGGCTCGTACTGGCTGACCAAGCTGCCGCCCTCGGTGGAAGAGCTGAAGGCGGGCCAGCCGGCGCCGGCGTGGGACAAGGCGAAGTACTTCGGCTCGCTGGCCGAAATCGAGATGGCGCTGCTGCATCGCTCCATCCGGTTCCATTCCGCGATCCACTTCTGGTACCAGCCGCCGCGCGATTCGGTGGAGAACAAGCCGCACTGGGTGAAGACCACCGCGGGCCGGGTGCTGTTCAACAGCATCCTGCCGCGCCAGGTGGTGGTGAACCACGGCTTCCGCAATGCGCTGATGAAGAAGAAGGCGCTGTCGGAGCTGGTGCTGCAGAGCTACCGGGAGGCGGGGCTGTCGGACACGGTGGTCTTCCTGGACCGGCTCAAGGAGTTCGGGTTCCGGTACGCGACCCAGGGTGGTGTCTCGATCGGTGTCGAGGACCTGGAGATCCCGAAGGAGAAGATCACGCTGCTGGAAGAGGCCGACAAGCGCGTCGCCCGGTTCCAGCGGGCGTACAACACCGGCCAGATCACCTTCGGCGAGCGCTATAACAAGGTGATCGACGCCTGGACCCATGCGAACAACGATGTGGCCGAGGCGATGGTCAAGCACATGGCCGCGAGCCGGGGCGGGTTCAATCCGGTGTTCATGATGTTCGACTCGGGCTCCCGCGGCTCGCGCGACCAGATCCGGCAGCTCGCCGGCATGCGCGGCCTGATGGCCAAGCCGCAGAAGAAGCTGACCGGCGGCATCGGTGAAATCATCGAGAGCCCGATCAAGTCCAACTTCCGCGAGGGCCTCACCGGCCTCGAGTACTTCATCTCGACCCACGGCGCCCGCAAGGGCCTCGCGGACACGGCGCTCAAGACGGCCGACGCCGGCTACCTGACCCGCCGCCTGGTGGACGTGGCGCAGGATGTCACGATCACCGAAGAGGATTGCGGGACGATCCAGGGCCTCGAAATGTCGGCGCTGAAGGAAGGCGAGGACATCATCGAGTCGCTGCGCGAGCGGGTGATCGGGAGCGTAGCGTCGGAAGATGTGTTCGATCCGCACGCGCTGGACGATCATGGCGACCAGAAGCTGCTGGTCCAGGCCGGCGCGCTGATCGACGAGGAGATCGCCAATCAGATCGAGGAGTCGGGCATCGAGAAGGTGAAGATCCGCTCGGTGCTCACCTGCGAGTGCCGCCGCGGCTGCTGCCGGATGTGCTACGGCCGGAACCTGGCCACCATGGACATGGTGGACATGGGCGAGGCGATCGGCATCCTGGCGGCCCAGTCCATCGGCGAGCCGGGCACGCAGCTGACGCTGCGGACCTTCCATATCGGCGGCGCGTCGTCCCGTATCGCGGAAGAGGCCGAGCGCCGGGCCCGCGCAAGCGGCCTGGTGAAGTACACCGCCGGCCTCGAGTACGCCGACGTACCGGTCGAGTATGAGGACGGCACCAAGGCGATGACCCGGATCGCGCTGACGCGCGAGGACGAATCGGCGGACGAGGAGAACAAGGAAGGCATCCTGGTGGTCGACCCCGCCGACCCGAAGAAGGTGCTGAATCGGTACCCGGTGCCGGAAGGCGCGCTGATTCAGGTCAAGGAAGGCGACACGGTGCAGGGGAAGTTGTCGATTCTCTACACCTGGGACCCGTACAACGATCCGAGCATCCTCAAGCTCGAGGGCGAGCTGCGGTGGAAGGACCTGGTGCGCGGCTCGACGCTGCGCGAAGAGCTGGACGAGTCGACCGGTCTGCGCTCGCTGGTGGTCATGCAGGACCAGGACAAGGAGCTGCACCCGTCGGTGCTGGTCTACGCGCCGAACCGGAAGGATCCGCAGGAGTATATCCTCGCGGTGGGATCGCGCATCATCCTGGGTTCCGATACCGACCAGATCACCCGCGCGATGGACCTGCCACCGGAGGCCAATCCGTGGTCGTCCAAGTTCAAGGTGGACGAGTACCCGGTGAACGTGGCGTGGCCCAGCAAGAGCAAAAAGGAAGCGAAGGACAAGACGGTGTATCTCTCGCCGCCGGTCAAGGTGACCCGCGGTGTGACGGTGACCAAGATGCCGCGGCAGGCGTACAAGACGCGCGACATCACCGGCGGCCTTCCGCGCGTGGCGGAGCTGTTCGAAGCCCGTCGCCCGAAGGACCCGGCGACGATTTCGGAGATCGATGGCAGTGTGAAGTTTGGCGAGATCAAGCGCGGGAAGCGCGAGATCTACGTCTACCCGATCGTCGACCCGAAGGCCAAGGGCGAGCCGGAGCCGCCGCAGCTCTATGAGGTGGCGGCGGGCAAGCACCTCCGGGTGCACGAGGGCGACCGGGTGCGCGCCGGCGACCGTCTGACCGAAGGGCCGGTGAATCCGCACGACATCCTGCGGATCAAGGGCCCGCGCGCGGTGCAGGAATACCTGCTCAACGAAGTGCAGGAAGTGTATCGTCTGCAGGGCGTGCGGATCGCGGACAAGCATATCGGCAGCATCGTCCGCCAGATGCTGCAGAAGGTACGGGTCACCGATCCAGGCGACACCGACTTCCTCGAGGGCGAGACCGTCGACAAGGTGGTCTTCCGCGACGAGAACGACCGGGTGCTCAAGAAGAAGCAGCATGCGGCCCAGTCCGAGCCGGTCCTGCTCGGCATCACCAAGGCGTCGCTCACCACGCAGTCGTTCATCTCGGCGGCGTCATTCCAGGAGACCACCCGCGTCCTCACCGATGCGGCGATCCGTGGAGCCAAGGATGACCTCCTCGGCCTCAAGGAGAACATCATCATCGGTCACCTGATCCCGGCCGGTTCGGGCATCTTCCGCTACGCGGAGATCGATATTCAGCCGCCCGAAGGGTACGAGGCTCCGCCGCCCGCACCCGTGGTTCCGGCAGCGGAACCCACGCCGATCACTGCTGCCCTCGCGGTGATCACCGGGGATGACGACCTCTAACTGAAGCTCCCGCCCCGCGAGGCGGACGACGGACGACACAGCCCGAGCAGGGGCGGGGCCCAGAGCCTCGCCCCTGCTTGTTTTTCGGCTCGTCAATCGGGCGACACAGCATCCCGCCAGTCGGTTGTGGAACGACGCTCTGCCCGGCCCCAGCCCTCAAAAATCGACACTGACCAGTAACCACACGCCGAGCGTTCCGATCCACCATCTCACACACGCCACAGGCAGCCGCGCCACACCTGCCGCGTGAGATTCGGTACTCCCCGACTCACGATGCATCTCCCGCCTGTGACCTGAGACACCTCACCCGCCGCGGCTTTCCCCTACTGTTGCGGTCCCCACCCATCCGATCCCCATCACCCCGGTGCTCCTGGCGCCGAGGAGAGCGAGTCATGGCGACCTTCCTCCGCAATTTGCGCAAGAGCGGTTCGAGCGATGAGCTGGCCGAACTGCAGCAGCTCGCGACTCGGCTCGAGTCCCGGTTCGCCACCCTGACCGAACTCGTCTCCCACGCCGATCGCTCCATCGGGCAGCTCCAGCGGTTGAGCGGGCTCGGCGAGCGGGTGAACACCCTTGAGCGGCAGCTCGCCGCGGTCGAGCAGGTAATGGGGCGGCTCACCACCGCCGAGAGCCAGCTCGAGAAGCTGGACGGCAGCTACCAGCGGCTGGAGCGCCAGTTCGCCGAATCGGTGGATGGTGTCGCCCGCACCCGGAGTGAAGTGTCGGAACTGCAGGCCTCCCTGGCCGGCGCGAATCGGATCAAGGAGGAGGTCGCGTCCGTCCTCACGCTGCACGAGCCGCTGCGCCAGCTGCGGGGCGATTTCGACGCGCTGCAGGGCCTGGGGGAGTCCCACCGTGCCGAGCTTGCCCGCATGCGCGAGCAGCACGATGCCACGATCGGGCAGTACCGTGCGGCTGCCGTCCGTATCCAGCAGTTCGACGAGGAATGGCAGCGCGTCACCCGGACGCTGACCGAGACCGGTCACCGCATCGCCGGACTGGAACAGCTGCTGGTCGATTTCTCGCCTGCCGCGGAGACGATCGCGCAGGTACGGCGCGAGGTCGCCACCGCGCGCGCGACCGCCGATCAGCTGGGGCAGAAGGTGGCGTTGCTCGATCAGCAGCGGGACCTGGTGGATCGGGCGTCAGCCAAGCTGGAGCATCTCAGCGTGCTGATGCAGCGGGCCGATGCCGGGCTGGAGCGGCATGCCGAACTGGAGCGGATGCTGACCGAGGTGCGGCGCCAGGTCGAAGCGGCGAGTGCGGGGCAGGGCGGGTTGCAGGAACGGACCCGCGCGCTCGCCGACCAGCTCGCCCAGCTGGAGACGGCCCAGGTGCAGGCCGAACGCGGACTCACGCTGGTGCGGGACGCACTGGAGCAGAATGCCGAGCGCATCGCCACCGACGGCCGCAGCGCCGACGGGATCAATCAGCGGGTCGGCGATCTGCGACAGAGCCTGGCCGAGTCCGAAGCGCGGCTCGTCACCCTGACGACCAATACCCATGCGATCAGTGGTGCCGCCGCCAAGGCTGATGTCCTGGTCACTCAGGTGCAGCAGCTCACGGTCGGCTTGCAGCAGATCACGGATCTGGGCGGCCGGGTTGGGGCGAGCCTCGTGGACCTGGAACGGATGGAGGAGGTGCTGGTCGGATTGACCGAACGCACCTGCCGGCTGGAGGAGTCCCGTCCCCTCCTGACGGAGACGGTCCGGGACCTCGGCAGCCTGAGCGCCACGCGGGAGGCGATTCGGGATTCGCTCGAGCAGTTGCGGGTGGCGCGGCAGGAGCTCTCCACCGCCCATGGCACGGTCGAGAACACTCGCGGCTGGCTGGGCGAAACGGAGCGGAGTGTCGCCGGGCTCCGGGGCGATGTGGCGTCGCTCGACCGGATGCGAACGACGCTGGACGCGGTGCGCCAGGAAGTGGACCAGATCAATTCGTCGATGGGGGTGGTCGAGAGCCGGCGCAGCATGGTCGAGGAGGTCCAGCGCCGGCTGTCGGACGCGGCGACTCTGGGTGCCTCCATTGAATCCCGGGCGACCGGGCTGCAGCAGCGGCTCGATGCCGCGGAGGATCACCTTGGCACACTGGTGCCGCGGCTGGATG
>JAWXBX010000371.1:0-10657 GCA_034440415.1 Gemmatimonadota bacterium | reverse complement strand
GGAGTATACCGCTGGGAGGTGGCAGGTGGCAGGTGGCAGCTAACCGCTGACAGCGCTCGACGTCACGCTTTCTTCGCTGGGGCCGCAGCTCCTACGAGATAGCGCACCGACTTCACTCGCCGCCCGTCCATTTCCACGATCTCGAAGACATCCAGCCCCACCGGTACCCGGTCGCCGGGGCGCGGCAGCCGGCCCAGCTGGCCGAAGAGATAGCCGCCAATGGTGGTATAGTCGGTATCGTCCAGCTGCAGGTCGTGCGCCGAATTGAACTCGCTCAGCGGCACGCCGCCGTCCACCAGCGGCGCCCCTTCCGGCGTCGGCTTGGGCCGGTCGAGCCGGTCGTACTCATCGAAGATGTCGCCCACGATCTCTTCCAGCAGATCTTCCATCGTGACGAGGCCGGCGGTGCCGCCATACTCGTCGAGCACCACGGCGAGGTGGACCTTGAGCCGCTTCATGTCGGCCAGGACATCTTCCACTTCCCGTGTGCCCGGCACGAAGAGCGGCCCCCGCATGATGGAGCCCACCGGCGCGCCGGGCTGCTGCCGGAGTGCCGTGAGGATATCCTTGGCGTGCACCACCCCCGAGATATCGTCCAGCGACTCCCCGTAGACCGGATAGCGCGAGCGTCGCGCCGAGGCGACGATGTCGGCGGCATCCTCGACGGAGAGCTCCTTTTCCAGGGCGACCATCTGGGTGCGCGGCGTCATGACCTCCTGCGCGGTCTTCTCGGAGAACTCGAACACCCCCTCGATCAGCCGCGCATCCTCGGTGCCAAAAGAGCCGCCCTCCTCGCTCTGCTCCACCAGCATCCGGATCTCATCGGGCGAGTGGAGCCGCTCATGCTCGGTCGAGGCCTGAACGCCCATCACCCTGAGCAGGCGCCTCGCAGTGCCATTGAGCACGGCGATAAGCGGTTTCATGATCCAGGCAAAGGCCATCAGTGGTGCTGCGACCCAGGCGCTTACCCGCTCGGGGAAGAGCAGGGCGACGGACTTCGGGACCAGTTCGCCCAGGACGATGTGCAGTGCGGTGATGATCGTGAACGCGATTGTGATGGCGATGGCGTGACTGGCAACCGCATCCAGCCCGGTCGGCAGCCAGCCCAGTCCCTGCTGCACCAGACCGGACAGGGCGGGCTCCCCAATCCAGCCGAGGCCCAGGGAGGCGAGGGTGATGCCGAGTTGGGTGGCGGAGATGTAGCGGTCCAGCGACTTGACGGTGCGGAGAGCGAGGTCCGCCCCGCGGTGCCCGCGCAGGCGCATCTCCTCCAGTCGAGTGCGCCGGGCGCCGACCAGGGCGAACTCGGCGGCCACGAAGAAGGCATTCAGCAGGACCAGCACGAGCACGCCCGCCAGTTTCGCGGAGATGTAGGTATTTTGAGCCGGTTCCATATCGGCGAACACTACTCTCTCGATCCGCCGCCCGCGAGGGCACGCCATGATCCGTCAGGTGTCGGTCCCGCCATTCGATCGGCTCACGCCGTTTCTGCCCAAGCCCTCCGTCACCGATACCGCGACCCGGCGTCGGGTAGAGGAGATCCTGGCCGATGTCGCTGGCCGGGGCGACACCGCAGTGCGCCATTGGGCCAGGACCTTCGACGGCGTCGACCTCCCGCCGGCCGACTGGGAGCTGCCGCGCTCGGAGTGGGAGACGGCACTCGACCGGGTGGATATCGAGGTGCGCGAAGCGCTGGAGACCGCCTGCATGCGGGTCCGGGAGTACCACAAGCGCCAGCGCGACCAGGGCTTCACCCTGCTCGAACCCGATGGCAGCATCCTCGGCATGCGGGTCGTGCCGCTCGATCGGGTGGGGCTGTATGTGCCGGGCGGCAAGGCAGCCTATCCCTCCAGCGTCATCATGAACGCGGTGCCCGCAGGTGTTGCGGGAGTGGAGGAGATCATCGCGGTGACGCCGCCGGGGGGAGTCACCGATGCGGTGCTCGTGGCCTGCCTGCTGGCGGGGGTCTCGAAGATCTACCGAATTGGCGGGGTGCAGGCGGTGGGCGCGCTGGCCTACGGGACGGCGACGATTCCGCGGGTCGACAAGATCGTGGGCCCGGGCAACAAGTGGGTGGCGGAGGCCAAGCGGCAGGTCTTCGGGCCGGTAGGCATCGACATGATCGCCGGCCCGACGGAGGTCCTGATCATCGCCGACTCGAGCGCCCGCCCGTCGTGGATCGCCGCCGACATGATCGCGCAGGCGGAGCACGACGAAGATGCCAGCGCCTGGCTGGTGACCAATGACATGCAGCTGGCGGATCAGATTCCGGCGGCGTTGGAGGGGCTGCTGGCGCGGAACCCGCGCGCCGAGGTGGCGCGGAAGGCGCTGGCGGACAACGGCCTCATCGTGTGGGTGCCGACGCTGCAGGATGCGGTCACCGTCGCCAACATGCGGGCGCCGGAACATCTCGAAATCGTCACCCGGAACCCCGACACCATCGCCGCCGATATCCGGCACGCCGGCGCCATCTTCCTCGGCGAGGACACTCCCGAGCCGGTGGGCGACTACATCGCGGGTCCCAGCCACGTGCTGCCCACCGCCGGCACGGCGCGGTACGCCTCACCGCTCGGCGTGTACGACTTTGTCCGGCGGCAGAGCCTGATCCACTACACCCGGCCACGGCTGCAGCAGGACGCCAGCCGGATCATCGCCCTGGCAGAGGCGGAGGGGTTGTTCGGTCACGCGGAGGCGGTGCGGATCCGGGTGGAGCCGGAGCGATAGCAGCACTGGGTAGGGCGGACCCACTGGTCCGCCCTACCACGTGCTTCGGGATAGATTGCTGGTGTGACGACCCCTCCCTGCACCCACCTCGCGCCCGGCCGCCGTGCTACCGCTCCGATGCGCCGGCTGGCGGTGGTGTTCGGACTGACTTTCGGGTTCATGATCGTCGAGGCGATCGGCGGGTGGATCGCCGGCTCTCTGGCCCTGCTGGCCGATGCGGGGCACATGCTCACCGACGTGGGGGCGCTGGGTCTCACGCTGCTGACCGCCTGGATTGCGCAGCGCCCCGCCGATGGACGGAAGACCTACGGCTATCTGCGGTGGGAAATCCTCGCCGCGCTGGTGAATGGGGCGCTGCTCTTCGGCCTTGCCGCCTGGGTGGTGATCGAGGCGATCAGCCGGGTGCGGCAGCCCCATGAGATCCGTGGCGGGATCTTCCTCGTCGTTGCGGTGGCGGGGCTGATCGTGAACGGCATCGGTCTCTGGCTGCTGCACGGCCGGCACGCCGGTCACCTCAACACCCGCGGCGCCTACCTTCATATTATGAGTGATCTGCTGGGCTCGGTCGGCGCGGTGGTCGCGGCGCTGGTGATCCTCGCCACCGGCTGGACCCTGATCGATCCGCTGATCTCCGTCGCCCTCTCGCTGCTGATCCTGTTTGGCGCGTGGCGGCTGATCCGGGACAGCACCGACATACTGCTCGAGGCGGTGCCGGCCCATATCACCATGGGGGAGGTCGAGGCGCGGATGCAGGCGGTGCCGGGCGTGGTCGCGGTGCACGACCTGCACGTCTGGACCGTGACCAACGGGATGGTGGCCATGAGCGGGCATGCGGTGGTGCCGGATCTCTCGGTCCACCCCGGCGTGCTGCAGGCGATGCAGGGGTCCCTGCGGGGGCTCGGCATCGGTCACGTGACCATTCAGCTGGAGGCCCAGGACCACTGCGCCGAGACCGATTTCGGCCTGGGGGCGGCCCTCCCCCAACCCCATCACGGCCACGCGCATTGATCGGTTGCTCGACCGTGGTTTCCCGCCCTTGCCCTGCCCCTCCCCCCTGTCTATATATGCCGCCCGGCGCCCCGGTTGGGGCGGGGTGTGTGGCCCACCCGGGACTTCTCAAGATTGACGGCAGGGACGGACCTGGATGGCTGAGCAGACGAAGATCCGCAACATCGCCATCATCGCGCACGTCGACCATGGCAAGACGACACTGGTGGACCAGATGCTGCGGCAGGCTGGTGCGTTCCGGGCCAATCAGCACGTCGAAGAGCGGGTGATGGATTCCAATCCGCTCGAGCGCGAGCGGGGCATCACGATCCTGGCCAAGAATACGGCAGTGCGCTGGGGCGACACCAAGATCAACATCGTGGATACGCCCGGTCACGCCGATTTCGGCGGCGAAGTCGAGCGCATCCTCCGCATGGTGGACGGTGTGCTCATCCTGGTCGACGCGGCGGAAGGCCCGATGCCGCAGACCCGGTTCGTCACCCGGAAAGCGCTGGCGCTTGGTCATCAGCCGATCGTCGCCATCAACAAGATTGACCGGCAGGACGCCGAGCCGTTCCGGGTCCACGACGAGGTGCTGGGGCTGTTCATCGATCTCGAGGCCAGTTCGACCCAGCTCGATGCCCCGTTCCTGTATACCTCGAGCCGGGCCGGCACGGCGACGCACGAGCTGGATCACCCCGGCACGGACCTGAAGCCGCTGTTCGAGACGATCCTCAAGCGGGTCCCGCCGCCGACCGGCGACATCGACGGCCCGTTCCAGATGCTGATCTCGACGCTGGACTTCTCGACCTTCGTGGGCCGGATGGGCATCGGCCGGGTGGAGCGGGGCAAGGTGCGGGTGGGCCAGGAGGTGGCGCTGCTGCCGATCGGCGAGCCGGGTATGGTGCCGGAGGACCAGCCCTTTGTGCGCGGCCGGATCACCAAGCTGCTGACCTTCGACGGTCTGGCCAAGGTCGATACCGAGGAAGTCAGCGCCGGCGACATCGCGGTGATCGCGGGCATCGAGGGGATCGAGATCGGCCGCACGATCACCGCGGTGGAGTGTCCCGAGCGGCTCGAAGGGATTGCGGTGGAGGAGCCGACGATGTCAGTCGACTTCATCGTGAACAACAGCCCCTTCGCCGGACGGGAGGGGAAGTTCGTCACCAGCCGGCAGGTCCGGGACCGGCTGTACCGCGAGCTGGAGCGGAACGTCGCCCTGCGGGTGGAGGACACCGACAGCCCCGATACCTGGATGGTTGCCGGACGGGGCGAGCTGCACCTCGGCATCCTCATGGAGACCATGCGGCGCGAGGGATTCGAGTTCCAGGTGTCGCGCCCGCGGGTGATCACCAAGGTGGGCACGGATGGGGCGCGGCTGGAGCCGTATGAAGAGCTGATGGCGGATGTGCCGGAGAGCTACATCGGCACCGTCATCGAGAAGCTGGGGCCGCGTCGGGCCGAGCTGAGCGAGATGAAGAATCCGGGGCAGGGCATGGTGCGGATGCTGTTCCGCATTCCCGCCCGCGGGCTCTTTGGCTACCGCTCCGAGTTCCTGACCGACACTCGTGGCACCGGCATCCTGCATCACCGGTTCCTCGAGTATGGTCCGTGGGCCGGGCCGCTCCCCGGGCGCAAGAATGGGGTGCTGGTGGCGGACCGGGTGGGTGAGGCGGTGGGCTTTGCGCTGTGGAACCTGCAGGAGCGGGCCCAGATGTTCATCACCCCGGGCGATGAAGTGTACGAGGGGATGATCTGCGGGGAGAATTCCCGGCCGAGCGACATGGACGTGAATGTCGCCAAGGAAAAGAAGCTGTCGAACATGCGCACCACCTCGTCGGACGAGAACATCCAGCTGGAGACGCCGCGGGCGATCACGCTGGAGTACGCGCTCGAATACATCGAGGAGGACGAGTTGATCGAGGTGACACCGAAGTCCATCCGCCTCCGTAAGCGGGCGCTTGCGGCGAACGATCGCAAGAAGATCACGCGGGCGGCCAACCGGGCGGACGCATCATGAGCAGGACTGCCGTCGTCGAGTTACCTACCACCTCCATGCCGGAGACATTCATTATGCCGTGGGATGCGTCTGTCCAGGCGCTTGAACTGCGTCGTCGTCGTGACGACGATGACTTCGATGATGATGAAGAGGCGTTTTCCTTTGATGATGACGACGAGGAGGACGAGGACGACGAGGACCTGGAGGAGGAGGATGTGGATTCGGACGAGGAGGAGGAGGACGAACCTCCTACGTTCGATCCCGATGCGGACGACGAAGAGGAGCGGCCGCGGCGGAGGTAGGTCCGGCCCGGCTTGGACGATCGTGCCGCGCAGTCACCCCCGTTCCACCCGCCGGGACGGGGGCCAGTGCCCCCGACAGGTTGCGTGAGCCGGCGCTGACCGGGTAGTGTCCCACCCCGTTTTCCGGGGCCTGTAGCTCAGTTGGTTAGAGCGCACGCCTGATAAGCGTGAGGTCAGAGGTTCAACTCCTCTCAGGCCCACTGTGCCGTAACACCTTGCCCCGCTTGAGCCTCACGGCTTGAGCGGGGTGTTTGGTTCAGTGGGGTGTGGGGCGGGAGGTGTCCCACGGCGGACCCGGAAGAAGTACGCCGTTCGCGCCATGGCGCTGGTGAGTCCTCTGGCTACTTTCCTCGAGTGAGAGAGTATCAGGTCTACGCCACACGAGGACGTTATGCCTACTGCGCATGAGAGCCCTGCTGAAGCGGCCGGTGGGAACAGCGACGTCCGCCACGCCGAGAATTTGCTGAAAGCGGGGGCCCTGCAGAGCGCGATCTTCAACAGCGCCAACTTCTCGAGCATTGCCACCGACGCCAAGGGTGTCATTCAGATCTTCAACGTCGGCGCCGAGCGGATGCTGGGCTACGCGGCCGTCGAGGTGTTGAACAAGATCACGCCGGCCGACATTTCCGATCCGCAGGAAGTGATCGCGCGCGCCAAGGCGCTCAGCGTCGAGCTCGGCACCCCGATCACGCCCGGCTTTGAGGCGCTGGTCTTCAAGGCCTCCCGCGGGATCGAAGATATCTACGAGCTGACCTATATCCGCAAGGACCGGAGCCGCTTCCCGGCGGTGGTGTCCGTCACGGCGCTGCGCGATGCGCAGGGCGCCATCATCGGCTATCTGCTGATCGGCACCGACAACACGGCGCGGAAGCGGGCGGAAGAAGCACTGCTCAAGGCGGGGGCCCTCCAGAGCGCGATCTTCAACAGCGCCAATTTCTCGAGTATCGCCACCGACGCGAAGGGCGTCATCCAGATCTTCAATGTCGGCGCCGAGCGGATGCTGGGCTACGCGGCCGCCGACGTGTTGAACAAGATCACGCCGGCCCACATTTCCGATCCGCAGGAAGTGATTGCGCGCGCCACCGCGTTGAGCGTCGAATTCGCCACCCAGATTGCGCCGGGATTCGAAACCCTGGTCTTCAAGGCCTCGCGCGGGATCGAGGACATCTACGAGCTGACCTACATCCGCAAGGACGGGAGCCGATTTCCGGCGGTAGTGTCCGTCACGGCGCTGCGCGACGCGCAGGACGCCATCATCGGCTACCTGCTGATCGGCACCGATAACACCGCGCGCAAACAGGTCGAAGAGGAGCGGACCAAGCTGGACCAGCGGCTGCGCGATCAGCACTTCTACACCCGCTCGCTCATCGAATCCAGCGTTGACGCCATAATGACCACCGATCCACGCGGCATCATTACCGACGTGAACAAGCAGACGGAGGCGCTGACCGGGTGCACCCGTGACGAGTTGATCGGCGCGCCGTTCAAGAACTACTTCACCGATCCGGGCCGGGCTGAGGCGGGCATCAACCGGGTGCTGAGCGAAGGCAGAGTCACCAACTACGAACTCACCGCGCGCGCCCGGGATGGCAACCTCACCGTGGTATCCTATAACGCGACCACCTTCCACGACCGGGACCGGAGGCTGCAGGGTGTGTTCGTCGCGGCGCGCGACGTGACGGAACGGAAACGCTTCGAGCAGACGCTGCAGCAGAAGAACGTCGAGCTGGAAAACGCGAGCCGCTCGAAGTCCGAATTCCTCGCCAACATGTCACACGAGCTGAGGACGCCGCTGAATGCCATCATCGGCAATTCCGAAGTGCTCGGGGACGGGCTGCTCGGCGAGCTGACCGGTCAACAGCGGGGATTCATCAGCGACATCTTCGGCAACGGCAAGCATCTGCTCTCCCTGATCAACGACATCCTCGACCTGTCCAAGGTGGAAGCCGGCAAGATGACGCTCGACCTGGAGACGGTGCAATTGCCGGCGTTGTTCGCGAACAGCCTCTCCATCATCAGGGAGAAGGCCGCGACCCGGCATATCAGGCTGAGTCTGCATGCCGCCGAGGAACTGGGGTCGATTCAGGCGGATGCGCGCAAGGTCAAGCAGATCGTGTACAACCTGCTGTCCAACGCGGTCAAGTTCACCAGCGAGGGCGGCCAGGTGATCCTGCGCGCCGGGCGCGTCCAACGGGCCGACGTCGGTCGGCTGTCCGGCGTCATGCGGGGCCGGACCTTTGCCCTGCCCGACACCGAGTTCGCGGAATTCACCTGGATCAGTGTCACCGACAGCGGCATCGGCATTTCGCCTGAGGGGCTGGAACAACTCTTCAGGCCGTTCAGCCAGATCGACAGCGGCCTGGCGCGCAGGTTCGAGGGCACGGGCTTGGGCCTGGCCATGGTGAAACAGCTCGTCGAATTGCACGACGGCACCGTGGCCGTGGAAAGTGCCGTTGGCGAGGGGTCCTGCTTCACGGTCTGGCTGCCGCTCCGGCCGCCGGGAGGCGAGGCGCTCACGCCGGCCAGGGCGCCGGCTGCCTCTCGTCTCGGGGCGCTGGCGGGAGCCCGGATCGCGCTGGTGGTCGAAGACGACGTCAAGTCCGCTGAACTGATCCGGGTGCAACTCGAGGCGGAGGGCTTCACGATGCTGCATGCCGCCTCCGCCGAGGCCGCGCTGGTTCTCGCGGCGCAGCAGCCCTTGGCGCTGATCACCCTGGACATCCTGCTGCCCGACATGGACGGCTGGGAATTCCTCAGTCGCATCAAGCAGGTTCCGGAGCTCACCCACATCCCGGTCGTGATCATTTCGATCGTGGCGGATCGCAGAAAGGGCTTCGCGCTCGGCGCCGCGGCGGTCTTGCAAAAGCCCATCTCCCGGCAGGAATTGTATGAGTTGCTCGTCGAGCTCGGCCTGTTGCCTCTGGTGCCGAGCCAGACGCTCCGCGTCCTCGCGGTGGATGATGATCCCGAGGCGGTGGAGCTGATCGCCGTCCGTCTCCAGGGCCTCGCCAGTGCGGTGCTGCGCGCCAACGGCGGACGTGAGGCCATCGATGTGGCGCGGCGGGAGCTGCCGGATCTGATCGTGCTCGACCTGATGATGCCTGAAGTGAACGGCTTCGACGTGGTGGAGGCGCTCAACGAACATCCCGACACGGCCCGTATTCCGATCCTGGTGGTCACCGCCAAGCAGCTCACCGCCGAGGATCGCGCCAAGCTGAGCGGTTGCGTGACCACGATCCTGCAAAAGACCGACCTCGACCGGGACCGCTTTACCGCCGAAGTCCGGCGGGCCATGTCGGGCCGCCACGCGGTGGCCTGACATGGCGCGAATCCTGGTCATCGAGGACAACGCCACCAATATGCGGCTGGCGACATTCCTGCTGCAGTCGGCGGGGCATACCGTGCTCTGCGCGGTGGATGCCGAGGCCGGGCTCACGTTGGCCCGCGCCGAGCACCCGGACCTGATCCTGATGGATATCCAGCTTCCGGGCATGGACGGCCTCGAAGCGACTGCGCAGCTCAAGCGGGATGAGGCGACACGCGCCATCCCGGTCATCGCGCTCACCGCCCTGGCGATGAAGGGCGATGAGGAGCGCATTCGAGCCGCAGGATGTGACGGCTACATCGCCAAGCCGCTGGCATACCGGGACTTCCTGACCGTCATCTCGGCGCAATTGGTGGCCCCGCTGCTGTCACGTGAGTCACGGGCGTGAAGCGTGAGCCGTCCGACACCGTCGTTCCGGTTGTTGGTCGTTCTCCTATCGTCGAGTACGTTTTGTGAGCCCGGCCGCGCCGCGCGGCGGGAACGAACGATACATCCGCAGGCACCACCGAGAAGAGGATTTATATTCGCATGATCTCCGTCGCACTCGTCGAGGATAATCGCCTCGTTCGCGAAGGGCTGGCGGCCCTGCTGAAGCTGACGGCGGATGTGAAGGTTGTGGCCGCCGAGTCCAGTGCCCGCTTCGCGTTGCTGAGAACGGTGCAACCCGACGTGATTCTGCTGGATGTCGAGTTGTGGGATAATGACAGCCTGCACGTGGCAGAAACGATAAAGCAGCAGTTTCCGCAGTCCAAGGTCATCATCATGGACCTCCCGCCGGTGCGCGAGGACATCCTCGAGTTCGTGAACGCGGGCGTGTCCGGCTTCCTCCTCAAGGAGGCCACGGTGGAGGATCTCGTCAGCACGATCCGCGCGGTGGCCGAGGGCGCCCACGTGCTGCCGCCCGAAATGACCTCGACGCTCTTCTCCCAGATCGCGAAAGAGGCACTCGTGCGGGGCCGAGCGGTGGCGGCGGAGTCGGTGCGGATGACCTCGCGCGAACGAGAGGTCATCGGGCTCATCGGGGAAGGGCTGAGCAACAAGGAAATCGCCAAACGGCTCAACATCGCGACCCACACGGCCAAGAGCCACGTGCGGAACGTCATGGAAAAGCTGGCATTGCACACTCGATTGCAGATCGCCGCGTTTTCCCACAGAAGTGCGGCCTCCTAACCTGGCCCGTTGATGCAGGCCGCGGTTTCCCTCAACGCCACCGCCACTACTGATCCGGAGGTCCTGTAGCAGGGGTCGCCTGCCGTTCGAACGGCTGGCGATCCCTGGTCAGCGGCGCTGGCCCCGGTGCTCGGTAGCACCGGGTAGTGC
>JAWXBX010000370.1:0-3839 GCA_034440415.1 Gemmatimonadota bacterium | reverse complement strand
GACGGCCGCCGATCGCTCGGCGGCCGTTGTGCGTTCATCAACGCTGCCGCCCACGGCAGGCTGGCCTCAAGCTCAGCGTTCCCGGGCCGGGCCGCTTCCCTCCCCCCACCGCCGACGGCGGTATACACTCCTTCCATGACCATTCCCATCTTCCCGCGAGATCGCGCCGCGATCGTCATCTTTCTGTTAGGGCTCGCGCTGCTCGCCGCCCTCGCGCCCTACGCCTCCGGCCTGATCGGTGGGCTGGTCCTCACGGTGATCTTCACCCCCGTCCACGCCTGGCTGACGCGGCGGATACCGGCCAGAGCCGCCGCCGGCGTGGTCGTGCTGCTCTCGCTGGTCGTCATTGTTGTGCCCTCCGTCATCTTTGCCGGTCTCGTCGTCGATCAGGCGCAAAGCATCGCCAGCGGCGTCATCAGTGGCCCGCTGATCGATCGCATCAAGGTCCTCGAGATCGGCGGCGTGATGATCGGGCCGAAACTCGCGGGCGTGGGCGAAAAGCTGGTGAGCTGGATCGGGTCGGCCGCCTTTGGCTTCCTCGGCACCGCAACCCGCATGGGTCTCAACCTCAGCATCGCGCTGTTCATCACCTACTACCTCCTCCTCAGCGGCGGCCGCGCGTGGGCGGAGGTGAGGCCGTACATCCCGTTTTCCCCCGCCAGCGCCGACCTGCTGAAAGACCGGTTTCGCGACGTGACGATCTCCACCGTCATCGGTACCGGCCTCGTCGCCGCCATCCAGGGGACGATCGTCGGGCTGGGGTTCTGGTTTACGGGCCTGTCGAACGCGGTCTTCTGGGGACTGGTGACGATGGTCTTCGCCATTCTTCCCGTGGTGGGATCGGGGCTGGTGTGGGGACCGGGCGCGTTGAGCTTGCTCCTCGGCGGGCGCGCGGGCGCGGCGCTTGCGCTGGTTGCGGTCGGCATTTTCGTGGTGGGCAATGTGGACCTTCTGGTTCGCCCCGCCGTCTTCCGGCGCTATGCCCAGATCCATCCGCTGGTGACGCTGATCGGCGCGTTTGCCGGTGTCGGATACTTCGGACTGCTGGGGATCCTGATCGGGCCGCTGGCGCTGTCGTACTTCTTCGAGCTGATCCGGATCTTCGGCCGGGAATACGCTGCCGCACCCGCCGACGCGGCGACGATCGCATCCGCTGCGCCCATGCCGCCGGCCTGACACCCAAAGCTCCGTTGCTCGCCCTACCGTGGTCGCGGTAGTTTCCCCCCGCGCCTGCGCCGCATGTATCCCTGACCGAGTCCGGCATGACCTCTGGCCTGCCCTCCGAGCCCGTTCGCGGGCTGGACAATGTGATCGCCCTCCAGTCGAGTGTCTGTCAGCTATCGGCCAGCGACGGCCGGCTGGCGTATCGCGGCTATGACGTGCGCGAACTGGGTGAGCACGCCACCTTCGAGGAGACCGCGTTCCTGCTGCTGCGCGGCCATCTGCCGAGCAGTGCCGAGGTGCGGCTGTTCTCCGCCGAACTCAAGCGGCACCAGAAGCTCTCCCCCGCCGTGTTCCGCGCCCTGAAGGCAGCGCCTCCGGGGGCGGATGCAATGTCGGTCCTGCGGGCCGCGCTCGCGGTGCTGGCGCTGGAGCATCCGGTCAAGCTGCCCCCGGGCCACGAGGATGCCCTGGCCCAGGGTTTCCGCTTGCTTGGCGTGACACCGACGATCGTGGCCGCGTGGCATCGGCTGCGCGCCGGCCAGCGTCCCGTGCTGCCAAAGCGGAGCCTGGGCTTCGTCGCCAATTTCCTGACGATGCTCACCGGTGACGCTCCGGCGGATGAGGCCGTCCGGGCGCTGGAGACGGCGCTGATCGTTCGGGCGGACAATGAGCTCAATCCTTCCACATTTGCGGCACGGGTAACCGCCTCGACCGGTGCCGACGTCTTTGGCGGCGTGCTGACCGCGGTCTCGGCGCTGGCGGGGCCACGCCATGGATGGCACACCCGCAATGTGATGATGGCGCTCGAGGAGATCGGCGGACCGGAGGGGGTGGAGTTGTGGGTCCGCGATCGGATCGCACAAAAGAAGAAGATCCCGGGATTCGGACACGTGGTCTACACCGGGGAAGACCCTCGCACCGGGCTGCTGCGGGCCCTGGCGGAGACCGAGTGCCAGCGTACCGGGAACTGGTCGCTCTTCCGGACTGCCCGTGAGCTGGAGCGCGTCGCGCACCGGGACGCGGGCCAGCATGCGATCGTCGATTTCTACCTCGCCCCGATCTATCGGTCCGTCGGAGTGCCCACCGACCTGTTCACCGCACTCTTCGCGGTCAGCCGGATGAGCGGGTGGGTGGCCCACATCCTTGAGCAGTACGGTGACGACCGCCTGCTGCGTCCGCGGGCGGAGTATATTGGGCCGGTGAATCTCGAGTACCGCACCGTGCGCCGTCGACGCTGATTGCCCCAGCCCCGCCAACCGCTTCCAAACCTCCCGGATTCCATGCCCTTCGCCACCACCGTGCTCTCCTCGGCCCCCGCCGGTCACCCGACCCCGTTGCTCGCGGTGGTCGTACCCAGCGGTGCGCTTCCGGCCTCATTGGTCGCGCTGGATACCCAGACTGACGGAGCGCTCGGCCGCCTGTTTGCCTCGGGGGACTTCACCGGCAAAAAGGATGAATCAGCGCTGCTGCACCCGGTCGGTGCCGCCGCGCGGATCCTGCTGCTTGGGGTCGGGAAGAGCGCCGAGGTAGGCCGCACCTCGCTCCGACGGGCCGCCGCCGCCGCCGCGAAGCGGGCCCGGACGATCGGTGTGGCGACATTCGCCCTGCACCTGACCCCGGAAGGACGCGGCGCGATCCCGCCCCGGGATGCCGGCCAGCTGCTGGGGGAGGGCCTGGCGTTTGGTGCCTGGCATTTCGCCGAACTCAAGCTGCCGCCCGAAGAAAAGAAGCCCGCACTGGAGCGGGCCGAGATTCTCGCGCCTGAGGACACCGCGGAAATGACCGCGGGGCACGCGGTCGGCGCGGCAATCGGGGCAGGGCAGACGGTCACTCGCGACCTGCAGGTCCTGCCGGGCAACACCTGCACGCCGCCGTACCTGGCAGAGATGGCCCAGGCGCTCGGCGCGCGCCACGGCATCGATATCACGGTGCTCGACCTCGCCGCGATCCGGAAGGAGGGGATGGGCGGCCTGCTCTGCGTGGCACAGGGTAGCGTCGTCGAGCCCCGCTTCATCATCCTTGAATACAAGGGCGGGACCGGCGCACCGGTGGTCCTGGTGGGGAAGGGCGTCACATTCGACACCGGTGGGATCTCGATCAAGCCCGCCGACAAGATGGAAGACATGAAGTACGACATGTCCGGGGCGGCCGCGGTCCTCGGCGCCTTTGAAATGCTGGGCCGGCTCAAGCCGAAGCTCAACGTCATCGGCCTGATCCCCTCGACGGAGAACATGCCGAGCGGGACGGCGGTGAAGCCGGGCGACGTGGTGAAGAGCCACCTCGGCAAGACCATCGAGATCATCAACACCGACGCGGAGGGGCGGTTGATTCTGTGCGACGCCCTTTCGTGGGCCCGGCGGTACAACCCGGCCTGCGTGCTCGATGCGGCGACGCTTACCGGGGCCGTGGTGGTGGCGCTGGGGCACTCGGCTGCCGGCATCATGGGCACCGACGACGCCCTGCTCGCGGAGGTGCAACGGGCGGGGGAGCGATCCGGCGAGCGGGTCTGGCCGCTGCCGCTGTGGGAGGAGTATCACGACCTGATCAAGTCCGAGATTGCCGACATGAAGAATTCCGGGGGGCGGCCCGCCGGCAGCATTTCCGCGGGGTGGTTCCTGCGCGAATTCGTGAGCGGATATCCGTGGGTGCACATCGACATCGCGGGCACGGCGTGG
>JAWXBX010000369.1:0-4127 GCA_034440415.1 Gemmatimonadota bacterium | reverse complement strand
TCCCGTTCCCTGTCCCCTGTTCCCGGCATTTCAGAACTGGTAACCGACGCCGAAGCTCAGGATCTCGCCCTCACCCACGCCGGCCGGGGTGCGAACCAGCTGGTAGTCGCCCTTGAAGGCCACGTTCCACAGCGGCTTGTAGGTCAGACCAACGGTGGTGACGCGACGGGCATAGGCCGGATTTCGCGCGGTACCGGTCGGAACGTCGGCGTGGGTATCGTAACGTTCGTGCCGGGCGAAGGCGACCAGGCGCTGACGTGAAGCGGGGGCCAGCCAGGCGAGAAGATTGGCACCGGCCTCGAGATAACCTCCCTCGATCCGGCTGCCCACATCCGTCCCGAAGGCCGTATTGATCTTGTCGGCATCGGCGACCGTAACCCGGGCGACTTCACCCCGGAACTGGAACGCACCGACGTCGTAGCGGGCATCGGCCGACAGGACGCTCACTGGCGCATCGAAGCTGCCGGTGCCGACGAGGGAATCCTGGTTGGCGCTGCCGCCAAGCCAGACCGAACCGCCAACCTTGAGTCCTGGCCGGCCGTACTCCAGGCGCCCCGTCAGTGAGGGATTGGCAAAGCTGGCCTCCCGGCCCTCCTGCCGGCCCCCGCGAATTCCTTCGGCGCCGGAGAAGCCCGAGGCCTTGATCCCATTGAGCAGCAGCAGGCGCCAACTCACCCCACCCAGCGACACAATACGACCAGCGGCCCCAATGCCGATCTCGCGCCAGGTCGTTGGAATCACGTCGTGATGGAAATCTGGGCGTGCCACGCCGTTGAAGGTGGGCGGCTCGTGCATCTCGTTGATGATCCCCACCGGAACAAGCATCAGGCCGGCACGCAGCGCGAATGCGTCGGTCAGCTGGTATTCCAGGTAGGCCTGCTCCAGCGCGACTTCACCGCCGGCATCCCCGCCCTCGATCTTGGCATCCTCCACCTCGAGCTCGGAGCGCAGCGTGATCCGATCGGAGAACTGGTGCCCGAAATAGATGATGAAGCGCTTGAAATTCACCTCGCCCGGAGTGTTGGCACCGGAGTGGTTGGTGTAGTGGACCTCGCCGTAGCCGCCGATCGTGGTGCGCTGGGAGTCGGGAGCCTGGGCGTGGGCGACGCCGACCGGGCCGGCAAGTCCGAGGAGCAGGAGGAAGCAGCGAAACGGGAAGCACATGAAAGTTCCGAAAAGTGGGGTGGCAAAAACCCATTGAGAAGAGTTCTCAATACTAATGTCGTACTAGTTTAGTCCCCTTTGGAAAACCGGGCAATCCCCCCCGTTGGCGCTTGTCCGTGGACCCCCGTAGACTCCCCTGCACCTTCTTCCTGGATCCCAGCCCGAGCGTGAGCCGTTTCACTCTGCCTTCCCGGAGTGACCTTCTCCTCCATTCTCCGGCGGTAGCCTGGCTCCTTGTGGGTGTCAGCGCAGCCGCCGGGGATCGCGGCCCGACGGCGTTCTCGCTCGGGGCCATCGCCCTGGGCCTGCTGCTGTCGTGGCTCGTCTCGCGCCGGCCAGCCCAGGGGCCGGCGGCGCATGCCGGGGCTGCCGCGCTTGCCATCCTCGCCCTGCTTCTCCCGCGCGCCCCTACCCTGCCCGTCCTCATCACCGCGCTCATCTGCATCGGCGCTCTTCTCGCGCAGTCGCAGAGCGCCGAGCGGCGGGCGGTATCGGTCGAGGCGGAGCGCCAGATCCTCGCCCGGCAGATCGATCGCCGGATCAACGAGATCTTCTCGCTCCAGGAGTTGAGCTATGTCCTGGCCGAATCGCTCCAGAGCGAGCGAATCGCGTCTCGGGTGGCGAAGTATGTCATGCGCTTCCTCAACGCCGAGGGGGCCGCTGTCGCGCTGATGCGGGAGAGCGACGGGGTGCTGCTCATCGCCGCCGCGGAGGGGGTGCTGGCGGGCTCGCTCGGCGCTACGGTGCCCGATACCCCGCTCTCGCTCGTCCTCCGCGCCATCACGACCGAACGCATCGAGGTGAGTGGCAGCAGCGAGGACACACCTCGACTCCTGCTGCCGGGGCATCATGCCGCGAGCGGCGCCGCAGCTCCACTTCGGGCACATGGGCTCACAATGGGGGTCCTCGCCGTGGCCGACCGGCGCCAGGGCGGGTACTCGACCGAAGATCTCTGGCTGCTGTCAACGGTCGCCACCCACGTGGCGGTGGTACTGGCGAACAGCCGCCTGTTCGAGATGGTGCGGCAGGCCAAGGATGAGTGGGAGACGGCGTTCAATGCGCTCACCGAGGGCATCGCCGTGCTGGACGCGGCGGGCAGAATTTCGCGGGGCAACGCGGCGTTGGCCCGGCTGGTGGATGTGCCGGCGCCCGCGCTCCTGGGCCGGCCGTTCTGGACCACGGTCGTGGGCGCAGCCGAGGGCGAGGGCCACCTGATCGACACGGCGCGGCGGGGCGAGCGGCCCGCGCCGCTCACGCTGCCCAGCACGACGACGCAGCGGATCCTGCGACTGACGGCTGCCCCGATGTCGGCGGCGCAGAGCGGCGCGGCGGTCGTCGTGCTGGTTGAGGACGTGACGGAGCAGCGGGCGCTGGAGAGCCAGCTGATCCAGAGCGAAAAGCTCGCCGCCGTCGGCCAGCTGGTTTCCGGCGTGGCGCATGAGATCAACAATCCGCTCACATCGATCGCGGGGCTCGCGGAGTTCCTGCAGGAGCGGGTGGGCCCGGCATCCGCTGAGGCGGAGCATCTCCGGGTGATTCACGAGCAGGCCGAGCGGGCCGGACGGATCGTCCGGAACCTGCTCACCTTTGCCCGGAAGACCGCGCCGGGCGATGCACTGGTTGATCTCAGTGATACCATCGGTCGAAGCGCGCTGCTGCTGGGCTACGAACTGCACCTGCACGGCACCGAGCTGGTTCAGGACCGGTTGGACGAGCCGTTGCCGGTCCGGGGCAACGGCGACGAGCTGCAGCAGGTGCTGCTCAATCTGATCACGAACGCGGGTCACGCCGTCCGGGTCCTTCCGCCGGGGCAACGTCGGCGGGTCACGCTCATCTGCGCCCGCGAGAGCGGGCGCGTCGTGGTGCGGGTGCGGGATACCGGCCCGGGTGTTCCCGGGGAACTTGTGCCCCAGCTCTTCACCCCGTTCTTCACGACCAAGGAGCCGGGTGAAGGCACCGGGCTCGGCCTTTCGCTGAGCTTCCGGATCATCGAGTCGCACGGCGGTCGCCTGGCCTACCAGCCGGTGCGGGACGGCGGAGCGGAGTTCTGGTTCTCCCTCCCGCTGGCGGGCGATGAGCGGGAGGCGGTGCGCACGGTGCCGACGGTGCCACTGGTGAATCGCGCCGTCCTGGTGCTGGACAACGACCCGGGCACCGAGCTGGTCGTCCGGGCGCTGTTCGAGCCGGCGGGATATCAGGTTGAGGTTGTTCGCACGGGGGCGGACATCGCGGCACGACTCGCCGCGCGGGCGTGGCGGGTGGTTGTGGTCGAGGGTGCGCTGTCAGCCGACGGCAAGGTGCTGGTCGCCGATCAGCTCAGCAGCCGGGCGGACCAGCGGGTCATCATCACGACCGCCGACCCGCTGCTGGCGGCCCGGTGCCGGGCCCGGGGCCTCACGATCGTCGCGCGCCCGTTCCTGCCGCGCGACCTGGTGGAGGTGGCGGGCGACTTGATCGTCCTGGAACGTCGCTCGGGTGCCTAGGGCGTCGTGGTCCGGTAGTACTCCGTCCCGGAGAGGTTGAGCCGCAGCGCCCGCCCGCTGACGATTTCGCCGAACCTGAGACGCTCCGGCGAGCGGACAGCCTGTCCCACGCGAAACTCGCCATGCCCGAGTGGCACCAGCGTCTCCTCATACCCCTCGGGCGTCAGCAGCAGCAGCACTCCCTGCCGGATCACAACGCGATAATTGCTGTAGTAGGGCAGCTGGGCGCGATAGTGCCCCGGATAGGCCAGCCAGGGCGCCGGCGGCGCACTCCCTGGCAGCGCGAGGCCGGGGCGACGGAACCACCGTCCACCGCTCAGCAACTCCACGGCGCCATCCGACAGGAAGCGGAATCGAATCGGGAATGGCGCGACGGCGGGATCGTCAGCGAAGAATTCGTCGGGCCCGATGCGCACAACGCTGGCCGCCGGTCCGGCGCCGGCGAGGGTAAGGTGCTCGCCCGCTGCCACGAGGGTAAGC